>CAZLEO010000280.1:10818-12388 GCA_964558555.1 uncultured Rickettsiales bacterium | reverse complement strand
GGCTTGCCGTCGCGTTCGGCGTGGCGGCCGAACAGCTGCTCCACGAAGTCGCGGAAAGCGGCCAGGCCGCGCTCCCCGCGGCCGAGCCGATCGAGCAACACCCGGGTCGCGTTGATCCCGTCGTTCCTGTCGAATAGCACGTGGTGGGGGCCGTGTACGTACCGCTCGTACGACCGCTTGCTGTGCGGTCGGTGGGGCAGATCCCGGCACCACGACTCCATGTAGCCCAGGATCTCCTCGTGCGGCCGCCCCTCGCAGATCGCCCTGGCTACCGCGAGCACGAAGTCGGTCTCGTAGACGGGGCTGAGCACGGGATGCAGTCCGAGGACATCCACCACCCAGGTCGTCCCGCTCCGACCGCATCCCCCGACGAACGTGGATCGAAACGCTGCCATGTTCCCCTCCCTGATCGAGGTGTACCCTCTTCGAGGCCAGGAGCGCCAGTGTCTCGACCCGTCGTATTTCCCCGGTGTTTTCTCCTGCGATCCCGGGCCACGGAGAGCCGAGAACTGAATGAGACTCATTTCACGGTGAAATGAGTCTCATTCAGTTTCGACCTCATCGAGCGGTGACCTGGCTCACTCCAGCGAATACGCGTCGTGGATCACGCCTTCTTCGTAGAACCGGATCATCTGCTCCTGCACCCGCCACGACAGGCTCGGGTCCCCGTCAGTGGACGAGAAGAGCATGGTGTGGTGCGCGGGGTCGAACTGGAAGAGGCCGCCGGTGTGGCCGGAGGGGAGGTTGTCTGAAATAGGCGTGGTGCGAACATTCAGGAAGTCGACATCCCAGACGACGGGTTCGAGGAGGGGGAGAAGGGGGAGGAGGGGGTGGGGTTTCACGCTCAGTTCCGTTCTCGGTACCACTGGGCCTCCACGGGGCTCGGCGCCTTGTGCCGCGCGAAGCCCGCCATGGCCCAGGCCTCGCCCAGGGAGCAGGCGTTCGGGGTGCCGGCCTCGCAGTCGGCGCGGACTCGGGCGTCGATGGCCAGGTACAGGTCGCGATCGGGGGGGCCGTAGGAGCCGTCGGGGTCGAGGTCGGCGCAGGACGGGCCGGGGAGAGTGGCGCCGCCGGAGCAGAAGATCAGGTGGAGGTGGCGGCCCTCCATGCGGTCGGCGTCGAGGCAGCCGCGCTCGCCGAGCAGGTGGCAGGCGCGGACGGTGGCGGCGATGGCCGAGGACCAGTCGGCGGGGGTGGCGTTCAGGTGCGCGCCGGTGAGCTGGCGGCACGCGGCGGCGGAGTCGAGGTTGCAGGCGCGATCGAGGTAGTCGATCTCCTCGGGGCCTGAGTACTGGCCCGCCAGGTCCAGGCAGGCCTGGCCGTCGCGGGCGTCGCAGGCGTGCTCGAGGAGGGGGACGGCGAGCTGGGGCACGTCGACGGCGAGGTCGCGGTGGCACGAGGTATCCGAGCCTGCGCACAGAGAGAGGCAGGATTCGAGATCGTACTTGTCGTGGCAGCGCTGCTCGGGGGTGGTGCAGGCGAGGAGGAGGGGGAAGAGGAGGAAGAGGAAGTTGTGCCCCCCCGGGGCGTCGGCGCGGGTGATACCATACCCCCCCGAGCGGGGGGACGC
>CAZLEO010000280.1:0-10808 GCA_964558555.1 uncultured Rickettsiales bacterium | reverse complement strand
GTGTGTTGGGGGGCGGGCGGGGGGGGTGGGGCGGGTGTTGCGCGTCCCCCGGGGGGTGGGGCGCCCCCAGGACTCGGGGGCGGTCATGTCGTCTGTTTCTCTCTGATGGGGGCCGACCAGTGGAGGTGGCCCTGTTCGAAGCCGAGGCGGCGGAAGAAGGCCTGGGCGGCCTGGTTGTCGTATGCGGTGTCGAGCCGGACGTGCGAGGCGCCGAGGTCGCGGGCGCGGGCGAAGACGGCGTCGACGAGGACGCGACCGAGGCCCTGGCCGCGGCGGTCGTGGCGCACGCAGAGCTGGTCGAGGTACAGCGACCGCTGCGGGTACACGAAGGGGTTGGGGGGCGTGTCCTTGATCGCGGCGTACGCGTAGCCGACGGCGCGGCCGTCGAGCTCGGCGACGACGAGCAGGGCGCCGGGCTGGCCGAGGAGGCTGGCGAACCAGGCGCGGAGGCCGGCGAGGTCGGGCTCGAGGTAACGCCCCGGATCGAAGGCGACGTGGATGGCCTGGACCTCGGCGTTGAGGGCGGCGAGATCGTCGAGGTGCGCGGCGGTGGCGTCGACGACCTTCAAGGCACCATCCCCAGGTAGCTCAGCGCGTCCACGACCTCCTTGGGGACCATGGCGCGGACGCCGGGGGGCAGGAACCAGAAGATCTTGTCGGCGTACACCAGGATCATCATCACCAGCAGGATGGCCCCGGGGATGAGCACGGTGGTGAACACCCGCATGGGCAGGGGCGGCCGCAGGGCCTCGGCCTTGCGGACCTCGGGGGGCTTCTTGTCGCCGCCCTTGACCGGTTTCTCGAGCTCGCGGCGCGCCGGCGAGCCCCCCTCGAACAGCAGCCACCACGTGGCGGTGACGGGCTTGCGGTCGAGGTAGCGCAACAGGAAGCGGTCGGGGATGCGGGCCACGGTCTGGCAGAACGGGCACTTGACGATCTTGCCCTCGGACACGTCGCTGTACCCGGCGCCGCAGTTGGGGCAGGTCATGGCCACCGCACCCGACGACCTGTCCAGCTTCACCTGGGGCCGGTCCACGCGCATGTCGTCGGCCATCACGCCCACGAGGCCGGCGCACGACTGCTCGGCGCGCTCGGGCAGCTCGCACACGGCGCCGGTCGGGCAGCTCGGGCACCGGGTGGTGACGCGGTGGCCCTCCACGTAGGTCTCCACCGGGGTCTGGCAGCGGCGGCACAGGGGGTGACCGGGGCTGGCGTCGACGCGCAGCGACCTCGTCAGGGTCATGCCGTCGCGCGTGACCGTGCCCGCCTGGGCCGACGTGGCCTGCGTCTGGTCCACGCCCACGCGCGCCATGGGATTCGCGCCGACGACGGACACGCGCGGGTGCGGGTGCCGCCCCTCCGGCTCCGGGCCCGCCAGGTCCCCCACCTGGTGCGCGTGCTCGAGCCCGTCGCGCCACGAGTCCACGTCGAAGGCCTGCTCCAGGCCACAGTGGTGGCACTGCACCGATCCGTCCATGTCCAGGAAGTTCAGCGGCGACATGTGCCCGCACGACCGGCACTGGAAGTGGCACCGCACCCCCACCCAGTACCGCCCGTCAGCGATCTCGGGCGCCCGCCGCCGTCCCGACAGATCGCCGTCACACACCTCGCAGCTGTTGCGCGCGGTGGGGGCGACGACGCCGCAGGTGGGGCAGAGCTCCAAGGGGCCTCCGGGATTTGCGACGGCAAGTATATCGGGGTGGGTTGAAGGTTGAAGGTTGAAGGTTGAAGGAAGAAACCGTCGACCCCCAAACCGTCGACCCACAAACCGTCGACCCAAACCGTCGACCGTCGACCGTCGACCGTCGACCGTCGACCATCTGCTACCCTCCCCCCATGGGCTGGATCATCGACGTCGGTCAGGAAGCCAGAGGGGTCATCGCCATCGGCCAGATGGCCACAGGGGTGGTGGCGCTGGGGCAGATGGCCACGGGCGTGATCGCCATCGGTCAGGTGGCGCGGGGGTTCATCGCCATCGGCCAGGGCGGGATCGGGCTGATCGCGGTGGGCATGGGCGCGGTGGGGGTGTTCCACGGCACGGCGATGATGGGGATCGGCGGGCGCGGGCTGGGTTTGGTGGTGCCCGTGTCGCCGTACTGGCCCAAGAAGTTCGTCAAGCCGTCCGAGACGTCGTGGCGGCGGCTGAAGGCCGGCGACGTCGAGGAGGGGTGGCTGCGCGTCGACAAGATCGGTACGGACGAGTGGGGGCCGGTGCTGAAGAGGGACCGCAAGGCGCTGCCCGTGCGGTTCGACCGACGGATGCTCGGCGCCGCCAAGCGTTACCAGCCGTCCCGGGGGGACAAGCTGTTCGCCAAGGTGCAACGGCAGGGCAAGGGGCTGGTGTGCACGGATCTGAGCGTGGTGCCGCGGCGGGCCCACTGGAAGAAGTCGTACTGGGTGGGCACGGCGACGCAGCTGGGCATGTTGGTGGGGGTGTGCGCTGGGTTCTGGCTGGTGGCGGGGCGGCCGGTGATCGACGCGATATTGGGGTGGTGAGATCCGGAAATATTGTGCCGACGCAAAGCGTCGGCGAGGTTGATCCGTTCCCACGCGGAGCGTGGGAACGAGATTTCAGGGGGCCGGCGAATAGGTCAGCATGATGTCCGTGACGATCTGCAGGGCGGTCGTCAGCGTGGAGGTGTCTGCCTGGACCTCGCCGTCGGCGCCCCACGGGTGGCCGTGGCCGACCAGGGCGAGGTGGTGCTGGGCGGGGGTGTCGCCGACGGTGAAGGTGGCGCGGTAGATCAGCGAGGGCTGGCCCGAACCGTACTCGCCGCCGGTGTAGTGGGGATCTCCCTCGGGCAGGTCGGCGGCCCAGGGATCGTTGTAGTCCAGCGACTGGTTGATCTCGGCGTTGAGGTGGTAGGTGCCGGGGGCCAGATCCGCGGACAGCTCGAAGGTCTTGGAGAAGCCGCCGCGGGGGGTGGCGCCGGTCTCGGCGTCGGGCAGGGGCTCGTCGTGGGTGGGCAGGTAGACGCCGTCTTCGGCCTGCACGCCGCGGGCGTGTCCCCACACGGGCAGGGCCGAGGGGCGGCGCATCTCGTCGCGGGACTCGCCGGTGAAGGCGCCGCCGAGCCACGACTGACGACCCACCCGCCGCGTGACGTACAGCGTCTGGACGAGCTCGCCGGCCTCGTCGGTGAGCCAGAACGCCATCTGGGGTCGGGTGGTCAGGCGCACCCCCTTCCACTTCCGGTGATGGACCCACGACTCGCCCGCGGTCACGGCCACGGTGACGGTGGACTGGGCGAACGCCGCGGCGGGCGTGGCCAGCAGGATCAGCAGCAGGACGGAGGTCAGACGGCGCGTCACGGCATCATCCCGGGGCGATGCCGTCGAGCCGCATCTCCGCCGAGCAGCTCGGGCAGGCGAAGCGGGTCTTGCCGGCGGGCACGGACAGGGGGCTGCCGCAGCCGG
This sequence comes from uncultured Rickettsiales bacterium, assembly GCA_964558555.1. Taxonomy (GTDB): domain Bacteria; phylum Myxococcota_A; class UBA796; order UBA9615; family CAYRNR01; genus CAYRNR01. The sequence continues at coordinate 7,391 of CAZLEO010000280.1, read as the reverse complement.
TGCAGCTGATCTCGGGCTGCGACACGTCGTTGGTGTGGCCGCAGGCCTCGCAGACCACGCGCTTGGCGCCGGGCATCACCTCGAGGGGCTTCGCGCAGCCGCCGCAGTGGCGCTTCGTGGTCTCCACCGGCTCGATGGCCACGTACTCGCCGCCCAGGCCCATCTCGTCGATGAGCCGCTGCTGCTCGGCGTCGTCGAGGTAGGGCAGCCAGCCCTGGATGAACGCGGACGCGCCGATGGCCGAGCACAGGTCCAGCGTCGGGTGGTCCGGGTGGCCGTCCAGCAACGGCTGGCACAGCTGCAAGAAGCGCTCGTTGTGGTTGCGGAAGGTCTGGACCAGGCGGCGGAAGCTCTCCGGCTCCACCCGCGTGGTCAGGCCGCGGTTCCACTGCAGGGTCTTCACGGCCAGGTCCATGGCCGATTGCCGCTCGCGGCATTCCAGGTCGAAGGCCGCGTTCAGGTACGACTCCACGGTGAAGTGCAGCAGGGCATCGCGGTACTCGGGGTCGCCCAGGCGCGGCGAGTACGCGGCCGGGCAGTACTTCATGTGCCCCTCGAACACCCGCCGCAGCGACGCCCGATAGGTGTCCTGGTCGCCATCGATCTTGGCCTGGGCCTGGAGCGGCCCCTCCTTGGCCTGCAGCTGCTCGTACGCCGGGCCGGGTCGCATGGATCCCGCGGACTGGCACGAGATGCGGAAGTCCCAGTCCGCCAGCGATCCGCAGTAGTCGCAGTACATGTATGCGGTCTTGGGCGGCACCTGCTTGGACGCACCGCAGGTTCGGCAGGTGACCTTCTTGATGCGCGACGAGCCGCCCGGCTTGGGCGTGGCCGGCTGGAACGCCTGGTTCAGGTCGATGGGCAGGTTCGTCTGCACCACCACCGCGCCGCCGGACTTGAGCCGCTTGTAGATCAGGAACCCGGTCAGCGCGAAGATGGCCAGCGGCAGGATCGCGCTGCAGGCGATGATCACGAGCGTGATGACGAGAGAGACGAGCGTTCCGACGAGCCCGGCGACTTCCATGGGGATTCCCCTCGGTGTGAGGGGGGATCATAGCAGCAGCGAGCTGCGGCTATGGGGTCGACGGTCGACAGTCGACAGTCGACGGTTGTGGTCGACGGTTGTTTGGTCGACGGTTGGGGAATGAGAAGACCCGTCGACGCGGGGCGGAGCCCCGCATGCCCGTAGGGCACCAAACGGCCCGGTTTTCCGGCGGAGTCCTTGCCAGTACTTCGTCGCGGGACCGGAAAGGAACGACCATGACGAGGATGTTTCGAGTGTTGACGACGATCGCCGCCGCCGCGGCCGGGCTGGCCCTGGCGGCGCCCGCGTACGCCTGTAGCTGCGCCTCCGAGGCGACCCAGATCCTCGCGCCGGCGTTCGGCGAGGCGGACGTCCCGCGCAACGCCCGGGTCTGGCTGGGCGCCTCCGCGTACGACGCCGGGGGTGTGGAGTCCAGGTTGGAGCTGCTGGACTCCCTGGGGGATCCCGTGCCGGCGACGATCTCGGAGCTGTGGGGCAACAACGACCGCATCGCGGTGCTGACCCCGGACGACCTGCTGACCGCGGGGGAGACGTACACGCTCGAGCTCGACGAGTTCGAGATCGTCGGCGAGTTCACGGTGGGCGACCACACGGACGACGCACCGCCGGCCGTGCCGGACGAGCAGGACCGGGAGTCCAGCGCGTCACCACGCACCCCGGGCGTGGTGTCCAGCTGCGGTCCGACCGACATCGTCCGGCTCTGGGTGGATCCCACGGGCCACGTGCTCGTGGCCGAGCTCGAGGGGTGGGACAGGCTGGACGCCGAGGCCATCAACGGCGAGGTCTCCGAGCTGTCCCTGGACGGCGAACTGGAGCTCGGCAGCGCCGGCTGCGTGTGGTCCTGGCCGGACGCGGAGCCCAACGCCTCGACGACGGTGCGCTGGGGCGCGTACGACATCGCGGGCAACTTCTCGGGCTGGAGTCCGGACGAGGACATCTCCATCCCTGCAGCCGGTTGCTCGTGCTCGGCGGGCGGTCAGGGCGCGGGCCGGGGCGCGGCGGCGCTGATGCTGGCGCTGGCGGGGCTGGCCGTGCGACGCTCGCGGCAGATCGCGAGGAGGGAACACCGATGACGCTCACGAGAGGACTCGCCACCCTGGTCCTGGTGCTGCCCCTGGCCGGATGCCCCGATTCGGGGACCTCGGTGGGGGACGACGACGACACCACCGCCGGAGACGACGACGACACCACCCCGACCGGCGACGACGACGACGCGACCCCCGGCGACGACGACGACACCACCGCCGGAGACGACGACGACACCGCACCACCGGGCCCCTGCGAGACCATCGGCGAGGGTGGCCCCGGGTTCGACTCGCACGGCGCGTCCCAGGACGGCGAGTGGATCGACGGCGTGCTGTCGTGGGACGGGGAGTACCTGTCGGTGGAGCCCGACTTCGGGCCGGCCTACGCCACGTCCATCTGGTACGGCGGTGACGTGGACATGGACGACCTCATGGCGGGCATCACCGGCCCGGGGCGTCTCTACCGCGAGGCCGGGGTGGGCGGCGCGTGGATCACGTACGGGGTCCTCGCCGCGGTCACCGAGGACGGCGAGCACGCCGTGGTGATGGGAACCTCCGGCGTGCCGGGACCGGCCCTGGACGCCATCGGCTTCCAGCTGCGGGTGACCCCGATGCTGGACGCCTGCACCGAGCCGGTGATCGACGTCAGCGGCTGTGGCATGGGCGCGGCCCTGCCCATGGCCGTGGAGCTGGACGGGGAGTCGGAGGACGTCTGGCCGGGGACGTCGCGCCCCCTGGGCGGGTTCATGTTCCGTCAGTACGGTGGGTTCCAGCTGTTCGAGGACCTGTGCGACGACTTCGACTCGCCGGCGTTCAACTGGACCCTGGTGAAGACGGGCTAGGACTTGCGCACGGCGACCTGGTTGCCGCCCTTGATCTTGGCGTCGAACAGCGCGCGGTCGGCGCGCTGGAACAGCTGATCCTGCATGAGCAGCTCGGTGTCGTCGGCGCTGCTGAGGGTGTCCTGGCCCAGCACGAACTTGGGATTCAGGCTGGCCGCGCCGACGCTGGTGGTGATGCGGACCAGGCCGTCGCGGGTGGGGATCCCCAGGTACTCCACGGCCAGGCGGATGCGCTCGCCGAGGATCGCCAGGCCCTGGCGGTTCACGCCACGGGCGAGAATGCCGAACATCTCACCGCCGTAGCGATACGCCGAGTCCTCGGAGCGGATGGAGTCGTTGAGGATGCGGGCGACCGCGGTGAGGATCTCGTCGGCCACCTCCTGGCCGTACTTCTGCTGCACGTGGTCGAAGTGGTCCACGTGCACCAGCATCAACCCCAGCGGCTGCAGGTGACGCAGACAGTAGCTCATCTCCTCGTTGAGCCGCCGCATGAGGTACTGGCGGTTGCCGGTCTCGGTGAGGGTGTCCATGAGCAGCTTGGACTGCAGCTGCCGCGAGTGGGTCGCGCCCTGCTCGTCGACGAGGTTGCACTGGAGCACCACGTGCTGGCCGATGCCGATGCGGCAGCCGTCGACGAGCTGAAGACGCTCCTCGATGCGTTCACCGTCGACGAACGTGCCGTTGGTGGATTTCAGGTCCTCGACCCAGGCGTCCTCCCCCTCCACGGTGATCTTCGCATGGCACCGCGACACGCTCAGATCGGCCAGCTGGACCTCGGCCTCGTCACCACGGCCGATGCGGGCGCTGGCGTCGTCGATGACGAACAGGGGACCCATGGCGTTGCCGCGCAGCACCGTCAGCGCCACGCCCTGGACCGGTCCGCGGCGGATCGTCCGCAGGGACTTCATCTCCGACAGGGTCGCCTGGTCGGACGCCTTGCTCTCGTGCACGCGCGACCACTGGTGCGGCTTCGACTTGCCCATGAATCCTGGTCGATCCCCCTCGTCTGCTGCCGACTCGTCGCGCTCCCACTACGGCGAGACTGCCCAGCTCTTTATTGTAAGCAGACGGTCAAGAAAATGCAGCAAATGAAGTGTTTTCAGAACGCGTGGATGTTCGCGTCCATCCACGCCAGCCGGGTCAGCAGCCAGTCGTCGAGGCGGGCCATCTCCTCGTCGTAGGTGGCCACGGGGCACAGCCAGTTGATGCCGTCCCACGAGAACTCGATCTCGTCCATGGGCCAGACCTCGAAGTTGGCGTGGGCATCGTCGCCGAGGATGTCGCGGCAGGTGTGCACCCGCTGCAGCAGGCTGTCCTCGGAGAGCGGACCGGCGCGCAACTCGGTCCATCGCTCCACCAGCCGCTGCTGGAACTCGGGCACGGCCGCGAAGGCGTGGACCAGGGACGTGCGGTAGGCCACCCAGCCCGTGGCGTCGCAGTTGTTCACCGGATACCCGCCGTAGGCCAGGTCCAGATCCCACGGCAGCAGCATCAGCGGACCCTCGAGGTCCCTGTACAGGTAGACGCTGAGGAAGTACGCGTCGTTGTTCTTGGACAGCTCCTGCAGCAGGATCCAGTCCACGGCCGAGTCCAGGTCCAGGTGGGCGAACACGCCGGCGTGGGGATCGCCGGGGTCGGGGCCGGTCACCGCGTCCTCGAAGGCCTGCAGCGCGGTGACGATGCCCTCGCGCGCCGGTTCGGAGGCCCGATCGGGCCGCGGGTAGACCAGGCACCACTCGCCGTACACCGCCTCGGCGGGCATGAAGCAGCCGCCGCCGTCGTCGTTCTTGACGATGAAGCTGCGGCCGAGGTCGTCGGGGTCCTCGGCGATGTCCACGCGGGCGTCGTCGCGCTTGATGCGCTCACCCAGCGTGAACACGCCCAGCCAGTCGCCGTCCAGGGTCAGCTCGCACAGCACGCTCTGGGCGGCGTAGCGCTCCTCGCCGAAGCTCTGGAAGAGGTCGAAGGACAGCTTGTTGCGGAACAGGGCGCGGTCGGCGTAGTTGCCGTTGGCGACCCAGTCGCTCTCGGCGCCCATGCCGAACAGGTCCACGTCCACCTCGTCGCCCACGTCCCCCAGCCACAGGTCGAAGCCGAGATCGGAGCTCGATGGCGACGCCTGGTGGAGCTCGACGGCCAGCACGTTGGTGCCGTCCACGACCAGCTCGGCCGGGGCGACGAGGTCGAAGTAGCGCACCTCGAAGGTGCCCTCCACGTCGGCGGTCGCGAGGGTGTCGGCGGTCACGACGCCGTCGGGGAGGTTGGAGCGGCCGACCTCGGTGCCGTTGAGGTAGACCGCGGCGCCGTCGTCCCGGCGCAGCGAGATCGTCAACGGACCCACCAGCGAGGCGTCCTCGACCTCGAACCGCCCGCGCAACCAGGTGGTGACGTGCTTGTGGGACGGATCGCCGCCGTAGGACACGGTGGTGGTCTCGGAGCTGTCGTAGCCCAGCGGCGCCGCGCCCACGCCCCAGTGGCCGTCATCGTACTCCACCGTCCGCCACTGGCCGCCGGGGTCCACTCCGGTGTCCAGGTACCGCCACGCGGCCCCCGGCTCGATCCGCGTGTGCCCGCCTCGCCACAGCTCGATGTTGTAGTGGCGCTTGGGGAACCCCGACGAGGACCGCCCTCGCAGCTCGACGCCGGCCCAGCCGTCGTAACGGGCCGCGCCGTCGTGGTCGTCGATGCGCAGCCGGCACGGCAGCTTGGGCGCGTCCGGGACCTCGGCATCGCACTGCAGCGCGATGCTGCACAGGGGCTCGGCCTCGTCGTAGGAGGCGCCGCCTCCAGGCACCTCCTCGAGCTCGCTGCCGGGCACCTGCTCGGGATCGTCCGGCTCGGTGATGTCCGGAGTCGCGTCGTCGTCGCCGGACGGATTTCCCCACTCGCCGCTGTCGGCGCAGGCGGCGATCAGGAGGGGAATCAGGAGGAGGGAGCGGCGGGCCAGGGGCCTAGCGGCGGCGGCGCACCGCGATCAGGGCGAGCAGGCCGGCGGCGAAGGCCACGTGGGTGGCGGAGCCGTCCGAGGACACGGAGCACTCGCAGTCGCCGTTGTCGGCGGAGTCGTCGTCGTCCGCAGGCTCGGCGCAGGTCTCGTCCTCCTCGTCGGCGAAGCCGTCGCAGTTGTTGTCCACGTAGTCGACGCAGATCTCCTCGGCGCCGGGGTTGGTGGTCGCCTCGTGGTCGTCGCAGTCCTCGCCGTTGCAGGCGATGGGCGCGAAGCCGTCGGCGTCCTCGTCCACGTCGTCGACCAGACCGTTGCAGTCGTTGTCGATGTCGTCGCAGGTCTCGGCCATGGTCGGGCTGACCAGCGCGGAGTTGTCGTTGCAGTCGTCGTTGCAGGTGTCCACGCCGTCCGAGTCCTCGTCGTCGAGGTTGAGCGCGGCGTCGTTGTCGTCGCAGTCCCCGTCGCAGGTGGAGTAGCCGTCCATGTCCACGTCGGCCGGGTTGAGGGACGCGTCGGTGTCGTCGCAGTCGTCCTCGCACAGGCTGTAACCGTCCGCGTCCTCGTCGATGGAGGTCACCGTCGGGTCGTTGTCGTCACAGTCCCCGTCGCAGGTGGTGGAGCCGTCGGCGTCCACGTCGTCGAGGTTCAGATCGGCGTCGAGGTCGTCGCAGTCTCCGTCACAGGTGGTGTAGGAGTCGGCGTCCACGTCGTCGAGGTTCATCGCGGCGTCGGCGTCGTCGCAGTCACCCGCGCACAGCAGCCAGCCGTCGCCGTCGGCGTCCACGTCGTCCGGCGGCAGGGTGCCGTCGCAGTCGCTGTCCTTGCCGTCGCAGATCTCGGCGGCGCCCGGGTAGACGGCGGGGTCGGTGTTGTCGCAGTCGCCCTGGCAGGCGTTGAAGCCGTCGGCGTCGGTGTCCTCGTCCACGTCCTCGTCCACGAGGCCGTCGCAGTCGTTGTCCTCGGTGTCGCACTGCTCGGGGGCGCCGGGGTAGGTGTCGGCGGAGAGGTCGTCGCAGTCGCCGTCGCACACCAGCACGCCGTCGAGGTCCTGGTCGGCCTCGTCGTTGGGGATCAGGCCGTCGCAGTCGGTGTCCAGGCCGTCACAGGCCTCGGCCTCCCCCGGTGAGACGGCCGCGTCGTCGGGATCGCAGTCGCCGTCGCAGGCGGAGAAGCCGTCACCGTCGGGATCGCCCTGCTCGTTGGTGGAGGCGTCGCAGTCGTTGTCGAGGCCGTCACAGATCTACACGGCGCCGGGATAGACGGCGGGGTAGAGGGCGTCGCAGTCGCCGTCTCAGTTGGTGGAGCCGTCGCCGTCGAGGTCGCCGTTCTCGGTGGTGTTGGCGTCGCAGTCGTCGTCGATGCCGCCGTTGCAGATCTCCTCGCGGCCGGGGTTGACGTTGGACACGAAGTCGTTGCAGTCGCCGTCGCAGGTGGTCCAGCCGTCGTAGTCGGCGTCATTGATGTTGAGCAGGCTGTCGGTGTCGTCGCAGTCGCCGTAGCAGGTGTCACCGCCGTCGCCGTCCTCGTCGTCG
>CAZLEO010000279.1:0-12435 GCA_964558555.1 uncultured Rickettsiales bacterium | reverse complement strand
GGGGGTAATCCCTGGGGTCCGGGCGGTTTCGGCCGGGGGGCCCCCCCCGGGCCCCCAACCCCCGCGGGGGGGCGCGGGCACCCCCGAGCCTCATCCCACCAAACCCTTGAGCTCCTTTTGCACCGCCGCTCGTATCAGCGGCCGCGCGTTGCGCAACACCGCCCGTGGACTCCCCTTGCGGGGAAACGGACTGACGATGCACTCCTGTACCGCACACTCCACGGCCGCCCGGATCGCCCTCTCGATGCTCGGACCGGCCGCTGCACGGTGTCTCGCCTGCCACGACGAGGTGTCCGCCAGGATCTGGCTGAAGGCAGACTCGACGCCCGCCTGGATCACCTCGCCCATTCCCTCAATTTCCTGAGGGGTCATGACAAACCTCCCGCTCCGCCCCACTGCAGTCGATCTTACCGCAGGAGATTGGGCGAATTCATGGGTTCTTTTCAGAATCTTCACAACTGGAAGCGCTGTGGATGCAGGGGCTACTCGTCCACGACGGCCGTGAACATCTCCGCGATCGCCGCGTGACCGTCGGGGTTGGGGTGGATGCAGGTCAGGTCGAACCAGCAGTCGTTGCCCTTGCCGCGGTAGCACGGCGCCCCGGGGTGGTCGTGGTAGAAGCCGTGGCCGCAGAAGTTCTCGAGCATGAAGATCATGTCGGCGCCGGTCTCCACGGCGACGCTGAGGAACTGCTCGTTGGCGTAGATGACCATGTCCGCGAGCTCGTCCGGATCGTCCCACGGCGCGCCGAAGCCGGCCAGCTCCGCCAGGGGACAGGCGTCCACGCAGCCCGTGCCGTCGGTGTACTCGAACATGTTGGCGAAGACCACGAACACGCCGTTGGGGAACCGCGCCGGGTCCTCGTAGAACCACTGCACCGCCTCGCGCAGCAGCTGTACGAACTCCTCCACCTCGATCCAGATGTCCGTGTACGGCACCCCGTCGATGCCGTCCTGGGTGATGGACGAGATGTCGTTGCCGCCGATGGTGAAGATCACCAGCGTGCGCTGGTCCCGCACGTCCTCGGGGAAGCAGTCGAGGATCTGGTCGTTGTCCTGCATCAGATCGTCGGTGCGCGCCCCCCACTTGGAGCAGCACGAGAAGTCGCCGGAGTCCTGCACCAGCGCCGTGCCGTCGATGGGGTTGGTCATCTCCCACAGCGACGAAGGCGCCTCCAGGCCGAAGCGGGCGGTGAGCTCGTCGGCCAGCAGCGTGCGGTAGACCTGGGAAGGCCAGTTGGGCGGCGTGCCCGACGTCACCGAGTCCCCCAGGAACACCACCCGCTCGATCCCGTCGATCTGCTGGTGGTTGGTGCCCTTGCAGTGCGATCCCACCGTCGGCCCGTACTGGTCGTAGTCCGGACCGATGGGTGGATCGTTGGCGAACACGCCGTCGAAGCACTCCTCCACGGTCGTGGGCACCCACGCGTCGTCGTCGTCGCCCGTGGACGCCGCCGAGTCGTCGTCGCCCGCCGCGGAGTCGGCGTCCCCCGCGTCGTCGTCGTCCGTCGCCGCGGAGTCGTCATCGCCCGCCGTGGTGTCGTCGTCGCCCGCCGTGGCGTCGTCGTCGCCTGCCCCGGAGTCGTCGTCCGTGGCGTCGTCGTCGGCATCCTTGGCACAACCCAGGGCGAGCAGGGCGCCGATCAGGAGGAGGAAGAAGGGTCTGGTGCTCATGCCGGTATTAAAGCAGGAAGGGGGAGGGGAGGGGGAGGAGATTGGGCAAAGTGAAAGGGGCGTTGGTAGGAGCTCAGAGGCAAGGGCCTTCGTTGTGGTGGATGCTGAGCTGACCACCAATGGTGATGGATGCAGCGAAGGCTTCGGCTTCGATCTGGCTGATGCAGGGGTTGTAGCGAATCTGCAGATCGCCGCCGACCGACTCAAGGGACTCGAAGCCGGCGAGGTCCAGGAGAGAGTCGTTGTGTCCGATGTACAGATCGTCTCCAACGGTGGATAGCGATGGGAACTCGATGCTCTCGAGCGAGGCGTTGTTTCCGATCTTCAGCTCGCTTTCGACGTGTTCCAGGTTTGGCAGTCCGACAAGATCGCGAAGTAAGGGATTCCAGCTGATGTCTACACCGCGTCCCACAGAAACAAGAGACGTCAGATCGATGTGATCGAGAGTGTCGTTGTTGGTGATACTCACATCGTCACCGACCTCGGCCAGCGCGGGGTATTCCACGCGCGTCACCTGCGCGTTGCGGATGATGGCCAGATTGCCCCCTACGGACTCGACGCTCTGACAATCCTCGAGCCGGGTGAGCATCGGGCACCAGCTGACATCCAGATCACCGATGACCGTCGAAAGAGCGGGAAGGGCGACGGAAGATACGTGATCGCAGTTGATGTAGAGGTCGATGATCCACTCCAGGCAGGGTAGCTCGACCTCGGTTAGCCATGGTTCGTCTCCCAGCCAGACATAGCCGTGGATCTCGGTGCAGTAGAGGATTTCTTGGAGACTCTCCTCGCCTTCGCTGTCGAACTCTCCCCAGCACTCGCTGCACGTGCCGTTGGGGTAGTAGTCGTCATCGTCGTCGCCGGCGAGCGTTTCGTCGCCCGTGCATCCCATGGCGTGGAGAAGAACGAGGACGGAGGAGCCGATTAAGGAACCAAATATCGGGTGGTTCATGTCCCCTGTCCGCCTCCTCCGCGCCCGTCGCCTACCCACAACAACCTTGAACGCCCATCCCGATCTCGTAGACTCGTCCCAGTCCCACTCTCGGAGGCACCCATGACCGCTCGCACCCTGCTCGCCGCCATCCTCCTCGCAGCCATCGCGCTCCCCGCCGCCGCATCCCAGATCTTCCACCGCCCCCTCGAGGAGGTCCTCGAAGAGGCGGACTGGATCGTGGTGGCGACGGTGGTCAACGCGCAGCGGTCGAGCTCGCGGTCGTCCACGGAGGCGGTCTACAAGATCCAGGTGGTGGAGACGATCCAGGGGACGGCGCCGGGGGTGCCGATCCACTACTCGCAGCCCATCCCGATCCTGTACGACGACGAGGGCAACGAGGTGGGGCACTTCTCGCCGATCCTGGACGGGTCGGGATCGGAGCTGTCGCTCAAGGAGGGGGAGACGTGGATCTTCCTGGGCCACGGCCCCCACGTGGAGGATGCCCCGGCTGCGTTCCTCACGCGGGTGGAGCCGCGCTCCAACCTCGGCGCCATCACCACCTGGCTCGCGGCCAAGGCCACGGAGAAGACCGAGCTGCCGTCGCCGGAGAAGGCTGCGACGTCCGGCTCCATCCGCGCGTTCATCGGCGGCCGCAAGTAGTTTCCCTTTCCCCCCCTCGCGCGAGGTTTCCTATACTCGCGACCGAGGAGGGAGTCCCATGACCATTTTGCGCCTCTTGTTCGCCCTCGCGGTGTGCGCCGTGCTGCCGCTGCAGGCTGCCGCCTTCACCGAGGAATGCCCCTACGGCGTCAACGCCCACCAGGCGTCGGACGACGCGCTGGACATGGTGGCCGCCGCCGGGATCGGCTGGGTGCGGTTCGACATGAACTGGTTCCAGTTCGAGCCGTCGGACAACGGCTACGACTGGTCGGTGGCGGACCGCTTCGTGGACAAGTGCAACGCGCTGGGCATCCACGTGTACATGACCGTCTCGTACACGCCGGAGTGGGCGGTGGGGGCGGCGTGCAACAACGCCGACGCCAACTGGGAGAACTGGTGCCTCAACGCCCCGCCCGCGTCGACCACCTACTGGACCGACTTCGTCACCGCCGTGGTGCAGCGGTACAGCGGGTCGGTCAAGCATTACGGCATGTGGAACGAGCCCAACCTGGGCAGCTTCTACCGGGGGACGCGCGAGCAGTACACCAGCGACATCCTCATCGCGGGCTCCAACGCGGTGCACGCCGCGTGCCCCGACTGCAAGGTGCTCGGGCCCGACCTGGCCCACCTGCGTAGCGCGGAGTGGGACTCGTGCGAGGGCACGTGCGTCCCGTGGACCTGCGAGTGCTGGTACAACGGCTGGAACTACTCGCTGATCGAGATCCTCGCCGACGCCAACCCGTACATCGACATCGTCACGCACCACAAGTACGCCGACCCGGTGGACGAGTGGTGGGGCGAGGCCCTGGACGGCGAGTTCCTCGCCGGCGTGCAGTTCATCAACGGGATCAAGGAGATCACGGACATGTACTCCCCGGGCAAGGAGGTGTGGCTCACCGAGTTCGGCTGGGAGTCCGAGCACCTGGGCGACCACACCAACGCCTACGCCGCGGACCAGCTCGAGGAGACGTACATCGGGCTGTCGCAGGTCTGGACCGGATCCAATCCGTACGGATCGAACCAGCCCTGGCCCGAGCTCACCAAGATGTTCTGGTACGACCTGGTCAACGACGACAACGCCATGACCTATGGCCTGCTGGACTCGTCGCTGAACCCCAAGGACCCCTACAACGCCTATGCAAACGTCATCCAGACCCTGGGCGACTGCGAGGAGCCGGTGGGCGACGACGACGACACCCAGGGGGACGACGACGACGCCCCGGACGACGACGACGCGGTCGGAGACGACGATGACGCGGTCGGAGACGACGATGACGCCGCGGACGACGACGACGCGGGCGGGGACGACGACGGCGCGCCCGGCGACGACGACGCGGCCGCGGACGACGACGGCGCGCCTGGGGACGACGACGACTCCGGCGGTGGGGGCTGTGGTTGCGGTAACGACTGGGAGACCAGCGGCGCGCCGGCGTTGCTGATGTTGGGCGTGGCCTTCACGGCGCTGATACGACGCCGCTAGTTCGAACTAGAACCGTCCCTGCACCCACACACTCTGTGGGGTGACGGCGATCTCCAGCCGGAACGACGAGCCGCCCTTGCCATCCTGCCCGGGTCGGTCGTCCCAGTATTCGTCCATGACCACGATGTTGGAGATGATGTTGGTTACGCTCACGAAGGTCCAACCGATGGCGCCGGCGACGTTCCAGGCGTGGGCGGCGAAGAGCCAGTCGTCGAGGGGAGAGTCGGGATTGTCCAGCGTCCCGCGCGCCGCCTGGACCTCCTGGTCCGTGACCACGGACAGGACCGCGAGCCCGATGGTCATCCCTGACGAGACCCAGGCCGGCCCCCTCGTCCTCCAGACGAACTCCTCCTCGGTCTGCGCACCTCGGGACAGGCCGATGGCGAAGACTGCGGGGACGTTACGCCCCAGGCTGACCGCGGACTTGATGACGTGGAGATCGCGAATGGTCGTCATGGGTTCGACCAGATCTTCGGGCGTACCGTCATCGAGACGCTGGCTACCCTGTACGGCCAGGACGATGTCGGCGATGGTCTCTACACCTCCGTAGGCGGACGTCGCGACGTTCCATACGAGCATGTCCTGGAGGTACTTGACGTCCGCGTCTTCCCAGGAACGCCCCGCGTTCATCGGATCGTCGGGATCGATCTCTTCCTCTTCCTCGCCCTGCGCCTCGATCTTCAGCTCCCGCGCCAGGGACATGGCCGCGGTCCTGAAGGAGATGAAGGTGCAGTCCTCGGGGATCGCCTCGGCGATGCGTGCCAGATCCTCGGCGGTGTAGCCCATGTTCAGCAGCCCGTCCCAGTCGGTGGACGCGCGAGTGGCGTCCGCCTCGTCGCCGCCGTCCTGGCAGCGGTCCAGGTACAGCGCGAGGCTGGGCTCCTTCGGGTCCTCGGCGACCTCCTCGGCGACAGCAGGCGCACAGATCATCAGCGCCGCCAAGGCGGCGATGCACGTCGTTCGGTACATGAAGTCCTCCCCCGGGCTCCCCCGGTACGATCAGTCCTCGATCTCCAGCTCCCGTTCCATCTCACCCAGCATCAGCTCCAGCGACACCTCGTCCCGCGTCGATGTGGTTCGGCGGGCCAGCCCCTGCAGCGGCCGCGGCGGGATGCGCTGGCCCCCGGGCACGTCGAACACGACCAGCTGCTGATCCAGCCGGGTGATCTCCAGCAGCTTGCGGTGGTAGTGGTTCGTGTGCACGAACGCGAAGCGGCGCTCCTCACCCAGCGCCCTGCGGTGCCACTTGAGGAACAGCGTCAGGCCTGCCGAGTCCACCGACAGCAGCCCGGACACGTCGATCCAGATGGGCTCGACGGTCGTGTCGAACAACGTCTCCAGGGCCCCGTTCAGGTCCGGGCTGTTGGTCAGGTCCAGCGTCCGCGTGATCCGCAGGCAGATGCCGTGCTCGTCTCGGTTCTCGACGATCTCCATGTCGGTCCTCTCGGCGGGCTACAGGGTCGTGACCCGCAGCACCTCTTCCAGCGTCGTGGCCCCCTCGACGACCTTGCCCATGCCCTCGTCGCGCAGCGTGCGATAGCTGCGTACCGACTTGAGCTCCCGCTCCAGATCCTTGCCGGAGACGCGGCGGATGATCATCGACTGTACGGACTGATCCACCTGGATGTACTCGAACAGGCCCGTGCGTCCGCGGTAGCCGAGGTTGTTGCAGTACATGCAGTTGCCGGCGCGGTGCAGCTCCACGTCGGGGTCGATCGCGTCTTCGTCCAGCCCCATGGACGTGATCTCGTCGGCGTCGAGGGCGTAGGGCTCCTTGCAGTTGGGGCACAGCTTGCGCACCAGGCGCTGCGAGACGATACCCGACAGCGAGGTGGCCAGCAGGAACGGCTCGAGGCCCATGTCCAGCAGCCGGGCGATGGCCGCCGACGCGGAGTTGGTGTGCAGCGTCGACATCACGAGGTGTCCGGTGAGGGACGCCTGGATGGCGATCTGGGCGGTCTCCACGTCGCGGATCTCGCCGACCATGATCACGTCGGGGTCCTGGCGCAGGATGGCGCGCAGGCCGGTGGCGAAGGTGAAGCCCGCCTTGGAATGGGTCTGTCCCTGGCACACGTCGTCGAGGTCGTACTCGATGGGATCTTCCAGGGTGATGATCTTCTTGCGCGCCGCGTCCAGCTCCCCGAGCAGGGCGTATAGCGTGGTGGTCTTGCCCGATCCGGTGGGACCGGTGACCAGCAGGATGCCGTTGGGCTGCTTCACGATCTGCCGCATGTCCGCGGCCAGCCCGCCGGGGAAGCCCAGGCCGTCCAGATCCAGCTTGAGGCCCGATCGGTCGAGCACCCGCACCACGATCACCTCGCCGTGGCGGGTGGGGAAGCTGGACACGCGGAAGTCGATGCGGCGACCCCGGAAGCGCATGGAGAACGCGCCGTCCTGGGGGATACGTCGTTCGGCGATGTCCATGTGGGACATGATCTTGCAGCGGGAGATGACGGCGGCCTTGTACCCGTTGGGCACCGACGGGCGGTCGTTGAGGATGCCGTCGATGCGGAAGCGCACCCGCAGGTGCCGGGCCTTGGGCTCGAGGTGGATGTCCGACGCGCGCACGCTCAGGGCGTCCACGATGAGGTTGTCGATGAGGTCCACCACCGCCCGCAGCTTGCCCAGACGGTTGGGGTCCTCGTCCTCCTCGTGCCGGCCGTAGGCCTCGTCGTCGGGCGCGTCCGCGTCCTTGAGCTGGTCGCTGCGCTGCAGTCCGGCCACCTGGATGAGGTTGCCGGTGCGAGCCTCGATGGCCGCCTCGATGGCGTCGTGGGTGGTGTACACGCCGTGCACGCGGCACCCGGTGGCGAAGCTGAGCTCCTGGATGCGGTTGAGATCGGTGGGGTCGTCCATGGCCACCGTCAGGGTCTTCTCGACCTTGAACAGGGGGATGGCGCGCAACTTCTTGATCAGCCGGAACGCGACCATACCGGCCACGGCCGGGTCCTGGTACGCGGGCTCCAGCCGCACGAAGGGGATGCCCGCCTGCGCGGCGAGGGTGGAGTACAGGACGGTCTGGTCCACCGCCTCCATGTCCACGAGGATGTCGCCGAGGTAGCCGTCCTCGGCGTCTTGCTTGGCCAGCGCCGCGTCCAGCTGATCTTGCAGGATGTGCCCCTCCTGCAGCAGCAGCTGGCCGATGCTCTCGTCGCGCCCGCTCACGGCGGGGATGGCCGACGGCGTGGGCGGGGTGTCGGGGCCGGGTTTCTTCTTGCCGGGTCGCACGGGCCGCATGGGAGCTCCAACCGTCGAGATGGTGCGCAGAAATGTTAGTGGTTTTCCGTCGGCGGATCGAGGGCAGTCCCCCGCCTGAGCACCATCGCCAGCACGCCGAGGCAGATCGTCGCCGTCACGAGCAGCGTGACACCCAGCGCTGTGCGGCACAGCAGCAGGCTCCCCACCCCGAAGTTCAGGCTGAACAGGCCGGCCACTCCCAGCAGCCACAGGAGCACGGCGCGGCCGAGGAACGGGCTGGGGGTGATGCCGTGGCGGCGGTAGATGCGGTTCCAGCCGGGTGATCCCGGTCGGATACGGCGCACGAACTCGGCGAGCTTCTCCTCGTCCTCCGGCGGCGTCAGCAGGGTCACGATCACCCACACCGACGTCGCCACCCCCACGGTCAACACGAGCTTTTGCGAGTACAGCCAGTCGGGCCGCAGCACGTGCACCGCCGACGCCACCACCCCCGAGGTGATCATCCCGGAGAACTCGGTCCAGGCGTTGGCGCGCCACCAGAACCAGCGCACGATCCACGTCAACCCGGCGCCGCTGGCGAACGTCAGCAGGAACTTCCAGGCCCCGCCCACCGACTCCATCTTCAGCGAGATGCCCACGGCCAGGGCCAGCAGGAAGGCCATCATCACGCGGGACACGAGCACGTAGTGGCGGTCCTCGGCGTCGGGGACCATGAAGCGCTTGTAGATGTCGTTGACCATGTACGACGCGCCGAGGTTGAGGTGGGTGTCGATGGTGGACATGAACGCGCCGATGAGACACACCACCACCAGGCCGAGCACCCCCGCGGGCAGCACCCGCGCCATCATCATCGGGTAGCCCATCTCCGCGTCGTTCATGGGGCCGAACACCAGCACCGCGCACAGGGCCGTGAGGATCCACGGCCAGATCTGCAGGGCATAGTTGACGAAGGCGAACAGGAAGCTCGACGCGACGGCGTGGTTCTCGTTCTTGGTCGAGAGCATCCGCTGGATGTGCTTGCCGCCGCCGTCGGCGTACTTGTGGGCCCACCACTGGACCATGAGGTAGGCCAGGAACACCGACAGGGGCATGACCGAGTCGCGGTCCAGGCGAGGGAAGAAGTGCAGCACCGAGGGATCGAGCTCGGGGTGCGTGCTCAGCGAGTCCACCATGGACTGTAACCCGCCCACCTCGCGCACCGAGTACACCGCCAGGAGGATCGAGCCCAGGAAGGCGATGAAGTACTGGAAGAAGTCGGTGAGCACCACGCCGTAGAAGCCCGACGCCAGGGTGTAGACGAACACCAGGATGGTCGCGACGATCAGCACCGTGCGGGTGTCCAGGTCGGTCACGCCCCCCATCACCTTGCTCAGCGCCAGGAACACCCAGCCCATGATGAAGGCGTTGAAGATCACCCCGAAGTAGAAACCCTTGAACAGGCGCAGGGCCGACGCCGGCTTGCCGCCGTAGCGCAGCTCGATGAGCTCCGCGTCGGTGATCACTCCCGATCGGCGCCACAGCCGGGCGAACAGGAACGTCACCAGCACCGCCGAGATGGCGCTGGACCAGAAGAACCACACCCCGCCGATGCCCTCCTTGGCCACGTAGCCGGTGATGGACACGGGGGTGTCGATGGAGAAGTTGGTGGCGGCCATGGACACGCCGATGAGCCACCACGGCATGCCCCGGCCGCCGATGAAGAAGTGCTCCATGGACTGGCCGGCGCGGCGGGTGAGCAGCAGGCCGATGGCGAACACCGCGCCGAGGTAGCCGACGATGACGACGTAGTCGATGGTGGCCAGGGTCCTCATCTGCGCCGAGAATATACCGTTCCCGGTGGCACGCAGTCGGGATAAACTCGGCCCCTGAGGAGGGAGCACAACCGTGAATCCGACCCTGAGAAGCGTCCTCGCCGTCCTGACCACCCTCGCCCTGGCCGCGCCAGCCTGGGCCTACCCCGACGTGCTGCTGATCTACGACACCAACGACGCCAACACCCAGGCGCTGGTGGCGGCGCTGGAGGCGGGAGGGGCCACGGTGACGCTGAGCGACACCGACGAGACGGGGTACGACGGCACGAACCCGGATCCGACCGCGTTCGACACCGTGCTGCACCTCAACGGCACCACCTACTCCACGGACATGCCCTCCGCCGGCCAGACCGCGCTGGTGGACTACGTGGAGGACGGCGGCGGCTTCATCCACGGCGAGTGGTGCGCCTACGAGTACGGCAACGGCCGCATGGCCAGCATGCGCGACCTGATCCTGTTCGACCGCACCTCGGGGTCGGAGGGGGCCATCACCGTCACGGCGGTGGCCGGCTACGAGACCCACGCCGTGCTGGACTACGTGCCCGACAGCTTCACGTTCAACGGGGGCCGGAACGAGGGGTACGTGCATTCCTTCGGCGTGGAAGACGCCGAGGTGATCATGACCGACAACTCGGGCAACGACGCCGTGGCCGTGCGCGAGTGGGAGCAGGGCCGCATCGTCGGCTTCCACCACTCGGGCAACTACGGCAGCTACGACACCCTGTCGGACACCAACATCCAGCAGCTGTACCTCGGCGCCGTGGATTGGACCGCGGGGGCCGGGTGCCTGGACGACCTCGACGGCGACGGGTACATCGCCCAGAACTGCGGCGGCGACGACTGCGACGACGCGGACGCCGCGGTGAACCCGGCCGCGACCGAGATCGCCTGCGACTACCTCGACAACGACTGCGACGGCGACCTGCACGTCGAGGAGGTGGACGACGACGGCGACGGGTACGACGAGTGCCTGGGTGACTGCGACGACGCCGACGCCGGGACCTACCCCGGCGGCGTGGAGGTGGCCTGCGACTGGCTGGACAACGACTGCGACGGCCGGCTCCACGAGGAGGAGACGGACGACGACGCCGATGGCTACGACGAGTGCCAGGGGGACTGCGACGACGCCGATCCCGCGATCGGTCCGGGCGCCGCCGAGGTGGCCTGCAACGGCATCGACGACAACTGCGATGGGATCCAGCCCCCGGACGACGCCGACGACGACGGCGACGGTTACGAGGTCTGCGCGGGCGACTGCAACGACCAGGACCCGGCGATCAACCCCGCCGCCGTCGAGGACGACTGCGACTTCGTGGACAACGACTGCGATGGCGATCTGCACCCTCAGGAGGCGGACTACGACGGCGACGGGTACGCCGTGTGCGAGGGGGACTGCGACGACGGCGACGCGGCGGTGCGGCCCGGCGTGGCCGAGGTGGCCTGCGACTGGATCGACAACAACTGCGACGGCGACCTGCACGACGACGAGGCGGACGCCGACGGGGACGGCGTGGACGTGTGCGGCGGCGACTGCGACGACGCGTACGCCGACACCTACCCCGGCGCGCCCGAGATCTGCGACTCCGAGGACAACGACTGCGACGGTGACGTGGACGAGGGCGCCGTCGATGCCACGACCTGGTTCGAGGACGCGGACGGCGACGGCTACGGCGGCGCCGGCAACGTGGAGGTGGCCTGCGATCGACCGACGGGCTTCGTCTCCAACGCCGACGACTGCGACGACGCCAACCCGATGATCTTCCCCCTGGCCACCGAGGCCCGGGACAGCGCCGACAACGACTGCGACGGCCTGTACGACGAGGGCACCTTCGGCCCGGACTCGCTGATCATCACCGAGATCATGCAAAACCCCGACGCCGTGCTCGACGACTTCGGCGAGTGGTTCGAGGTGTACAACAACACCGCGACCGACATGAACATGGTCGGCCTGGTCGTGTACGACCTCGGCTCCAACGTCTTCACCGTGGACGCGGACCTGTGGATCCCCTCCTACGCCCACGCCGTCGTCGGCGCGGACGGCGATCCCGGCCTCAACGGCGGCGTCCCCGTGGACTACGTCTGGCCCACCTTCAACCTCGCCAACGGCGACGACGAGCTGTTCCTCGAGCACGGCGGTACCGTGCTGGACTCGGTGGCGTGGGACGGCGGCATCCTGTGGATCGACCCCACCGGCGCGGCCATGTCCCTGGAGCCCACCGGCTACGACACCACGGACAACGACGACCCGGTGTGGTGGTGCGAGGCGTCCACCCCCTTCGGACTGGGCGACCTGGGCACCCCCGGCGACACCAACCCGACCTGCTGCCCGGACGTGGACGGCGACGGCTTCATGGACGACAGCTGCGGCGGCGACGACTGCGACGACGCGGACCCCGCCGTGTTCCCCGGCGCCGAGGAGATCTGCGACGGCATCGACAACGACTGCGACAACCTCACGCCCGAGGACCTGGACATGGACACCGACGGGTTCACGATCTGCACGGGCGATTGCGACGACGACGATCCCCTGCGCGCTCCGGACCTCGAGGAGGCCTGCGACGGGTTCGACAACGACTGCGACCCGGCGACGGACGAATCGATGGACGGCGACGGCGACGGCGCGCCGATCTGCGCCGGCGACTGCGACGACGCCGAGGCGGCCCTCCACCCCCCAGCCAC
>CAZLEO010000278.1:0-12587 GCA_964558555.1 uncultured Rickettsiales bacterium | reverse complement strand
GTTCGTCCGTCCGAGGGCTCCGGGGCTGAAGTTCAAGCGGGGGAAGATGGTGTTCCGGTACGGGGATGATGAGCGGCCGGCACCGTTTTGGATGGAGAAGCCGATACGGGTGTAGCAAAAGCGGGGGAGCACCATCCCGTCAAGGATCGGGGCCTCTCCGTCTTCTTCTCGGGGAACACTTACGTGCAATGGCGAACCAGCAGAGCCTCCACGATGCGGATCTCAGGAGTTCCTGAAGCTGTTTCGAGCTCGCATCGGCACCTCATGCCCTGCAAGCGGAATTGAATACGTGGGGCTCCCTCAGTGTGGCACCTCAGCGCGGCTCATTGGCAGCAGTCCCCATCCCCAGAGCAGGTGAAAGATGCTGCTCCATCAAAATTCAGCCAGGTGTACGTGGCGTCCTGACAGAGCATGGTCAAGTCCCAGGGAGTGTTGTCGGTAGCCCCTTCTCCCCAGTCGGTGGATTCGCTGATCAGCGTGGCATGGCTGTTGACGAGGTGAACGGCGCCGGCTCCCATGTAGGCGTCGCCTTGGTTGCGGGTGATGGAGCAGTCGATGAGGGTCAGGGTCGAGTCCACGGGGCCGCCATGCATTTCAAGTGCAGTGCCTTGGTGGTACGAGGAATTTCCATCGATCACGACATCGGTCAGCTGGGCATTTAAACGCGCTGACTCTGAATCCTCCATGTGGTCGCCGTAGAGGTAGATTGCGGCGCTGTCGCCCCAGACCGCGGTGTTCTCGGAGAACAGGCAATCCTCAAGGTACAGGTCGAACGACTCGTATGAGTCGATGACGATCCCAGCCGAGTCGTCTGACTCGTTGTCAGAGAAGGTCGTGTCGTGGAAGCTCGCCTCGATGGAGCCGCCGTTGTGGAGATCGATGGCTCCTGCTTGGTCCCCCGTGTTTTCGGTGAAAGTCGAGTTGGAAACGCTCACGGAATAAGGATGGGTCTCCGCATGCGAGGGAGCGCCGCCGATGTAGATCGCTGCCCCGCGGCCCATGGCGTTGGCAACGTCGTTTCTGGAAAATGAAGTTGACTCGATGACGAGTTCAGATTGGACGCCAGTATTTACCCGGATTGCGCCTCCCTGGAACGAGCTATTGGCGTCGAAGAGGCACTCCTGCACGATCAATGAAACCGTGTCGTAGGCACCACAACTCTCCTCGTTGGTGTGAACGAGGACGGCCCCCCCCCAATGTTCAGCGTGGTTCTCCCCAAAGTAGCAATTCGATATCCTCAGGCTCGAAGCTCCGGACCATACAGCTCCGCCTCCGCCGTCGACCAGTGCGTGATCCCCCTCCCCTCGAACGAACGACAGGCTGGACAGCTCGACCTCGGCGAAACAGCCGATGTGGAGGATCGTCCACTTCCAGTGCCCGTCGAGCACCGTGTCCTCAGAGCTGCCCGACCACGACGTCAAGGTCAGGACACGGTCATCGGGAATGCGAATCTGCTGATGGTGGGTACCCGGGCACACGAATACCGTCTCACCGTCAATACTGACGTTCACGGCCTGTTGGATCGTGGCGTGCTCCTCGCCGTCCAGAACAGCTGTGACTGCATCACCCCGACCATCGCAGTCCGAGTCCACGCCATCACAGAGCTGTTCCAGCGCGCCGGGAAATACGGCTGGATCGTCGTCGTTGCAGTCGGTGTTCGATGTGACGTATCCAAGAGGCTGTGAGCAGCCGATGTGCACGGCAAAGGTGTCGCCGTGACCGTCTCCATCCGTGTCTGCGTACCAGGTACGTCTCTCGTGGCCCTCGTCTATGGCACCATCGCAGTCGTTGTCCAGACCGTCACATTGCTCCTCAGCACCCGGACTGCGGCCCGGATCGGTGTCGTCACAGTCGCCTGCTAACGGTACGTGTCCCTCGGGACGACTGCACGCAGCGAGGGACAGGTGCTCGAGTCCGTACCCGTCGCCGTCGGCGTCGTGGTACCACTCGTGGGGAGTGCAGGGAAGCTCGGCGAGCTCCTCTGAACACCCCCCGGTGAGCAGTGCCATACATGCCAGGATGACGGATGATGTCCGGGCCAGGCGACGACGCCTGCACCAGGCAACGACGGCCAGGATCACAACCAGCGTCGCCGTTGACCATGGAGTTCCCCGGCTGGTACCCACTCCACCTGAGCATGCGCAGCCGTCCGAATCGGACCCGACAGGCTGTTGGCAGTCCGCATCCCCCGTGTCGATGGCGTTGTCGCAGTCGTTGTCGACGCCGTCGTGGCAAACCTCATCAGCGCCCGGGTGAGTCGTGGGATCCAGGTCGTTGCAGTCTTCCCCATACGCACCACCGTCCACACCATCACCGTCCAGATCGGCCAGATCCACTCCATCACAGTCTTGGTCCACGCCGTCGTAAGGTGTCTCCGTCGCGCCGGGATGTGTTCCGGGGGCGTGGTCGTCGCAGTCCGGGCCACCGCACGCAAAAAAACCGTCCAGGTCGTAGTCCACCTCCTCGTCCACGACCCCATCGCAGTCATTGTCGCGCGTGTCACAAATTTCCATCATTGCAGGATTCGAGAACGCGTAGTGGTCGTCGCAATCCCCGTCGCACAGTGTGTACTGGTCGCCATCGACATCGGCCAGCTCGTCTGTGTCAGGGTCGCAGTCATCGTCGATACCGCCATTACATACTTCGTCAGCCAAGGGATGGACATTCGGGTTCCCGTCGTCGCAGTCGCCCGCGCACTCGCTCGTACCGTCTCCATCGTCGTCCACCTCGGTCTCCTGCAGATCGTCGAGGCAGTCGCCATCGACACCGTCGTCGCAGACCTCCGAGCCACCCGGATGGGCCTGGTCGTTCTCGTCGTCGCAGTCGTCACAGGCAAGGTAACCATCTTCGTCGGAGTCGACCTCGTCGTGGCCGGGTACACCGTCGCAGTCGTCGTCCAGGCCGTTGCACAGCTCCTCCGCGCCGGGGTTCTGGGAGGGATCGCCATCGTCGCAGTCCCCCTCGAGTTCCGTGAATCCGTCGCCGTCGTCGTCGAATGCCTCGGTTTCCTCGTCCACGACACCGTCGCAGTCCTCGTCGATGCCGTCGGCGACCTCGACAGCACCGGGGAACACGGCTGGATCCCCATCGTCACAATCTCCGTCCCAAAACGACCAACCATCGCCGTCGACGTCGGCCTCCGAGGCGCCAAAGGCCAGGTAGGCCTTGCCTGTGTGGTTGCCAAGCGCGTCGTTTTGGTCGGCGCCAGCGAGTAGGTCGTCCAGACCGTCTCCGTTCACGTCACCCACTCCGACCGCCGCCCACCCCATCTGCTCCTCGATCCCCACTCCGTCGAACACCGCGTCGGCATCGGCCGACGCCATCAAGAAGGTCCAGCCGCTGGTGCGGCCCCGGAACAAGTAGACCCGGCCCAGGTCGTGTCCCAATCCATCGTGCTGAGGGGCGCTGAAAAGCAGATCATCCAGGCCGTCACCGTCGACGTCGCCCGCAGCGGAGACGTCGGCTCCAGCCATGTCGTACGCCGCCTCTCCCAGGAACGAGGCGTCCACGGTCCCTAGCGACACGTCCTGTGCCCAGCCGCTGGCGCGGCCCAGTACGAGGTACACCTGCCCTGCCATTGGCGCCATTACGGCGCTGGCTGCACACGCGATGAGCAGGTCGTCGTACCCGTCACCATTGACGTCTCCAGCCCCGCCCACAGCGTCGCCGGCGCCCTCCATGGCACCCTCACCCAGGAACGACGCGTCGGCCAGATCGAGGGTGATGTCGCTCAAACCGCCACCCTGGCCAAGGACGAGGTAGATCTTGCCCGCGGTCGTGCCGGCCTGGTCGTTGCCCTGCGCAGCCACCAGCACGTCGTCGTTTCCATCGCCGTCCACATCCCCGACCAGGGCGAGGGCAGCTCCTGCGCCGTCGTTGTGGGCCTCGCCAGCGAACCAGACGTCAGCTCGACCCGCCAAGGGGGCGTCCATCGTCCAACCCGTTGGCCCACCCAGCACAAGGTAGGCGCGTCCGCGAGTGTCTCCCACGTACGCGCTACCTGGGGCCCCGATCAGCAGGTCTTCGTATCCGTCGCCATTCACGTCCCCGTCGATGGCCACAGCCACGCCGACCTCGTCATCGGGGGTGCCCACGAATGATGCGTCCACCGTGCCAAGGGGAGTATCCATGGCCCACCCTGTTGCTCGTCCCAGAACCAGATATGCCTGGCCCGCCGTGTCACCTCCTTCATCGTTGTTGTGCACCCCGATCAGGAAGTCGTCATATCCGTCGCCATTCACATCGCCACCACCAGAGAGGGCGGTTCCGGCCTGGTCGTCGAGAGCTTCGCCCAGGAAGGACGCGTCGGATGCGGCGAGGTCGGTGCCCAGGGACCAACTCGAGGGGCTGCCGAGCACCAGGTAGACCTGGCCTGCGTTGTGACCTACCTCGTTGTTCTGTGGCGCCGCGATGAGCAAGTCGTAGTACCCGTCGCCATCGGCATCCCCAGCCCCAGCAACGGTCAATCCGGCGTGGTCCTCCGTGACTTCGCCTACGTAGCTGGCGGCGGCGTGGAAGGAACTCTGTTGGGCCACAGCAGGCTGCGCGACCGAACTGATCGCGGCCAGCAGGAATCCGGCAAAGCGTACCAGTCGCAGGGAACTTCGAGGGATCACTGCGACTCCACGCTGGTGACCGCGCCAGAGGGTAGCTCGATGGTGCAGAAGGTCTCCTGCGTACCTTCACCAGAAATGGGGCGCGTCTCGGTGAGAGCCAGGTGGCCGTCCAGGTAGACGTTGATCGTTGTGAGGTTATCGCCGACCGGATCTTGATCCGGGTGGTCGGCATTGGAACCAGTCACATCCACCACGACCACCGTGAACACCCCGTCTGTTGGGGCAGGTAGCGACAGGATCTCGGGACCGACCCCGGAGATGTCATCCGTGTGTAGGGACGGATCGTCCGAGGCAACACCCGGCTCTCCCCAGTCGAGACTGGACCACTGGCACGTCGCCCAGTAGCAGTCTCCACTCGTATACAACTCTCCTTCTGGAGCGAGCAGATGGAGGTCCAGGTCGTCCGCCGGTAGCGTCCAAGACAGCTCGATCCAGAGGATCTGGTCGGGGATCGCTGTCACCTCTGCGGTGCAGGTGTCCGCCACACCGAACTCGTTCTGGACCTGGAGCTGCCCCGTATACACACCGGCCATGTCGGGCGCGAACGGTCCGCAGTCAGCCGAGTTCCCGCACTCGGGCATGGTGGACGACGAACCAGGCGGCCACTCCAGGAGGAACCACGAGTGGTTCACCAGCGCGTGGCCGTCGGGATCGAACGATTCGTGGCCCACCCAGGTGGATTCCCCGTAGGGTGGGATCACTTCGGCAGGTTGGGCTCCGCAGACGGCCACGGGCCCCTCGCCCGCCGATGACCAGCCGCTGCCGTTCAATGGAACGAGCAGTTGGGGTTCATCAGGATCGTCGCTCGTGATGACCAAGGTGGCAGCGTAATCCGAGACCTGTGTGGGCGCGAACGACACGACGACAGCGTCCGAGTTTGCGCCAGATCCGAGGGCCATGCCCGACACCGGATCGGCTGCGAGCGAGAAACCGCTGGCCCCCGTGCCATTGATGGTGATCCCATCCACCATCACCGGTGCGAATCCTGCGTTCTCCAGTGTGATCTCCGCGGAAGACTCGGTGTGGACATCGACATCGCCGAAGGTCATCTCGGGTGGATTCGCCTGGATGTCACCAACGGGATCGCCGCTTGCCTCCGCCACCACGGGAATTCTGATGGGGGCCTCGACGGCCGAGCTGCTCACAACGAATGTGTCCACCCAGGTACCCGAGACGAGGGGAGTGAAGCGGACGTGCACGGGAAGGCTCTGCCCCTGAGTCAGCGACGTGGCTTCACCATCCTCGACGAGCCAGTCGAGCCCCAACTCCAGGTAGATTGCATCCAAGGACACATCACCTGCGTCGTTGCTGATGACGAAGACCGTCGCCTCGTCGTAGGTGCCGGTCTGCACATCGCCGAAGGCGAGTTCTTCGGGATATCCGCGATCCTCGTCCCACAGCAGGATGATGGACGGTTCGTCGTTGGCAAGAGACGTGTCAGAGCAGGAGAGCGGACACAGGGCAAGCACGAGGACGATCCAGGCGCTCCCTGTCCGTCCATCTATACAAAAAGACCAGGAGATCATGGATTCGTCCTGCTACTCGCCGGCTCGGGACGTCGGCTGGGCTGTCCGAGGACGTAGGTAGGCCCCACCCCGCTTCGACCTCCATCCATCCCTGAATCCTCCCGTCACTCGAGGATAGCAGGGGGATTCACCCGTCACCAAGCTCGCTGAATCGCCGTTTGGGCCTCGCCGAGGTGGCGAGCGAGGTCGCGACACGACGCCTCCATGTGTCGAGAACCAAGATGCCCCGATCAGCCCCCCAAACGGGGACATACATAGCTTGGTCGCCCCGAAGCCTCGATCCACGAACCAAGCCCCTGAGCAAGTTCACGTGTGCCGGTGCGCCGGACCGCCCCGTATCGCCCCCAGACCCCGTCGAACCATCGGCGACAGCCGCCCAACACTCCCCCAAACCCCGTCGGAACGAGGAAGGAAGTCGGTTCCGAGGACTGGGGCTCCGTGTTCAGATCAAGGTGCGCTGCCCGAGATGATGTGGACGGCGCCGGCGTTCCAGTCGTCGCCGCGGGGGTAGCCGGGAGCGCCGATCACGAGGTCGAGGAGGCCGTCGCCGTCGATGTCGGCGTCGGCGAGGGCAGACCAGCCGGCCATGTCGCCACCGATCCAGTAGTAGTGGAAGGCGTATTCCTCGTGGTGTGCGCCGCAGAACACCATCCCGTCGTCGATCGCGATCTCGCCGGACAGAGGGCCGGGGAACAGCGCGGCGCTTCCCGACCAGTCTCCGTGTCGATCGTCGAAGGGATCGCCAAGGACCACGTCGGCGATGCCGTCGTTGTTCGGATCACCCACGGACTCCATGAACCAGAACCCAAACTCTCCACCGATCCGAGCGATGGCGTCGCTCTGGTCGGCGGCTCCGGGGATGGGCGCAGCGAACAGGTAGACCGCCGGCTCGGAGGTCCCCCAATCGAGGGTCCCGACGAGCAGGTCCTCGGCGCCGTTGCCGTCCATGTCCGTGGCATTCCGGAGGTGGAAGATCCAGGGTTCGATGCCACACACGGATACGAGCGCATCGGCGCTGAACAGGTCCGCCGGTTGGGACCGGAGTTCCTCGAAGATGGCCACCTCGGCGCAGGGCTGGTCGCTGGAGTAGGCGGCAGCGAGTTCGTCGATCCCGTCGCCGTCCAGATCGACGCTCGACGTGAACGTGGAGAGGCCCTCCATGAAGTCCGACTCGACGTGGACGAGGTAGTCGGCCGTGGACAGGTCTGCCGAGGCGTCCAGTGGGCCACGAAAGAGGTGGAGGCGGTCCCGATCCTTGTCCGATCCCGTGCGATGGTAGCTGTCCACCACGAGATCGAACCAGCCGTCGCCGTCGAGGTCGCCCTGGGCATCCGGACGAAAGCCGAACTGGGTGCTCTCGTCTCCGAAGATCGCGACGTCGGCGTCTTCGGCGTCCAGGTCTCCCGCCAGTGGCCCTTCGAAGACGAACACCGCCCCGCTGTACGAACCGTTCACGCGGTTGGAGGTGGACCCCACGACGAGATCGTCACGGCCGTCCCCGTCGAGGTCGTTCGCCCCGATCCTCAGGAACGAAGAGGGGCTCATGTCGCCATCCCGGACCGTGGCGTCGCAGCTCGCCGCGGCGAGATCGACGTCCTCCAAGATCGGACCTCGGAGCACGCAGATGTGATGGCCCGTGTCCATGTCGTCCACCCCGACCAGTAGATCGTCCAGGCCGTCGCCGTCGAGATCCCCGGCTTCGAGGCTGTACCCCACCGAGTCCCCGCCCTCCCAGACGGGCGACGCGTAGTTGTCCCAGTCGACCCAGTAGCGGTCGCCTTCCGCGCCGAGGATCAATCGATCGGCGAACCCCAGACTCTCCAGGCACGGCACCTCCGAGCCGTCGCAGTCGTTGTCGACCCCGTCCAGGCATTCCTCCCACATCAGCGGTCCCACGTCTGCGCGTGTGTCGTCGCAATCTCCATCGCACACCAGACTCGAGTCGCCGTCCTCGTCCACCTCCCCCCACCCGAGTCGGCCGTCACAATCGTTGTCGGCCCCGTCGCAGACCTCCTCTGCACCGGGATGGATCCTCGGATTCCCATCGTCGCAGTCTTCGAGAACGTTCCAGCCGTCACCGTCCAGATCCGGCTCGAGCGGGGACTCGTGGTCGTCCAGGTCGTCGTGGTCGAGGTCGTCATCCGAGACGTCGGTCTCGTCGTCAGTGCCAGCGCAGTCGTCCCACTCGGCATCTCGTTGTGCGCACCCCTCCACCCCTGTCATCACGGCCATCAAGCAGAGCAGGCCTCGAGTGGAACGACGAACAGAATGGTCCAAGACAAACCCTCCTGATCATCGAAAACGCATCCGCACGTCTTTTCGTTCTTCCCTCTCACGCCGACGACGGGGCCGAATGGCCCTTGGCGGCTTGGCTTCTTGGCGGCTTGGCGTGAGAACTCCCCCTCCCACCGCAGGAACGCACGTCTCTCCCTACTCCACCTCCACCCCATCCACCCAGATCCCCTCCCCATCCGACGTCACCACCACGTCCCCGTCGTGATCCGTCCGCTTGATCGTCGCCCCGCGATCCTCCAGCGCCCCCACCACCTGATAGTGCGGGTGCCCGTAGGAGTTGCCCTGCCCCACCGGGATCAGCGCGAGCCGCGGCTGC
Source organism: uncultured Rickettsiales bacterium (assembly GCA_964558555.1). Taxonomy (GTDB): domain Bacteria; phylum Myxococcota_A; class UBA796; order UBA9615; family CAYRNR01; genus CAYRNR01. The sequence continues at coordinate 3,834 of CAZLEO010000278.1, read as the reverse complement.
ATGGCGTCCAGCAGATGGTCCGAGGATGAGTCGGATGAACCGTGGTGGTGGACCTTGTAGATGTCGATGGGGCCGGGGTCGAAGGAGTACTCGCAGCCGTAGGCCTCGCAGTCGCCGCCGAGGAGGACGGAGACGTCGCCGTGGGTGATGCGAAGGACGAGGGAGTTGAGGTTCTCGTTGTCGTCGCCGGTGTAGGCGTGGAGGACGTCGACGGTGGTGGCGGGGCCGAGGTCGAGGAGGTCGCCGAGGTACAGGGATCGGCGGCAGGAGCCGGCGGCCCAGACGTAGGAGGAGTAGGCGTTGGTGGTGTAGTAGCCGCCGTGGTCGAAGGCGGCGACGACCTCGGGGTGGGTGGCGAGGATGTCGTCGAGGCCGCCGATGTGGTCCTCGTGCATGTGGGAGGCCAGCGTGTAGTCGAGGTGGGTGATGCCGAGCTGGCCGAGGTAGTCCACCAGGGAGTCGAGCTCCGAGTCCTTGCCGGAGTCCACGAGCATGGAGAAGCCGTCGGGGGAGATGACGAGGATGGCGTCGCCCTGCCAGACGTCGATGAGGTGGACCTCGAGGGCGCCGGGGGCGTGGGAGGGGCAGGCGCAGTGGGCGGAGCAGGCGCCGGGGCAGGCGGCGTCGTCGGCGCCGTCGCATTCCTCGCAGGAGCCGGCGGAGAGGCCGTCGCCGCACACGCCGTCGCAGCCCTCGTCGGCGTCGCCGTCGCAGTCGTTGTCCTGCCCGTCGCAGTCCTCGTGCGCGCCGGGGTGGACGCCGGGATCGGTGTCGTCGCAGTCGCCGTCGTCGGGGGTCCAGCCGTCGCCGTCGCCGTCGTCGGGGTGGGTGGCGTCGTCGTCGTCGTCATCGTCGGCGATGGGGCCGCCGCCGATCCAGACCGCGGCGTAGGTGGGGGGTCCGTACGCGGTGCCGTCGTGGGCGCGCACGGACACGGACCAGTGTTCGCCGTCGTCGGTGGTGCCCTCGCCGATGACCTGGCCGCTCCCCGCCTCCGTGCCGTCGCGGTACCACACGAGGTCGTGGACCAGGTCGTCGCCGTCGGCGTCCCAGGCGGCGGCGGTGAGGATGGCCTGGAGGGGCTCCCCGGCCGTGGGATCGTCGGGGAAGATGGTGACCGTCGCCGCGGTGGGGCGGTGGTTGTCGGCCGCGTCGCCGAGCACGTCCACGTGGCGGGCGCAGCCGGCGAGGGAGGCGGCGAGGAGGGCTGCGACCGCCGCGCACCATCGGAGAGTGAGACTCATCTGGCCGAACAGAGTACCACCCGGGAGAGGCAGGCGCGCGGATCTCACCGCCGCCTGCGGCGCCCGCCGCGGCGCCGGCGACGGCCGCGGCGCAGGAACCGCCCGTCGGGATCGCGCGTGAAGCCCAGGCCCTCGAGGATCGAGGCCAGGGCCGCGGGGCTGCAGCCCATCCACTCGAGGGCGTCGGCCGGCAGGTCGAAGGGCTTGCGGGCCTTGCCCAGGGAGTGGGACCGCGAGACCAGCCGCTCCAGCAGATCGACGCGCACGCCGCGGGCGCCGACCACGGGGTAGCCGACGGCCGTGTACCAGTCGCGCGGGATCTTGCGGTCGGCCGCCAGGGTCGTGGCGCCCGCCGGCGGCGGGGCCGGGATCGAGCTGCCTGCGAGCGCGAGGCCGCCCAGCACGGCGCGTACGGCCACTGCAGCGGGCTCGAGCAGGTGCATGGCGTACACGTACCGCGAGCCGATGCGGACGCCCATGCGGGCCAGGGTCCGCTTCTCGCCGCGCCCCAGGGACCGCAGCTGGTCCTGGGCGCCGCGGCGGTCCACCGTACCCAGGCCCTGTTCGAGCTGGAACAGCAGTCCCCTCGCCCCCGGGCGTAGCTGGGCGTCCCGCCGCAGCGGCGCGAACAGCTCCTGCAGCAGGTCCTGATACCAGGCGCGCAGCCGGCGCTCGATGCGCAGCCGGGCCCCGGATCCCAGCAGGTCCAGGCGCACCATGCGCAGCTTCGGCTCCAGCGGCCCCGGTCCGGTGTACAGCCGGGCGAGGTGGGCGCCGTCCCACAACACGCGCCCCTGGTCGTCGAGGTCGAAGTCCGCGTGCTCGGCGGTCACGCACCGCTCGACCCGCTCGGCCAGCTCGTCGTCGAGCATCGACAGCAGCGCCCGCCGGACCCGGGCGGCCTGGGTGAGCCCGGCCGCGGGCAGGAAGTCGAAGCCGTGCAGGTGGCCCATGGGCTGGCCCCCGGCGGTGACGACCCCCTCGGCCGAGACCTCGGGCTGCACAGCGGTCGGCCCCAGGACGACCACGGCCCGCCGGTCCACGAACCGCCGGGACAGGCATTCGTGCAGGGCGTCCGAGAGGCGGTCCTCCACCGCTCGGGTGCGGGCCTGCCAGGCCCGCGGATCGTCCACCCAGGCGGCGCGCTGGGCCACGTAGCTGAAGCTGCGGATGTGGGCGATGCGGCCCATCAGCAGCTCCATGTCGCCGTCGATGCGGTCCAGGCGGTCCACGCGGGTGCGCAGCCACTCGTCGTCGAGCTTGCCCTGCACGAGCTGGCGGAACACCGCGCCGAGCAGCCCGGCGTGGCCGTCCCCGGGCTCGCGGGGGTAGTCGGGGATGGAGCACACGTCCCACAGCAGCCGCAGCCGGCGGCGGGTGGTGAGCAGCGAGACCACCGCCTCGTCGCGCGCCAGGGCGGCCAGGGCGCGGTGATCGCTGCCCCGCGGTGAGGCCCGCAGGCAACGGCGCGGCGGACGGACGGCCAGGGAGGCGAGCAGGTCGTCGATGGAGGTGTAGTCCAGGTCGGGGTTGCGCCAGCGCAGGCGGGTCAGCGGCGCGAAGCGGTGGTTCTGCACCTCCTCGACCATCTCCGGCGGCATGGGGCCCACCGAGGACAGGGGGCCGAAGCGGCCGTCGCGGCGGTACCGCCCCGCCCGTCCGGCGATCTGGCCCACCTCGGCGTGGGTGAGGTCGCGGTGATCGTGCCCGTCCCACTTGCGCACCGCCGAGAACGCCACCTGGTCCAGGTCCAGGTTCAGGCCCATGCCGATGGCGTCGGTGGCCACGAGGTACTGCACCTCGCCGGCCTGGTACATGGCCACCTGCGCGTTACGCGCCCTCGGCGACAGGGCCCCCAGCACCACGGCCGCGCCGCCGTGGCGGTCGCGCAGCCGGTCCGCGAGCTCGTACACGTCCGACGCCGTGAAGGCGATCACCGCGCACCGCGGCGGCAGCGCCAGCAACCGCCGCGGGCCGTTGTAGCTCAGCTGGGAGAAACGATCGTGGTGCTCCACCCGCGCCTCGGGCACCAGCCGCTGGATCAGCGGCGCGATGGTGTCCGATCCCATGAACGCCGTGGTCTTCGTCCCCCGCGCCCGCAGCAGCCGGTCCGTGAACACGTGCCCCCGGTCCCGGTGCGCCGCGAGCTGGATCTCGTCCACCCCCAGGAACGAGACCTCCCGCTGCACCGGCATCGCCTCCACCGTGCACACGTGGAACCGCGGATCCGCCGGCACCCGCTTCTCCTCCCCCGTCACCAGCGCCACCGCCCCCTCCCCCACCCTCGCGCTCACCCGGTCGTACACCTCCCGCGCCAGCAGCCGCAGCGGCAGCCCGATCATCCCTGTGGGGTGCCGCAACATCTGCTCGATCGCGCGGTGAGTCTTGCCCGTGTTCGTGGGGCCCAGCATGGCCACCACGTCCTGCCCGGTGTCCGGCTTGTCGAAGGGGCGTGGCATGGGGATGGAACACAGACTACCACGCGCCCCGCGCCTGGTCCGTAGGCCGATGGGAAGGTCGACGGTCGACAGTTGACAGTCGACGGTTTGGGTCGACGGTTGGTCAGTCGACGGTTGGTCAGTCGACGGTT
>CAZLEO010000277.1:0-12616 GCA_964558555.1 uncultured Rickettsiales bacterium | reverse complement strand
GTCGATGCCGTCGTCGCAGATCTCGGGGGCGCCGGGGTAGATGGAGGCGTCGGTGTCGTCGCAGTCATCGCCCGCGTAGTAGCCGTCGCCGTCGTCGTCCACGGGGGGCAGGTAGGCGTTGACGGCCGCGGCGGCGTCGATGATGCCCCAGCCGGTGTTCTGGTCCCAGCCCGCGCCGTCCACGTCCTGGGCGGTGTCCTTGAGGAGGGTGCGGATCTCGGCGTTGCTGGCACCGAGGCTGGACAGCAGCGCGGCCGCGGCGGCCACGTGGGGGGTGGCCATCGAGGTGCCCTGCCAGAAGTAGAAGCCCCAGGAGGGATCGAAGGTCTCCTGCAGCACGCCGTCGGCGTAGCCGTCACCGTTGAGGTCCTCGTACACGTCGCCGCCCGGCGCGGAGATCTCCACGTGGGTGCCGCGGTTGGAGTAGTAGGAGCGCTCGCTGGCGAAGTCGGTGGCGCCGACGCCGATGACGGAGCCGTATCCGGCGGGGTACTCGGCCTTGCGCCGGCCGGAGTTGCCCGCGGCGGCGGCGATGACGGCGCCGGCGGCCTCGGCGTAGTCGCAGGCCGCCTCCTCGGAGGACGAGCCGCGGCTGGACCCCAGCGACATGTTCAGCACGTCGGCGCCGTTGTCGGCAGCCCAGACGATGCCGTCGATGACGTCCGACGAGTAGCCGGAACCGCCGGCGTCGAGCACCTTGACGGGCATGACGGAGGCGCCGTAGGCCAGACCGGCGGTGCCCACGCCGTTGTTGGTGGCCTGGGCGACGGTTCCTGCGACGTGGGTGCCGTGGCCGTTGTCGTCGGCCGGGTCGGCGTCGTTGTTGACGAAGTCGTAGCCGGCGACGAGGTGGTTGATGCCGTCGTCGGGACCGTGGGAGACGCCGGTGTCGATCACGGCGACCACGGCGCCGGTGCCGGTGGTGACGTCCCAGGCGGCCTCCGCGTTCACGGCGTGGAAGTGCCACTGATGGGTGTAGAAGGGATCATTGGGTACGGCCCGGACCTCGCGCACCAGGTCGGGCTCCACGAAGCGGTAGTGGCCGCTGGCCCGCAGCTCGAGGATGGCGTCCACGACGTCCACGTCGGAGGGGACCTCGTAGAGGGCGACGTCGAGGCGGTCCCAGGAGCGCAGCTCGTCCAGCTCCTGCCCCCAGACGGTGGGTCGCATCGAGACGTGATCGCCACCGACGAGCAGCCGCTGGGGAGCGAACTGATCGATGGACAGGACCTCGAGGGCCGCGTCGTCGATGTACTCGAGGGTCGCCGAGACGTCGGGCTCGTCCAGGGTCGAGGTGGTGGTGCAGGCCGTCAAGAGCACCATCAGTGCAGTCGCCAGGAGGATCTTCTTCATTGCCGTCATCCTTGTTGTGCCTCACCCGCGCGAGCGGATGGCCCCCGGTTCGCTCTTGAATTAGTGTCTTCGCGCGTGGAAATCAAGAAAAACCCGACATGCCCCAATTTCTTGGAAGCAGCGGGGGAGCAAGCCGCGGAGTCAGTCCACCGTCAGGTCCCCGTACAGCGCCGCGTGGTCCCCGCTCGGCCCGCACGAGCCCCCCTCCAGCGGGACGATGGTCAGACCCTCGATGAGGTTCATCAGATCGGTGGTCATCACGCCGATGGCCAGGCCGAGCAGCACGTCGATGAGGTTGGCGAGCTCCTGGCCCTCGTCCGCGGCGCAGCCGATGGAGCAGCTCAGCAGCTTGGCCTCCATCTGGTCGGCGTCGATGGCCAGATCGCCGTCCTCGGGATCCGCGGCCACGCCGAGGCGCCCGTCCACGACCATCTCGTAGAGGGGATCGGCGCGGCCGTCGCCGTCGATGTCGCCGGCGATGTTCACGATGAAGCCGGGGATGTACATGTGGGCCACGTCCTCGGGGCCCTCGGCCGCGCGGCCGATCATCGGAACGGTGGGGAAGGTGGAGAGGGTGAGGGGGTCTCCGTCGTCGAGCACGTCCTCCATGGAGGGGAACATGGCCATGAACATGCCGGCGGTGAGGGTGATGCCGATGTCGCCGGGTAGCTCGCCCTCCACGGTCTGGTTGAGCAGCCCGGATGCGTGCAGGCCGACCCCCAGGGCGTTGAGGGTGTCGTCGTCCAGCACCACCTGCGCGCCGTAGGGCAGGCCGGTGGGGGTGGTGTCGCCGGAGAGGGTGGGGGAGTCGCCGGGGACGGCGACGCGGTACTCGGGTGCCTCGGCGCCGCCGAACGCCAGGTTCACGTCCAGCCACAGGTTCACGCCGCGCTCGTCGTGCTGCACGCTGGCGAAGGACCCGCCGAGGGTGACGTTCTCCAGCGTGAACCCGGTCTGCAAGCCCACCAGGGCGTCGTTCACCAGGCCGACCACGTCCGTGGAGATCATCTCCGCGAGGCTCTCCTGCATCATGTCCAGCAGCAGGGACTCCAGGCCGTCCTCGATCCAGGACCAGATGCCGGCGAAGTCCATGTTCAGGCCCACCAGGGACACCACCGGCTCGGCCGCGGTCACGTGGAGGTCGCCGCCCACGGCGGAGAGCACCAGGGTGGTCTCGAGCACACACGCGTCGGCGGTGACCACGCCGGTCCAGATGCCGGCCCAGTCCGCGTTCAGCTCCAGATCGATGGTCACGTCGGTGAGCGTGCCGTTGAGCACGAGCCCCTCGTTGCGGGCGTCCATGTCCAGGAACAGCCCACCGACGCTGGCGTTGGTGGCGTCGAGGATGATGGGCGTGCCGACGATCTCGCCGCTGTACAGGGGGTTGGTGTCGCGGATGTAGGCCGCGATGGTGTCGGCGGTGAACAGGGTCCCGACGTAGGCCTGGATGCTGTCGATGCCGTCGTCGGTGAGGCGCGTGGCCAGGCCGTCCTGGACCGGGGCCGTGGCCGCGGTGCTCTCGCCGCGGACGTAGGTGCGGCGGTCGCGGGCCCAGCCGTGACCTCCCCAGACCTCGGCGAGCAGCGGCGTGAACGGCTCGCCGGGATCGATGGGCACCTCCACCGCGAACTCCTCGCCAATGGCGACGGTCTCGATCCCGGCGATGCGCAGGTGGTCGTACGCGCCCGTCACCGTGCCGGTGACCTCGACGCTGTCCGCGGTGCCGATGGTCCCGTCCGCGGGGCTGGAGATCGTGATCGTGGGCGCGAGGGGGTCGACGGCGGTGGCGTCGTCGTCGTCCCCCGGGGTCTCGGATGGGTCGGACTTGCAGCCCACCACGACCAGCATGCCCACGAGGAGCACGGCCCAGCTGAACAGGGGCCCCAGCAGGCGGCGCAGGTTGTCGTAGGAGAAGTGGCGCCGGCCCAGCTCGAAGTTGTGATCGGCGATGCGTCGCCGCCGCCGTGGGTCGTCGAGGATCGCCGCGGCCTCCTCGACGGCCTCGTCGGTCAGACGGGCGTCGCGGAGGGTCACCGTGTCGAAGCCCTTGGAGCCGATGTCCGGCCCGAACACGGGCTCGTAGTCGTTGACGAGGATGGGCCGCCTCGCCAGCACGGCCTCGACGAAGGCGTTGCCGAAGCCCTCGTAGGTGCTGAAGTACGTGCACGCGTCGGCGTGGGCGTAGGCGTCCGACAGCGAGTAGACCTTGGCGCCCTCGGCGGTGGTCGCCCGCTGGTTGTCGAACCGCTCGCCGGCGAAGAGGACCTGGCCGTCGAGGCCGCGCCCGGTGGTGAGCGCCTGCAGCTCGTCGAAGTACCCGGAGTCGTCGTCCCGGGCCGTGCCCGTGATCACCAGCTTCACGCGTGGGTCGTCCAGGCGGTGGACCAGCTCGATGGCGGTCTCGATGCCCTTGCGCCGCACGATGCGCGTGATCTGGAACAGCAGCCGATCGTCCTCGGCGAGGCCCAGGTCGGCCCGCAGCGTCGCGTTGTAGTCGTCGAGGACGGCGAACTCGGCGTCGAAGTCCATGACGTTGGGCACCACCACGGAGTCGAGGTCGTACCGGCGCGCCAGGGTGTCGCGAGCCGCGCTGTTGATCACCGCGTGGCGGACCGTGGGCAGCCGCAGCGGGAAGGTGGCGTCGATGATGGATCGGATGCCGTCGTGGGGGGTGGCGTAGCGGTCGCCGCGCTCCCATTCGAAGTCGTGGTCGTGGGTGACGGTGGGCACGGCCGTTTGCTCGCAGGCGAGGCGCACCCCCAACCCCATGGCCAGGTGGCAGGGCAGGGCCGAGGCGTTCTCCACCAGCAGGCACTCGACGCCTTCGGCCTCGATCCAGCGCCGGAGGCCCTCGTCGATCTCTGCGGCGCGGCGCCGGACGTCGCGCTCGAACGCCTCCGGATCTCCAGGCTTGCCGAAGAAAGCGACGGCCTGCTCCTCGACGCAATCGGGGTGGTCGAAGGACAGGGGCGGCAGCAGCGACACGTCGTCGATCGCCCCCTCCAGCAAGCCGGTGAGCACGCAGACGTCGTGGCCGAGATCGCGCAGCACGTGGATCCACTTCTCGGTCTCCAGCGCCACGCCGTCCTCGCCGCCGATCCGGCCGATCACCACCCCGACTTTCATCGGAACTCCTTCCCGCGACGTGATTATCGCGAAAATCTGTGGGAACCTGGGCGGGAACTCGCCCCTTTTTTCCTGGAGACCGGATGAGCAGCCCGCGACCCGATCTGTTCCGCGACGGCGCCATGGCCCGAGTGGCCCGCGGCATCGCGGAGCGTCTGCGCACCGCCGGGCACCAGGCCCTGTTCGCCGGCGGCGCCGTGCGGGACGCACTGCTGGGCGCCGATCCCAAGGACATCGACGTCGCCACGTCGGCCACCCCGGACGACGTGGAGGCCCTGTTCGACCGCACCTACGCCGTGGGCCGGGCCTTCGGCGTGGTGGTGGTGATCGAGGAGGGCATGCAGTTCGAGGTGGCCACGTTCCGCGCCGAGGCCGAGTACACGGACGGCCGTCACCCGGACCAGGTGATCTACGCGGACGCCGAGGCCGACGCCGCCCGCCGCGACTTCACGGTCAACGGGCTGTTCTTCGACCCCGCCTCGGACGCGGTCCTGGACTTCGTGGACGGGCAGGCCGACCTGGCGCGCCGGATCATCCGCGCCATCGGCGATCCGCTCCAGCGGTTCGGCGAGGACCGGCTGCGGCTGATGCGCGCCGTGCGATTCTGCGTCAACCTCGACTTCACCCTGGATCCGGACACCCACGCCGCGGTGCGGCACGAGGCGGGCCACCTCGGGGTGGTCTCGGCGGAACGGATCCGCGACGAGCTGCTGAAGATCCTCACCGGCGCGGACCCGGCCCGCGGCGTGGAGCTCCTCGACGAGTGCGGGTTGCTCGAGCACATCCTGCCCGAACTGCTGCCCATGAAGGGGTGCACCCAGCCGCCGCAGTTCCACCCCGAAGGGGACGTGTGGACGCACACGATGATGATGTTGCGGCTCATGCGGGAGCGAAACGACGAGATCCCCCCGGCGCTCGCGCTGGGCGTGCTGCTGCACGACGTGGGCAAGCCCGCCACCCGCCGCGTGGCCGACCGCATCCGCTTCAACGGCCACGACGCGGAGGGAGCCCGACAGACCGAGACGATCCTGCGTCGCCTGCGCTGCAGCCGCGAGCTGATCAAGGCGGTGGGGGAGCTGGTGGGCCAGCACATGCGGTTCATGGCCATCGATCAGATGCGCCCCAGCCGCCGCGAGCGCTGGTTGCGCGAGTCGGACTTCCCGCTCCACCTGGAGCTCCACGCCCTGGACTGCCTGGCCAGCCACGGCGGCCTGGACAAGTACGAGTTCGCGCGCGTGGCGCTGAGGGACCTTCCCCCGGAGCCGGGCCCGCCCCTGGTCCGGGGCAGCGATCTGCTCGCCATGGGGCTGGGCGAGGGGCCCGCCGTCGGCCGGATCCTCGAGGCCGTGGCCGATCGGATCGCGTCCGGCGAGACGACGACGCGCGACGCCGCGCTTCAAGCTGCGCGGCTGCTGGTCGATGAAGAGATCAGGAGGAACCATGAGTGATCTCGGCCCGGGCGGCGGTGACCAGCGGTATTCCCTGGAGGATGCGCTGAAGCTCCTCGACGAGCAGGTGGCCGCCGCGGGCGAGGACGACCCCGAGACCGCGGCGAGGTGCCTGGACGTGGCCTTCGCCCTGGGCGACCTGGGCCGGCACCAGGCGTCCCTGGAATACCGCGAGCGGGCGCTGGGCATCCGCCGGCGCACCCTGGGGGAGCGGCACGCGGACACGGCGATGGCCCACAACCACGTCGGACACAGCCTCGGCGAGCTGGGGCGGTTCGAGGAGGCGCTGCAGGCCCACGCCGCGGCCCTGGACATCCACCGCGAGGTCCTCGAGGAGGATCACCCCGTGCTGGCGCGCGCCCACTACTCCATGGCCGCGCCCCTGTACCGCCTCGACCGCTACGACGAGGCGCGCGAGCACCTGCGCCGGTCCCTGCGCATCGGCCGCAAGGTCTTCGGGCGGGCCCACCCGCTGGTCATGGAGGCCAACCGCGTGCTCAAGATCGTCGAGCGCACCCTCAAGGACTCCGCCCCGAAGCCGCGGCCCGGCAAGGGCGCCGGTCGCAAGAAGAAGAGGCGCTGATCACCCTTGCCACCTGACTCCCCTGCGCTGGCGCTCACCCTCGCCGGCGGCCTGGCCGCCCTGGGTTCGGCCGCCGCCTGGGCCGTGGGCTCGATCCTGTTCCGGCGTATCGGCGAGGAGGCCTCGCCCCTGGGCATGAACCTGGGCAAGGGGCTGATCGGGCTGGTCATGCTCGGCGCCGTGCTGGCCGTGACCGGCGTGGAGCCGGTGGACGGCCGCAGCGTCGGCTTCCTGGCCGCCAGCGGTCTCGTCGGGATCGCGCTGGGCGACACCTTCTTCTTCATGGCCCTGGTGCGGCTGGAGCCGCGGCTGACCCTGCTGCTGGCCACGGTGGGGCAGGTGTTCACCGTGCTGCTGGCCCTGGTGCTGCTGGGGGAGCGGCCGGCGACGCTGGCCTGGCCTGGGATGGCGCTGGTGCTCGGCGGCGTGACGTGGGTCATGCGCGAGCGCCTGCCCGACGAGAAACCCGAGAAGCGGCACCAGCGCCGGCTCGGCGTGATCTACGGTCTCCTCGCCTCGGTGTGCATGTCCGCCGGCATCCTGCTGGCCAAGGTGGGCGTGGCCGAGGTCTCCGCCCTGCAGGGCACCTTCCTGAGGCTCGCGGCCGGCGTGATCGGGCTCGCCGTCTTCGGCGTCGCCACCCGGCAGGTCGGCGCCTGGCTGCGCCCGTTCCGCGACCTTCGCCTCCTCCGGTCCATCGTCGTGGCGGTGGTGGTCATCATGTTCGGCGGGTTCTACCTGTCGCTGCTGGCGCTCAAGCTCACCGACGCGTCCGTGGCCTCGGTGCTCAACGCCACCGAGCCGCTGTTCATCCTCCCCCTGGCCGCGCTCGTGCTCGGCGAGCGGATCAGCTCCCGCGCCGGCGTCGGCGCAGCGGTGGCCGTCGCAGGAGTGGGCATGGTACTTTGGGCGCTCTCCTGAACGGCCTTTGTCGAGGGGGAGGAGCAAGGAGCGGCAGCGAGGGGATGACCGGCAAGCCCCACCAGCGATTGGTCGACCGCGCGCGCGGTCGCCTCGAAGACGCCCACGACCTGCAGCGTCAGGGGCTGGTGTGCCGCGACGGGCAGTTCTTCCCGTCGGTGCACTATCCGCCGATCACCATGTACGAGCCGACCGAGGAGCGCGCCTTCCTCGAGACCTACACGCCGCCCGCCGAAGGGCGCATGGTCGTGTACGCCCACATCCCGTTCTGCCCCTCGCGCTGCACGTTCTGCCACTACCCGGTCACCATCGGTGCGTCCGAGCTGCGACAGGAGGCGTACCTCGACCTGCTGGAGAAGGAGCTGGACCTCTGGCTCGATCGGCTGGGCCTGGACCGCATCCGCGCCGAGTCCGTGCTGGTCGCCGGTGGCACTCCCACGGCCCTGACGCCGCGGAACTTCCGGCGGTTCCACGAGCTGTTCACGCAGCGAGTGGACCTCGCGGACTGCACCCAGATCGCCTACGACGTGGACCCCTACACCCTGCTGGGCCGTGACGGCACCGAGCGGCTGGCGATCATGCGGGACCACGGCAGCGAGCGGCTGACCATCGGCGTGCAGGCCTTCGACGACGACGTCCTGCGGCACATGAACCGCATGCACGACTCGGCCGACGCGGTGGAGTCCATCCAGCAGTGTCGCCGCGCCGGGTACGAGGACATCTGCATCGAGTTCATCTTCGGCTACCCCACCCAGTCGATGGAGAGCTGGCTGGACACGATGGAGCAGGCCATCGCCACCGGGGTGGAGGAGATCCAGCTGTACCGCCTCAAGATCGAGGCGTATGGCGACGCGCCGGGGCCCATCGGTAGGCTCTTCCGGGATCACCCCGAGCAGTTCCCGGACGCGGACACCAGCCTGCTGATGAAGCAGGCCGCCATGCTGATGCTGGCGGACGGCGGCTACCACGAGAACCTGACGCGGGTGTTCGCCAGGGACCGCAAGCACATCTCCCACTACGCCGCCGATCAGTGCTGCCGGCTGCTCGACTGCCTGGGGGTGGGGCTGTCGGCGTTCTCGAGCCTGCGAGACCGCTTCTGCATCAACCCCTTCTCCATGCGCGAGTACGCCGAGCGCATCGAGTCGGGGCACCTGCCGCTGAACCGGGGGCTGGTGCGCGACCGTGACGCAGACCTGCGCTGGCATGTCGTGCTGCCGCTGAAGAACATGTTCGTGAGCAAGCGGGAGTTCCACGAGAAGACGGGCGAGCGAGCCGAGGAGGTCTTCCGGCCCGAGTGGGATGCGCTGATCGCCCACGGCCTCGTGGACGAGACCGAACGGCGGTATCAGCTCACGCCGCGCGGGCGGTTCTTCGCCGACGAGGTCTGCACGCAGTTCCACCACCCGCGCTATCTGCCGTTCCCCCTGGAGCACTACCGCCATGGCCCCCTGCGCCTGTCGCGTTCCCTGGCCGCTGCCCCTTGATCTCCGATCCTGGGCCCTGCTGATCGCGGCGCTGGCGTGTGCGGGCCCGGCCGCGGCGCTGGAACCCGCCAGGCGCAATCCCCAGCTGGACGACGTGGTCCGGGCGGCCAGGGACCACTACACCACCGCGGCGACCCAGGAAGCCGGGTTCACCCTCGGCACCCACGCCGAGTCCGCCAGTGGCCAGACCTGCGACGGTCGGTTCTCCGTCCTGGGCGGCGCCACCCGCACCGAGACCTGGTTCGAGGGGCTGTTCTCGGAGTATGGCTTCGTGACGGTCTCGCGCGGGCCACGCAGCGCGCTGTGGCGCGTATCGGGCCACATCGTGGAGCGGGGCCAGCCCGAGGTGACGACCGGCTCGGAGGTGCTGTACCGCTGGTTCGAACACCCGGCGGTGAGTCACGGGCACGCCTCGCTGGGCAAGGACGAGGAGGTGGGCGGCCGGGCGTGCAAGCTGATCCGGCTCGAGACCATCGCCGTCGACCGTATCCCCTCATACCGTTTCGGGGGCGGGACCGCGCGCGAGGTGGCGGACTTCGTCGAGGCGTCGAGCCTGGAGGTGCGTCAGGCCCAGGTGATGCGCGGGGATACCCCCATGAACCTCATCCCCGAGGACTGGACGGCGGCCCTGGCCGAGAACCCCGCCGCCACGGTGACCATCCTCCGGGCCATCGACGCGACCCGTATCCCCGTCATCGCGGGCCGGACGCCGCGTGGGCACACCGCCCCCGTGCTGGACGTCCAGCGGCTCGTGGACGTGATCACCCGGCTGTGGGTGGACGCGGAAGGCCACCAGCTGGTGAAGCTGGAAGGGCTGCGCCTCGACCCAACGGGCGGTGAACCGGCCGTCGTGGTCGTGACCCTGACGGAGTTCGTCGACCGGGCGTGGTCGTGGCCCGCCTCGGTGGAGGTGTCCGTGGACGGGGAGGTGACCCACAGGGTGACCGCGGGAGAGGTCGAGGAGGGCGGCGTCACTGCGGCGATGTTCGATCCAGCGGCCGTGACCGCGGAGCTCGAACTCGGCGTCCAGGAGGCCAACGAGGCCGAGATCCGCCTGCTGATGACCGACGACACGTTCAAGCACGGCGGCCTGGATCCGGCGCGGGATCTCGTGTTCAAGCCCGACCTCCTCGTGGATTCCCTCGAGCTGGGCGACGGTGATGTGGTGGCCGACATCGGCGCCGGTACCGGGTACTTCACCTTCCGGCTCGCCAACGCCGTGGGTCCGAGCGGCTGGGTGTACGCCGTGGATGTGAACGGCGCAGTCCTCGACGCCCTGCTGGCGCGGATGGACGGCGAGGGCGACGAGGCGAGCCGCGGGGGCAAGAACTCGGCCAAGGACGACCTGGACATCCTCGACATACGCGACGGCAAGGGTGGAGACGAGTCAGGCGAGGTGTGCCCCCACCGCAACGTGCTGGTCCACGTCAACGAGTTCGAGGACCTGCTTCTGCCGGAGAACTCCCTGGACATGGCCTTCCTGTGCGCCAGCGGCCTGAGTCGCTACCGGCACCTGTCCCCCACCAACGCGGCGATGATGGAGAGCATCTACCGCGCCACGCGGCCCGGGGGCGAGTTCGTGGTCATCGAGCGCCAGCCCCAGGGGCGGGACGTGACCGTCGAGCTGCTGGGATTGACCGCGGTCCCCCTCGGCCGTCCGGGAACGCCCGACGCGCCTGCGGGCGTCCAGGACAGCTACCCCTTCGGTCTGGACGAGATCATCCGGACCAACGGCCGCGCCGCCGGGTTCGAGGTGGTGCGCAGCGTCGACCTGGTGGAGGCCCACGCGTTCGTGGTCTTTCGCAAGCCCGCGAACTGAGGCGGCGATCGGCCCGTGTGCTATCGTTGAGGCGCTCGGTGGGAGCCCATGAACCGGACCCGCATCATCGTCTACGTCGTCCTGATCCTCGCCGGTGCGGGGCTGTTCCTGTTCAAGCCGGGCATCGACCGCCGCATCGCCGAGGTGGAGGTGCTGCTCGCCGACGCCGACGAGGTGCTCGAGGAGCACCAGAACAGCATCCTGGCCACGCCCGGGCACCCCAGCGAGGCCGAGACCGAGATCCAGATCCACCGCATGAGCTACCTCGCGGTTCTCAAGGAGAAGCGCATGCAGCGGTGGACCGTGATCATCGGCGGGCCGATCGTCTCGGCCGTCGGCCTGATCGCGCTGATCATGCAGCTGATGCAGTCCTCGCGCGCCGGCAAGAGCAAGCGCAAGCCCAGGCGGCGCAAGCGACAGGTCAAGCGCCGCAAGGCCCCGCCGCGCGGGAAATCCGGCCCTCGGTCGAAGAACCCGCCGCGCCGCCGATGACCCTCCCATGACCGGATCGATCTACGACCTGCCCACCCCGTGCGCCGTGGTGGATGCGTCCCGCGTTCAGCGCAACTGCGAGCGCATGCGCGCGCGGGCCGAGGCCCTGGGCGTGGCCCTGCGGCCCCACGTCAAGACCCACAAGTGTGTCCCTGCGGCGCGGCTGCAGGTGGGCGGCCGGACAGGCCCCATCACCGTGTCCACCGTGGCCGAGGCGCGGCGGTTCGCCACGGCGGGTTTCCGCGACATCACCCTGGCGGTGCCCCTGGCGCCGTGGCGTGCCGAGGAGGTGGTCGAGCTACGGCGGGACCTGGAGCGCCTGTGGCTGCTGGTGGATCACCCCGACACCCTGGCCGAGATCGAGCGCGCGGCACAGCAGCGACGCCGGCGAGTGGGTGCGCTGCTCAAGGTGGACTGCGGCTACCACCGCGCCGGCGTGGATCCCGTCGGCGAGATCGGTCCGTCCCTCGCCCGCCGTGTCGCCACGTCGGAGTGGGTGGAGTTCGGCGGTATCCTGACCCACGCCGGCCACGCCTACGCCTGCGCCGACCTCGAACAGGTCCGCGCCGTGGCCGAATCCGAGCGAGCCGTGATGCAGACCTTTGCCGGACGGCTGCGCGACCTGGGCGTCGATGTCCCCCTGGTCAGCGTGGGCTCCACCCCCACCGTCTGTGCGGCCGAGCACCTCGACGGCGTGGACGAGATCCGCCCGGGCAACTACGTGTTCTTCGACGCCTCCCAGGCGGGCCTGGGCGTGTGTCGGCCCGACGACGTGGCGTTCTCCGTGCTCACCACCGTGGTGGGCCGTTACCCCGAGCGGGGCCAGCTGGTGGTGGACGCGGGCGCGCTGAGCCTGTCCAGGGATCCCGGGTTCGGCGACGGTGGCTTCGGCGTGGTGTGCTCCGCCGACGGCTCGGTCGTGTGGAGCGACCTGCGGTTGGACTCGTTGAGCCAGGAGCACGGCGTCGTGGTCGCGCTCCGCGGGCTCGGCCCCTCGGATCACCCGGTGGGCGAGAAGCTGCGCATCCTGCCCAACCACAGCTGCCTCGCCGCGGCCCTGTTCGACCGCTACCACGTGATCGCCGACGAGGACGTGCTGGAGCGATGGAGTCCGGTCCGCGGCTGGTGATCCACCCTCGGTGAACTCCATGGTGAACCCTCGGATCCGTACGTGAGTTCCCCCGGCACCACGCAGTATGATGGTTGATGCAGGAGCATTGGTCCCTGGACCGAGAGGGTAGGACAGATGGAGTTCGCCGACCGCCGCAGCTTGCCTGGATGGGTCACCGCGCCTCTGGTGGCCGCGTTGTTCCTGATGGGATCCTCGTTCAACTGCGTGTGCTGGGAGGATGACGAGCAGGACTGGTGCGAGGAGCACGACTGCGACGAC
>CAZLEO010000276.1:0-12626 GCA_964558555.1 uncultured Rickettsiales bacterium | reverse complement strand
CGGTTTGGGGTACTTCTCCCCGGCCCACCACGTGTTCGTGGGCCAGGATCGGTACATCCACTTGATCTTTTTGGGGGTCGTCGCGCTGGCGACCGGGGGCGCCGCCGAGGCCCACGGCGCGCTGCAGCCGGCGGCCATCGGCGTGGGCCTGGACCCGAACTTCGATCCCCTCGACGAGATCTACCGCTCTCGGCGGGAGGACCACCACGGCCTCGTGGACGCCTTCGGCGAGGTGGTGGAGGACGGCTACAAGGACCCCAACCTCTACCTGATCCGCGTCGACGCCAGCCAGGGGACCGAGGACGCCGGCGACGACGAGCCGATGGCGCTGCTGTTCGGATTCGGCATCCACGGCACGATCATGGACGAGGACAACGCCTTCATCAGCAGCGAGGCCCCGGGGGCCATCGAGCTCAAGCTACGCGACCAGTTCGACCACCCGATGACCGTGATGCACTTCCAGGTCCACGGCGGGGACATGTCCCCGGCCGGGACCCAGGACGACTTCGCGCGGATGGAGAGCATCGGCGAGGTGGCCGCGCCGCGGGTCCTGGAGCTGTGGGAAGCCACCGAGACCACCTCCGAGCCGGTGGTGCTCGAGGCCCTCGCCCGCTCCGTGCCCCTGGGTCGCGACATCCGCGTCGAGCGCAACGGCGAGGTGGACCTGCACTACCTGGAGTACGACGAGGACTACGAGCCGGATCTGCTGGTCTTCGACGAGTACGGCGTATCGTTGAACCCCTACGACGAGTTCATCGCCCCCTACGGGGCGGGGCTGTGCGGGGATCCCAACATGGAGATCCCGTTCGTGAGCATGAACGTGCTGGTGCCGCCGTACTCCTCGTGCGCCATGGTGGACCTGGTGGCGGCGCTGTTCCCGATCCTGTTCTACACGGACCTGTACTACGAGATGGAGTTCCCCCTGTGGGAGACCCGCTCGACCATGATCGGCGCCCTGGGCATCGACTCGATCCCGTTCACCACCCTGGGCGGGGGGACCGAGACCGACCGCTTCGTGGCCGGCTTCTTCCCGGGCGAGGTGAACACCTTGCTGGGGCGCATGTTCCAGAAGCGGATCGCCGACGAGCAGGGCGTCGAGAATGCCTTCGTGGTGGGCGAGGCCATGGACCACGAGGGGTACGTGCTGAGCGTCGAGGACTGGATGCGGGGCGGATACGAGGCCTCCATCAACCTGTGGGGGCCGCTGCAGGGGGAGTACACCCTGGAGCGGATGCTGGAGCTGACGTCCTTGCTGGGCAACGAGTACGCCGAGGACCCCGCGCTGCCCGACTACGTGGACCAGGAGTACCCCGAGTGGCCGCTGGAGGTGGCGGTGCCGGACCTGGCCCCCGGGTGCGGGACGGTGCCGGACGCGGTGTACGAGGACCTGTGGACGCGGGACGGCTGGATGCCGCCGCAGGCGCAGCCGGACGAGACGGTGCGGCGTGTGGCCGACGTGGCCCACTTCCTGTTCCTCGGCGGCGATCCCGTGATCGACCTGCCGACGATCACCCTGCAGCGGGAGCAGACCCCCGGCGCGGGAGACTTCGCGGACGTGCTGCTGCCCAACGGGCATCCCCTGGACGACCGCGGCTACGACATGATCGTCAGCTACAGCCCCGATCCGCTGGTGGAGCTGTACGAGGAGGAGGACCGCCACCACTACTGGCTGGTGGAGTGGCAGGCCGTGACCGACCGGCCGTCCCTCGACCACATGGCGGGCCTGCCCGCGGGGGCCTATCGCTTCGCCGCGCAGGGGCTGTGCACGGACGAGAACGACACCGAGTTCCCCTTCGACGGCGTGCCCTACGAGGTGTCCAGCGACCCGTTCGAGGTCACCGGCGAGGGCGTGCTCGAGGCCTCCGCCACCCACGACACGTGGGGCGAGGTGGACCTGATGGTGTCCTACGCGGCCGCCAGCCGCGGCTTCCGCCTGCTCAGCCTCTCCAGCGACTACCGCACCGCGACCCACCTCGTGGGCGGCGACGGCGACGTGGAGGTCACCGTGGACGTGCTCGACGCGTCGGGCCAGGGGGACCCGCTGCAGACCTTCTCCGGGCTCACCGCCTCCCAGGACGGAGACCACTCGGACGTGGAGGTGGATCTGAGCGGCATGCCCGTGAGCGACTACGTGCTGCGCGTCACCGACGCCTTCGGCAACAGCGGGACCGTGGCCGTGGCCGCGCCCTGAGGAGGGTAAGGGACCTTGAGCGAGGACCGCGCCGAGCTGCTCGAGATCGTCCGGGACCTGCGCGCCACGCTGGAGGCCGAGGCCGCCACGTGCGCCCAGCCTGCGGCCGACCCCGTCGAGGTGCCGCGACCCGAACCGCCGCCCGCGGCCGAACCCGCCGCGACCGGCGACGGCGCGAACGCCCTGCGCGCCCTGCGCCAGGACCTGGGCGAGTGCGAGCGGTGCGAGCTGGCCCAGGCCCGCAGCCACATCGTGTTCGGCGAGGGCAACCCGGACGCCGACATCGTCTTCGTCGGCGAGGCGCCGGGGTTCGAGGAGGACCGCAAGGGCCGCCCCTTCGTGGGACCGGCCGGCGGCATGCTCACCGCCATGATCCGCAACGTGCTGCGCCTCGAGCGCGACGACGTGTACATCTGCAACGTGCTCAAGTGCCGACCCCCGCGCAACCGGGATCCCCAGCCCGAGGAGGTGGCGGCCTGCACGCCGTTCCTCAGGGGCCAGCTCGAGGCGCTACGCCCGCGACTGATCGTGGCGCTGGGGCGGTTCGCCATGCAACACCTGCTGCAGACCACCGGCTCGGTGGGGCGCCACCGCGGTCGCGTCCACCAGACCCCCGACGGCGTCCCGCTGGTGGTCACCTATCACCCGGCCTACCTGCTGCGGAACGAGGGCGACAAGCGCAAGGCCTTCGACGACCTCAAGCTGATCCGGCGCACCTACGAGGAGCTCGCCGGGGTCGATCTTCCGCCGGTGAAGAGCCGCAAGAGGGGCTGATTCCCGCCTGCGCGTGAGGAAAAACGCGCGTGACGTGCTAGAATTGATCCATATCCAGGAAGGATAGGGCCGATTCCAAGATGTTGGTTCTCACCCAGAAAGAAGGGGAAATCCTCCAGATCGGGGACGACATCAAGATCTACATCAAGCGCGTGAAGGGCAACTGGGTCCGCCTGGCCATCGACGCCCCGCGTGAGGTCCCCCTGCTGCGTATCCCCGTGGAGAAGGAGCGCTCCGATTCCTCGTCGTCGCGCCCGTCGTCGACCTGGACCGGAGCCAGGAATCGCCGCCGCTGATCCCCGTCCTCACAACTCCTTGAAATAGTTGCCGAAATCCCCGCCAAGACGGTTGACACCGCCGTGGTCGGCCAGTAGTCTACGCCGTCCCCTGCCCCGGGAGATTGACTCGTGTCTGGCGCTGTGTGTAAAAGTGGCGACCCGTTCGGGATCGCGCCCGCGAATGCGGCTGCGCCCGATCCGCTCTTTGACACCGCAATACAGGACGAGAACATCGAGGCCTACGCCTACGACCTCCCCCCCGAGAGGATCGCCCAACGTCCCGCCGATCGGCGGGACGCCAGCCGCTTGCTGGTCCATCACCGGGCCAGCGGGCTGACCGCTCACCTCTCCTTTGCCGACCTGCCGCGACAGCTGCGGGCCGGCGATCTGCTGGTGGTCAACGACACGCGCGTCATCCCGGCGCGCGTCCGGGGCGCCAAGGAGACCGGCGGCAAGGTCGAGATCCTCCTGATCGATCCCCTCGACGGGGGCGACTGGGAGGCCATGGTGCGTCCCTCCGCGCGCGTGAAACCGGGGCAGAAGGTCTTCCCAGCGCGGGGTGGCGAGCCGCTGATCGTCGGCGACGTCCTCGAATCGGGGCATCGCCGCGTGCACGTGCCGCCCGAGGTGGACCTCGAGCGGGTGGGCGAGCCCCCGCTGCCGCCGTACATCCAGCGGCCCGACGGGCTGCGAGACGACGACCGGGAGCGCTACCAGACCGTGTACGCCGCCCACGACGGCGCCGTGGCCGCGCCCACCGCCGGGCTGCACTTCACCGACGAGGTGTTCGCGGCACTGCGCGACCGCGACGTGGACGTGGCCGAGGTCACGCTCCACGTGGGCGTGGGCACCTTCGAGCCGGTCCGCGCGGCGATCCTGGACGACCACGTCATGCACGCCGAACGTTACCGCGTCCCTGCTGCCACGGCGCAGGCCGTCGAGGCCGCCAGAGCGCGCGGTGGGCGGGTCGTGGCGGTGGGCACCACGGTGGTGCGCACGCTGGAGGCGTGGTCGCGCGAGGGCCGACCGAGCGACGGAGCCATGCGCAGCACGGACCTGTTCATCCGCCCGGGATTCGACTTCCGGGAGGTGGGCGCCATGCTGACCAACTTCCATCTCCCCCGATCCACCCTGGTGGCGCTGGTGGCCGCCTGGGCCGGACGGCAACGGATTCTGGGACTCTACGAGGAGGCCGTGGACGCGGAGTACCGCTTCTACAGCTACGGCGATGCGATGCTTCTCCTTTGAGGTGACGGCGCAGGACCCGGCTACCGGGGCCCGGCGTGGTCGGATCACCACGGCCCACGGGTCTGTGGAGACGCCGGCGTTCATGCCCGTGGGCACGTACGGCGCGATCAAGGGCATGACCCCGCAGGACCTGCGGGGGCTCGGCGCCGAGATCGTGCTGAGCAACGCCTACCACCTGGAGATGCGCCCGGGCGCGGTCGAGATCCGCGAGCGGGGAGGGCTGCACGCCTTCATGGGCTGGGACGGTCCCATCCTCACCGACTCCGGCGGCTACCAGGTCTTCAGCCTTCAGGGCCGACGGACCGTGGACGACGACGGCGTCAGCTTCCGGTCCCACCTCGACGGGGCGAAGCGCCGCTTCACCCCCGAGATCGTGGTCCAGGTCCAGCGCGACCTCGGCGTGGACATCGCCATGCCCCTGGACGTGTGCACGCCGTACGGCGCGCCCCGCGGTCAGGTGGAGGAGGGGATGCGGCGCACCCTGCAGTGGGCGCGACGGTCCATCGAGGCGCGCGGTGACGCGCCCATGGCGCTGTACGGCATCGTGCAGGGAGGGTTCGATCCCGGCCTGCGCGCCCGGTGCCTGGCCGAGCTGGCCGAGCTGCCCTTCGACGGGCTGGCCCTGGGCGGCCTCAGCGTGGGCGAGCCCCCCGAGGAACTGCACGCCATGGTGAATCGCTTCGCCGGCGAGCTGCCTCAGGACCGACCGCGCTACCTCATGGGGGTGGGCTACCCCGACGATCTGGTGGAGGCCGTGGCCGCGGGCATCGACATGTTCGACTGTGTGCTGCCGACGCGCAACGCGCGCAACGGCATGCTGTTCGTCGACGGTGGTCGGATCGTGATCAAGAACGCGAAGCACCGCCACGACGACGGGCCCATCCAGGAGGGGTGCACCTGCCCCACCTGTCGGACATTCTCGAGGGCCTACCTGAGGCACCTGTTCCTGTGCGGTGAGATGCTGGCGAGCCGTCTGATGACGGTGCACAACCTCCACCACTACCTGCAGCGAATGCGGGAGATGAGGGAGGCCATCGCCGAGGGAACCTTCGCCGACCTCCTGGCGCGTAGCCGGGAGCAGCGGCAGCGAAAGGCGTCCGAGGACGCCGGGAAAGGACGGACGACATGATTGGAGACTGGCTGACGCCGGTGGCCTGGGCGCAGGACGGAGCTGGAGCACCCGCTCAGGCCGGTGGGGGACTGTTCTCCATCGTCGTGATGTTCGTGGCCATCGCGGGCATCTGGTACCTCTTCATGATCCGGCCGCAGCAGAAGCGCGATCAGCAGCGCCGCACCATGATCGCGGCGCTGCGCAAGGGCGACACCGTCGCCACCGCCGGGGGCATCCAGGCCCGCGTTTTCGCGGTGGAGGACGAGTTCCTGACGCTGGAGATCGGGCGGGACGTGCGGTTCAAGTGCGACAAGAACGCCATCGTGGGCAAGATCGGCGAAAACACCAAGGAGGGCGCCAAATCCTAGACGCGGCCGGCCGCGTCGGCGCCATTGAGTGACGAAGATGAGCGGAAACTGGAAGATAGCGGCGGTGGTGAGCGCGCTGGTGGTCCTGGCCGGGGCCTATTTCCTGGTCTGGACCGTGGGCGGCTGGGACACCGAAGACGAGATCGCGCAAAAGGAAAAGGCTCGGGCCCGCGGCGAGACCGTGGAGCCCGACGACGTGGCCCCGGGCTGGGCGCAGGCGGTCTTCCCGCAAAAGAAGATCAACCTCGGCCTCGACCTCCAGGGCGGCATCGACCTGGTGCTGGGCGTGGGCGTCGCCGACGCCGTCGAGGTGGCCACCGACCGCTCCATCGAGGGCATCGTCGAGGGCCTCAAGCGCGAGGGCCTCGAGGAGCCGGTGGTGTTCCGCTACGACGAGTGCGCCGACCCCCCGTGTAGCCGCGTCGGCGTGACGGTGGTGGACGCGGACCAGTCCAAGCTGGTGCGCGACTACTTCCGCGACAAGCACATCTCCTTCGAGTACCTCGAGACCCGCCGACGGGAGGGCAACGAGGTCATCGTCGTGGACTACGCGTCCCACCACAAGGAGTACATCCGCAAGAACTCCGTGGACCAGGTCATCGAGACCATCCGCAACCGCATCGACGAGTTCGGCGTGTCCGAGCCGGTGATCGCGCCCAAGGGCATGGACCAGGTGATGGTGCAGCTGCCCGGCGTCACCGATCAGGACCGCGCGGTCAAGCTGATCGGTCAGACCGCGCAGCTCGAGTTCCGCATGGTCGACAAGAGCGTCGGCCCGGGCAACCTCGAGCAGCTCGTGGCCGAGGCCGCGTCCGCCGCCGGCCTGTCCGAGGACTACTCGGACCTGCAGCTGAACAACGCCCTGCGCGGCAGGATCCCCGAGGGCACCGAGGTGCTGTGGGAGAAGGAGCGCGACGAGATCACCGGCGTCTCCATGCGCATCCGGCCGTTGCTGCTCAACCGCAACGCCGACCTCACGGGTGACCTGGTCGAGGACGCCTACGTGGCCTACGACCAGTTCCAGGTGCCCTACGTGGGCATCAACTTCAACCCGGAAGGCGCGAGCCTCTTCTGCTCCATCACCACCGACAACACCGGCGAGATGATGGCCATCGTGCTCGACGACGTGGTCCGCTCGGACCCGCGCATCGACGAGCCCATCTGTGGTGGCCGCGCCCGCATCACCCTGGGCGCCGGTAACGTGGACTACCTCCAGACCGAGGCCGCCGACCTGGTGATCGTGCTTCAGGCCGGTGCCCTGCCCGCGCCGGTGGAGATCGAGCAGAACCGCACGGTGGGCGCCACCCTCGGCGCCGACTCGGTGCGCCGCGGTGTCGTGTCCATCCTGCTGGGCATGGCCCTCGTGGTCGCGTTCATGCTGGTGTACTACCGGGGCGGCGGCATCATCGCCAACGTGGCCCTGGGCACCAACCTGCTGCTGATCCTGGGCGCGCTGTCCGCCTTTGGCGCCACGCTGACGTTGCCGGGCATCGCCGGCATCCTGCTGACCATCGGCATGGCCGTGGACGCCAACATCATCATCTTCGAGCGCATACGCGAGGAGCTCAGGCTGGGCAAGTCGCCGCGCGTCGCCGTATCGGTGGGGTTCGACAAGGCCTGGTGGACCATCATGGACGCCAACATCACCACGTTCATCGCGGGCGTGGTGCTGTACTCCTACGGGACCGGGCCGCTGCAGGGGTTCGCCGTGACCCTGATGATCGGAATCCTGACCACGCTGTTCTCGGTCCTCGTCGGATCGCGACTGGTGTTCACCCTGTGGACCGAGAAGCGGGAGCTGAACCGCCTGAGCATCTGACCGGGGCGCGCCCCCGCTGGAGAACCCCATGCTTGAGATCATTCGACCGGGTACCAACATCAATTTCGTCGGCGGTCGCAAGATCGCCGCGATCGTGTCCGTCGTGGTCGTGACCCTGTCCATCCTGGCCTACCTCGGCCTGGCCCGCTTCGGCGTCGACTTCGCCGGCGGCACCGAGATCCACCTGCAGTTCGTGCGCGTGGTGGACCAGGAAGGCGAGAAGGTCGACGTGCCCGTGAGCAAGGACGAGGTGGACATCGGCACGGTCCGCAAGGCCGTGGCCGACCTGGAGCTGAGCGACGACTCGGTGCAGTCCTACGGCGGCAACGAGACCGCCGAGTTCCTCGTGCGCGTGCAGCACATCAACTTCGGCGCCAGCGAGTCCTTCGAGCAGATCAAGACGATCCTCGAGGCCGAGTACGGCGCGGACGCCTTCAGCGAGTGGGTCTTCGACCCCGACAAGGACCTGAAGATGACCGTCGTGCCGACCGACCGCCTGGACCCCGTGGCGATGGAGCAGCTGCTGATCGCCGGGGGTGCCCTGCCCGCGCCCCGTGGTGAGGACGCTGCGGTCGCGCCAGCCGCGGAGCCCGAGGCGGATGCCGCTGCCGACGTCGGGGACGACGACTCGGCCGCCGCCGAGGACGCCGCCGCAGACGTGGGAGCTGCAGACGCGGGTGACGACGACTCCGCCGCGCCGGTCGATGACGAGCCCGAGGTCCTCGCTCCCATCGTCGCCGACGACGAGGACGCCGAGGCCGAGTGGATCGTCCGCGACGCGCGCTACCAGAACGGCCTCGTCATCACCATGCCGGGCATCGCCAAGAAGGTGGAGGAGCTGTTCGCCACCTCCACGGTGCTGCCCGCGGACCTGACCAGCCGCATCGTCAAGGTGGACTCCATCGGCGAGAAGGTGGGCAAGCAGCTGCGAACGCAGGGCATGCTCGCCATCCTCGTGACCCTGGGGCTGATCCTGATCTACATCGCCTTCCGCTTCGAGCTGAGCTTCGCGCCCGGCGCGGTGGTCGCGCTGCTGCACGACGTGCTGGTCGTGGTGGGGGTGTTCTCGCTGGGCTGCGTGATCTTCGGCTTCGAGTTCAACCTGCCGATCATCGGCGCATTGATGACCATCGTCGGGTACTCCCTCAACGACACCATCGTGGTGTACGACCGCATCCGCGAGAACGTGCGGCGCTACAAGCGCAAGGACCTGACCTGGATCGTCAACACCAGCATCAACGAGTGCCTCAGCCGCACCCTGCTGACCTCGGCGACCACCTTCCTGGTGGTGCTGATGATGGCCATCTTCGGCGGTCCCATCCTGCGCGGCTTTGCCGTGGCGTTGCTCGCCGGCATCCTGGTGGGCACCTACTCGTCCATCTACGTGGCCAGCCCGGCCATCCTGGCGCTGCAGCGCTGGCTGCCCGTCCAGCAGTCGAAGTCCACCTGAGATATCCGGACAGCACGGTGACGGGGAGGCCGATGCAGATGGACCAGCGTGTCTGGGAGGTGCGCGAGCCCGACGGGCCCGCCGCCGACCTGGGTTGCTCTGCGCTGCTCACGCGGCTGCTGTCCCTGCGCGGGATCACCGACGCGGATGCGGCCCGGCGCTTCCTCGAACCCCAGCTGCGCGACCTGCCCGATCCCTGCTCGTTGACCGACCTGGGGACCGCGGCCGGACGGCTGGCCCAGGCGTGCGCGGCGGGCGAGCACGTGGCCGTACACGGCGACTACGACGTGGACGGCATCGTCTCGACCACCCTGATGGTGGACTTCCTGCGCCGCGTCGGCCGCGGCGAGGTGACCCCTTCGTTACCCAACCGCATGCGCGACGGGTACGGCATCTCCGTCGAGCAGGTGGACCGCCTGGCGGACCAGGGGTGCACGCTGCTGGTCACCTGCGACTGCGGCAGTACCTCCCACGCGCCCCTGGAGCGGGCCCGCGAGCGGGGCGTGGACGTGGTCGTGCTGGACCACCATCGGTTGCCCGCCGAGCTGCCGCCGACGGTGGCCCTGGTCAACCCGGAGCGGGGCGGGAGCCACGAGGATCTGCGCTCCCTGTGCGCCACGGGCGTGGTCTTCATGACCATCGTGGACCTGAGGCGCCAGCTCAGGAACAACCAGTATTTCCAAGATGTTGAAGAGCCAAACCTGAAGCACTACCTGGACCTGGTGGCCCTGGCCACGGTGGCGGACATGGTGCCGCTGGTGGGAGCCAACCGGCTGCTGGTCAAGGTGGGGCTGGAGGAGCTCGCCTGGCGGCGGCGGCCGGGCATCGCGGCCCTGCTGGAGGTGGCGGACGTGGCACATGACGCGCCGCTGACGTCGTCGGTGTTCGGCTTCCGGCTCGGTCCGCGGATCAACGCCGCCGGCCGCCTGGACGATCCCTCGCTGGCGCTGGAGCTGCTGCTGACCGACGACCGGGGACGCGCCGGAGTCATCGCCGCCGAGCTCGACCGCATCAACCAGCGGCGACGGCAGCTCGAGGACCGGGTGCTGGACGAGGCCATGGCCATGGTTGAGGCCGACCGGGAGCTGGCGGACAAGCGTGCGCTGGCGCTGATGGGAGACGGGTGGCACCCCGGCGTGGTGGGCATCGTGGCCAGCCGCGTGGCCCAGCGGGTCCACCGCCCGGCGCTGTTGCTGGCGCAGGACGGGGACACGGCCACCGGCTCCGCCCGGTCCATCCGCGGCGTGGACCTCGTGGAGGCCCTCGAGCCCGGGGCGGCCATGCTCGATCGCTACGGCGGCCACAAGGCCGCGGCAGGCGTGGGCCTGCAGGTGGAGCGATACGAGGAGTTCCGCGACTGGTTCGAGCGCGAGGCCTTCGCCCACCTGCCCGCGGATCCCTGGACCCCGCGGCTGCGGGCGGACGCAGAGCTCGACGTGGAGGAGATCACCGAGGCGCTGGCCGCCGAGCTGGCGCCGCTGGCCCCGCACGGCATCGGCAACCCCGCGCCGCGGTTTTTCTCCCGACAGGTGGCCGTCACCGGGGTGCGCCAGGCCCGCAAGGGGGCCATCCAGCTGCGCCTGGGACCCTCTCCCGGGGTCCCCGCGGTGGCCTTCCGCCTCGATCGGCCGGCGTCGTCCGTCGGACGTGTCGTGGACGTGGTCCACAGCTTCGGCATGCGTTACTTCCGCGGCTCCGAATCGCTCCAGGTGACGATCGAGGACCTGCGCAATAGCCCGATAGAAGAAAAACACAAGTGAATCCCGGTGGTTACCTGTTGACGAGCCGCAACCCCCCTGATAATAATGGGGCCCGCTGAGCCGGAGGCGACATGACCAAGTCCGAACTGATCGACGCCGTCACCGAGAGGGCGAACATTCCGCGCAAGCGCGCCGAGGAAGTGGTCAACCTGATCTTCGAATCGATGAAGGAAGCCCTCATGGCGGGGGACCGTATCGAGATCCGCGGTTTCGGCAGCTTCAAGACCAAGCACTACGAGCCGTACATGGGGCGCAACCCCAAGACCGGCAAGCTGATCCAGGTCAAGGAGAAGGTCCTGCCCGTGTTCAAGGTGGGCAAGGAGCTCAAGAATCGAGTCAACCAGGGCCCTGGGGACCCCACCTGAGGCTGCCCACGATCCGGCACACCGAGTGAACGACTCACTGCCACGCTGTAGGGGCTGCAGGACCGAGGTCGGTCCGACGCTCCACACCCACTCCGGTTTTGTCATCCGGGGGTATCGCCTGTTCTCCGGTGACCGCGTCCCCGCGACCATCCAGGCCCGCACCGACGACGCTGCCTCCTCCAAGGACTACCTGCGGTTGGTGGACCCCGAGGTGCTGTGGCTGTGCGCCGAATGTATCAACGACACCGAGCTCCTCGAACGCCTCTACCCCCGCGATGACGGGTAGGCCAGGAGCTGGAGACCTTCCGTGGAAGACACATCCATCTCGCAGACGCTGAACTCCCTCGAGGCCCGCAAGACCTACGTCTTCGACACCAACGTCCTGCTGCACGACCCCACGGCGATCTTCAAGTTCGAGGAGAACGAGATCGTCATCCCGCTGGTGGTGATCGAGGAGATCGACTCGTTCAAGAAGCACCAGAACGAGAACGGCCGCAACGCCCGCCAGTTCAGCCGCTACCTCGACGAGCTGCGCTCCAAGGGCAACCTGCACGACGGCGTACCCCTGCCCGACGGCGGCTCCCTGCGCATCGATCTCACCAGCGAGAACCTGGTGGAGTTCCGCAGCATCAACGGACACAGCGCCGACAACCAGATCCTCTCGGTGGCCCTGTCCCTGCGCCAGGCCGGCAACCCCTTCGTCACCCTGGTGTCCAAGGACACCAACATGCGCCTCAAGGCCGACGCCATGGCCATGCGCGCCGAGGACTACGAGCACGGCAAGGTGGACATCACCGAGCTGTACAGCGGCCAGGCCGAGATGCTCGTGCCCCGCGCCGCCATCGAGGCCCTCTACCGCGCCGGCGAGTGTGAGGTGGACACGGGCGATCTCCCCGACAACTGCTGCCTGGTGCTGCGCAACGACGAGAACCACAACAACACCGCCCTGGGGCGCGTCGTCTCCGGCGGCGGCGGCGTGGCGGCCACGCGCCGCTTCAAGGAGGGTGTCTGGGGCATCTTCCCGCGCAACAAGGAGCAGACCTTCGCGCTGGACCTGCTGCTCGAGGACAGCGTCAAGCTCGTCACCCTCGTCGGCATGGCCGGCACCGGCAAGACCCTGCTGGCCATCGCCGCCGGCCTGCTCCAGGCCGCTGACATGGCCACCTACCAGCGCCTGCTCGTCAGCCGCCCCATCTTCCCGCTGGGTCGCGACATCGGCTTCCTGCCCGGGGACATCGAGGAGAAGCTCAACCCCTGGATGA
>CAZLEO010000275.1:0-12669 GCA_964558555.1 uncultured Rickettsiales bacterium | reverse complement strand
TCCTTGCTGAGGATGAACAGTACGGTCATATCATCGCCATTGATGTAGAAACGGATGGCGATGACTACGGCGAGCAGTTGAGTGGTGGCATCGAACTGAACGAAGAACAGGAAACCGAGGCGGCTGAGGCCACCAAACGGCTCGGTGTGCCCCGTGACGAACTGTGGTTCACCCTGAAAGGCAACTTCGTCGCTGGCGGCTACATCGCCGAACCGCACATGTCGGGTCAGGGCGTATGGTACGACGACGACAACCTATCCGTCGATGGACAAGAGGGCATCGCCAACGGTAAGGGTATGCCGTTCCCCTGTACATATCACGGCCCCGGTTTCCCGGAAGAGGGCATCAGCCCCTTGGAATACGACAAGTGGGACTGGGATGAGGATGACGGCCGCTTCTGGGCAATCTGCTCCGACTGCAACACCCGGCTTGAAAATGATGTTTGCTTGGAGTGCAGCGGCGACGACTAACCCGTTTCGTTTCTCCCTTGGCCCGACGGCATGTTTCAACGTCGGGAGGAAACGAAATGGACCCGAACGCTTGTTTTGAAAGTTTCGTGAACGCCGTCTGTGATAACGACACACTAGGGGCGTTTGAAGCCATCAACGACCTTAGCAATTGGTATCTGGGGGGTGGTGCTCCTGCCAAATTTCCCGGCAGTAATACTCGTGTCCCCGCCAAGTTCGTACATGAGGCGGTTGTGACGTTCAAGCTGGCTTGTGATGCCCTCGGCTTGGATGACAAGGCGGCAGAGCAGCGGCCGGACGATCAACCGATCTGTTGCCCCTAGGGTACAAAGCAAGGAGAAGAATCATGGACATGAAACGTTGTCCCGACTGTGGCAAGCGACACCCCCGTCGTCTGGTGAATTGCCCGCAGTGCGGGCGGGAGTTTTCCATGCGGGAGATATTCCCGGAGCACTACCGGCATGAGCGAATTGGCGAGAATGTGCAGGTAGTGCAAACTGACAAGCTAGTCGCCTCGGGAACGATCACCAGAGTGGTGCCGAGTCCTTATGGTCTGTTGGCGGAATTGGACAACAATGGCGAGACGTTCTATCGCTTAGCGGAGTGCGTCAGTCAGACCGACGGTGCGTGAGAATGCGCATCCTTTAGCCCACCATCGCACGCAGCCCCTTTCCCCGGCCCTGCCGGGGAAAGGGGCTTTTTGCTTCCAACGAGAAACGACGGCAGGTCTGGCTGCCGGAAGGGAGCAAGACCATGAAACGAACAGATTACTACTCGTTGCAAGTGAGCTACTGGCCACATGCCGTGGAGGCGGGAATGAAGCCTGTCGAGGCAGTCGGCTTTCCAGAAGGGCCACAATTCTATCGGTCGCACACATTCAACTTCCGGCGTCCGCCGAGTCGTGACGAGTTCCTTGCGGTTGTTGCCCAACTGCCTTGGGCGCAGTGTTGGCTGGACAATGGTTTGGGGGAGGATATTGAACGCAGCGATTGGCCGATGGTGGACTACATGCACAAGGCCGCTACGAGTTCGTTGATGAACTCCAACGGCCAGGTCGTGGGCGAGTTGCGGGTACAGCGAGAAGAGCGGTGGGAGAACGACGGCTACGACCGGGCGATGGTGGCCGTCCACGTAACCGAGCAAGACGCTGTTGTGAATCGCTTTACGAAGGCGAAACGGGATGCGGCGAAAATGGCGCTCCTGCAACACGAGAACCGCATCCGGGAGTCATTCCTCCGAGAACGGCCGACGACTGACAGGGCTCGCCGGGCAATCATTCGTGGGGTCTTGCGAAGTCTCCCAGCATAGCAGGAACTGCACGCCCGACTGCACGTCGTAGCCTCGGAGGAAAAACCGGTGCCCAACGAACGACTCATTCAACGTGTGGTTGCTGCCTGTAACGACGCCTCGTTTCGTGGCGAGCTTCTGCGTGCCCTCGCTGACGCAACGGCGAAACGAGTCTTCAAGCCGGAGGCCGTCGCCGACTCGCATGACTCCCTTACCTTTGTGCATCAGGCCCTGGGTATCTTGCTGAGCCAGGATTACGCCCACTACGACGCTGCAATTATCTGCGAAGTTGCGGCGGCGGCCTTGGAGGATGCCAACTTCCACGAGGAAGCGCAAGTTGTGCGGGAGTTGGCTTTCGATTGACGGCCGACAACAAGTTTTGTTTCCCCAAGGAACAATCGAACATGGCAAAAAAGTCAATGACAATGGCCCAAGAGGCTCGCTTTCGTCTGCGTTGCGTGCGGAAGAAAACGCCAGACGGCTACGGCGATCCGAACTGCCTGCGAAAGTTCGCAGAGATCATGGTGAGACGAGTCAACGAACTGCAAGGGCTCGTTGACGAGTGGGATGTCTGGTCCGCCGACCATGAATTGAGAAACGACCCGGACATCGTGGCGCTCGTAGACGAACACGCTGAATTGCTGGGACTGCTTGTGCAGATCGACAAACACGTCGGGCTCAATCCTGCTCCCAGACCGAAATGCTGGGAGGTCTTGTGAATCAGCAAGTTCACTCGACTCCCTTCACAAAGCCCTGCTCGCCCCGCTGTGAAGCGGGGCGAACAGGGCGACTGGAATTACCTTCAACTCCTAACAACGAAACAGAGAGCCGCCTGGAGGCCCTGAAAAGCGAATTGAACTGGTCGGCGGCAGGCCGTAAATGAAACCAACGAAAGGCACAGATAAGCGACGGCAGGTAATAATAAGACGACGTTGAGAAGCGAGTCTGTTTCACGTTCTCGGCGTCGTGCCGACCTCGCAAACCCTCCTCCCAGCCGTGCTGGGAGGAGGGTTTGCTTTGCTCAAGGCACACGACGGCACGTCAAAGCGCCAATGAAAGGAGAATCGCAATCATGCCAAACTCCAATGACTTCTTACCGACGAAGCACGTTACCACCGTAACTGTCACGGACCCGGACACGGGGAACGAATGTCCCGTCGAAATCCGCAAGATCGAAGGCGGTCCTCTTGTCGGCTTAGACGCCTGCTACCTGGAGTGCATTGGCGGGGCTGATCCTCACGACGAATACGCTGTCAGTCCGTATGACGGCACGCCGCTGCTCGTCCCGGACACCGAGGATTGACGACGGCATGTCATAACAGGTAGGAGGAAACGAAACATGAAACTACTCACCAAAGCCATCGAACGCAGTTTGCCTGCCTTGTACAGCACCGATGGGCAGGGGGATGGTGCAGTCGCCCAAGTCAAGTTCTTCTCGATTGCTTCCGATCATCGGTGGTTCGCTACTGAGTTCGATCCCGAATCCGGGACATTCTTCGGCCTGGTGACCTGCAATGGCGAGGGTGAATTGGGTTACTTCTGCCTGGACGAGCTAAGGAGCGCTCGATGGCGGGGTGTTCCCGCCATCGAGCGTGACACCGGCTTTCGTCCGCAAACGCTGGCCGAGATTCGCAAAGAGTGGTGTGGACGTGCCGCCGCCTGAACGGCGGCGGTACGTCTTAACTGGGACGATGCGGAAGACCACGGTGGTTTTGACCGCAACGTGCCGAGCGGGCCGTTGGCCAGTCGAGAAGAAACCATTGAAGACGCCGAAGCATGTTTCGGTGGGCAGGTTGAAGTCCTTGATGGCAAGCCGCCCAGATATGAGACCGACGGCACGTTTTCCTTGCATGGAAATTCAAAACCCCACAACCGACCCGAAGCCAACCCTGGTACGAGCGCCACGCCGCAAGGGCCAATGCCGTGAAATCCGAATCCTCGGTCATCGTGACCCACGTGGTCCTGACAACAGTGTGTCGGTCTGGGTGGACGATGCAGACCGCCTGCACATCCGGGTTCTGAAAGCCGACCGTTGTTACCGTTTCAGCGAGACAATCGACACGGAGGGCTTCATCGAAATCGTGGCATCGTGACGACGGCACGTACATATAAAGGAACTCACCAGAGAGACCAACATGACCAATCAAAACCAACCTATCGCCACGCTTCTCGTCGGCGCTGAAGGGGCCGCCGAGACCGACGACCAGCCCTGGATTCGTCCTGCCACTACCGAGGAACAGCGGGCGTTCGTCGAAAGAGCCTGCAAGGGCGACCAGGGGCTTTACCGGAATTCCCTGATAGACGGCACGGGGCGGCCGTATTTCCTGTTGACCGTGCTGGACAAAGCACCGGCATCGGTTCAGGCCAAAGCCAAGAGATACGCACGTTGTTTGCGGCTGACGGAATAGGTCGTTTTGTTCATCGTGACGACGGCACGTTCTTCACGACGACACAACGGGAAAAAGAGGGCGCAAACAGCAATCTACCATTTTCACAACAACTCTACCGACGGCAAGTTGAGAAACCATGAACCAACCAACCGACATCAACGAAGTTAGGCCATCCTCAATCAAGCATCTGATCGGACAGCAACAGGTCGTCCGACAGATCGAGGTCGCTCTTGATGCCGCCCAGCAGGATGCCAGAAAATTTGACGACGCTTTACTCGTGGGCGGGCCTGGGCTGGGCAAGAGCGCCATGTGCCAAGTCATCGCCGATGAAATGGCGACGGGATTCCACGAGGTACTGGGCCAAGCACTCAACAGTCCTGCCGAACTGAACGCCCTACTTCTCGCCGCACAAGAGAGGGATGTTGTCTTCATCGACGAAGCTCACGAAATGAAACGAGAGTTTCAGACGAGCTTGTATCTTGCCCTCGATAAACGGAAGGTCTTCGTGCGGACGGGGACCGGCGCTCCACACGGTATCCCCATTGCCAACTTCTCCTTATTACTTGCAACTACCGACGAATACCACCTGCTCCAGCCTCTCCGGGACAGGATGCGGCTGGTTCTTCGGCTAGACTTTCTCTCCGTCGCCGAATTGATCCAGGTGGTAGGACGGCGAAGTCAAGCGCTTGGTTGGAACGTTGAAGCAGACGTGTTCCCCGAAATTGCCCAACGCTCTCGTGGCACTCCCCGACTTGCATTGCGTCTGCTGCAATCATGTCACCGGGTCTGCCGTTCACTCGGCGAAGACGAAATCACACTGGAACATTTGCATCGTGCGTGTGAATTGGAACAACTGGACGAGCTTGGACTGGGACCAAATGAGCAGGCGTACCTGCGGCTCTTGGCAAACGGCCCGGCCCGGTTGAACGTGATCGCCTCGTCGCTGGGACTACCGGCCCGGACGGTCAGCACCGTTATCGAGTCCTTCCTGATCCGGGCGGGGCTGATTGCGAAGGACCACCAGAGCATCCGGCAACTTACCGCCAAGGGGCGGGAGCATGTGTTAACAAACAGTCAAGAGATTGTCTGATTTCCGTACAAGGAGTGTCAAATGATTGGCAACGTTCAGACGAAGGCCGCCGTCACGGTCGCTGAGATGGCTCGCATGGTCGGACTGAGCCGTGCAAGGTTCTACCAACTGATGGGCGAGGGTGTCTTCCCGCAACCCGTCTACAATGTGTCCACAAGGCGCCCAATTTTCGTCGAAGATGCGCAAAAAGTCTGTCTCGAAGTTCGGCGGCGGAACTGTGGCGTCAACGGTCGTCCGGTACTCTTCTACTCCAAGCGTGGCGGCAGTCCAACAACGCCGACCAGGAAACGCCGGACGGCGAAGACCAACACCAACAAACAACACGCCGTCATCGTCGATGCGGTCAGGTCGCTCGGCTTGGTGTCGGCGACGGCAGACCAAGTGGGGGCAGCGATCAAGAGCCTGTTCCCCGGAGGCACTCAGGAGGTCGCTGAGCCGGAACTGATCCGGGCTGTGTTCGTTCATCTCCAGCGCCAGGTTTGTTCCGATAACGTCGGGAGATAACTGCCACTATCAGCCCAATTTCAAGGAGTATGTGTCCAAATGGTGTCTAATTTCCGCTCACAAGACGGTCAGAATTGGGGCGATAATGTTTTCGCCGGTATCTCGGCTGGGCCGGATGAAGCTGGTCTCTTCACCCAGTTCCTGGACGCCCACGACTTCAGCGCCAACACACGACGAGCGTTTCGGCAAGATGTGCGCAAGTTCGCCCGGTGGTTCAACGAGGCCAACCACGAACCCTTCGTGGTTGGCCGAGTGACGACCAGGGACGTGACGGATTTCAAGTCCCACCTGCGCCGCAACCAGGGTCAAGCGGTCGCCACGGTGAACCGCTGCCTCGTGACGATTCGCCGGTTCTTCGACTGGCTGGCGACGAGCGGTCATGTTAAGACCAACCCGGCAAAGCCAGTAAAGGAACTGCGTCGGCAGGAATTGGCTCCGAAGGGGATGGAGCGTAGCCACGTGCGCCGTCTCTTCCGGGAAGTGGAATTGCGAGAGGACGTTCGGGCGGCTGCCATCTTCTCGATGTTCCTGTACTGCGGGTGCCGGGTCGGTGATCTCGTTGCCCTTGAACTCGACGCACTGCAAATCGGCGAACGTAGCGGTACGTTTCGCTTCGGGAAGGGTGGCAAAGAAAGATGGGTTCCCCTTCCGCTTCCAGCCCGCCGTGCCCTTACCGCATACCTGGAGGTTCGCCCGGCTGTGCAATCCAATCGAGTTTTCATCGGCGAACGGGGGCCGTTGACGGATCGGGGCGTGCGGGCGTTGTGCGACAAATACGCCGCCATCCTTGGCGTCAGATTGTATCCGCATCTTCTGCGTCACACGTTCTCACACCAATACCTCGAAGCGAATCCCGGCGACTTGGTGGGGCTGGCTCAAATCCTCGCTCACTCGAATCTCAACACGACTGCCCGGTACACAAAAAAGACGAGGGACCAGTTGGCGGATGGGGTGGAGAGGATGGAGTACTAATCCCGTCCTGTGTCGGTTTCAACCCACAAGAATCACCGGACGATCTCCACGCCTGGCAAAGCTCTTTCCAGCTTTTTCACCCCATCATCTGTTACCTGCGTGTTGATGACATGTAGATACGCCAGACCAGTCAGCCCCTTTAAGTGCTCCAGACCGGCATCGCTGACTTTCGTGTGGCTAATGTGCAACGACCGGAGACTCGTATGCCCTCTAAGATGCACCAGGCCGTCGTCCGTCACATTCGTGAGTATGAGGTTCAGCGTATCCAAGTTTCGCAGTCCCTCGATGTGGGCCAGCCCTGGATCACCGACTTGCGTATTATTAAGACTCAACGCTTGGAGTTGTGTTAATCCTCGGAGATGCTCCAGTCCGGCATCCGTCACCATTGTGCCGTCAAGGCTTAGGTACCCGAGGTTTGTCAGGCCCTTCACGTGTTCCAAAGCATTGTCGGTGATTTGTGTGTCCGCTAGGTTCAGCCCTCGGAGGTTCGTCAATCCTTCGAGATGCTCAAAGCCGGAGCCTGTTACCTGCGTGTCCATGAGATTCAGCGTATGGATGCTGGACAATGTATTGAGAAGCGCCAGTTCGGGGTCAGTGACCTTGGTGCCACGTAGAGTGACTCGAAACACGGTTCCCTTGACCACGCCACAGGAACCACCCAACTCATCGACCTTCCTCGCAGCCAACCTCTGCCCCTCGTTGATACGAGGTGAGCATCCGGGTATCGCAAAGGCCGATACTACGTAAACGGCGAGTACCCATGTGAAACGCAAGCTCACGATCTTCTTTTCGTCCTTTCCAATGCTAATCGAGCTTTCCGCCTGGAGAACCGTTGCCCTCACGGTCCCGGCTTCAAAGCCAGCTTGCCCTTCTTCGAGTCCCAGACCAGCCTGTCCTTGTTCTTCTCATACCATTCTTTGAGCGCTTCGATCTGGGCATCCCTCTTGGCCTCATCCGGTTCAACCTCGTTGAACACATCGGGGTCAATTCTGACAAATCTCCCACCAAACCGGTCGTCTGTCCCTTCCTTCAACAGAGCGAACGCTTTTGCTGCGCTGTCCTTGATGCGTATCTTGATGTTGTTGATTGTCCCTCCGGTGTAATCGCTCCTGTTCATCGCTGCGATCAGGACTGGGCAAATCTCGACGCATCCGGCCGGTTCCCGCTCCTCTCCCCAAAGATCGCCGGTTGTTGAAGCAGTGATGAAACCAATCACTTCTCCGGCCCTTCGTGCTGGGGCCTTCTCGACGACCGACTTCAGTGCTTCCATACCCTCTTCACTTCGAGTTTTCATCAGAAGCCAAATCGGTTCGTCCCAGCTTCCGTAAGGCTGTTTCTCGGCCTTGACGTACCTGACCACGACGGGGATACCGGAGTTATCCCCCAGCGTCCAGAGTGCGATAGCAGCACTCAGACGAACAGCGTGTTCCGAGGCGGTCTCCATTACTTGCTTTATAGCTTGCTTTGCGCTCGGGTCGCCAAACTTGGCCACGAGTTGGCAAAGGTCGCCTTGCGCAAACGAAGGAGCTTGCGGGATTCGCTTCAATAGCGGCTCAACCGCTCGTTGGTCCTTCTTCCTGAGAAAGTACTTTCCAGCCGTAATCCAGTCATCAGAGTTGTGGCTGGAGAAGGACGCAAACATCCTGTCATCGGGCGAGAGGGTTTTGTTGGCGGCGTACCATCTCTTGATTTCTTCGATTACTCGCTGCTTCTCGTCTGCCTCCATTGCCCCAAATGTGAATCCGACGATCCTTCGGTACCCAAACTCCCTCTTCGTGATGTCTCGCAGAATGTGCCAAGCGAAATCGGAGACTCGCCAGACACGGCGACTTCGGGCAAAATCTCTCCAGTGGTAGACGGTTCGAGTAGGAGTGTCGTCTTCCAACGCTTCTATCAGCGCAGGGACCGCCTTCATGCCCATTTCTTTGAGCTTGGTCGTGGGTGGATGCTGGTCTGGCTTCCCGTCAACAATGGCCAAGTACGGCATGATGAATCCGGGCTGTGCCATCTGTGGACAACGGATGTCTTTGAGCGAACTGATGTATAGTTTCGCTCTCTCCGATTCGTCCACAGTGTCGTCGGCCTCGTCCCCTTCCTTGATTACCAGCCGTTTCAAGTGTTTCAGTAGGTCTTGCGATTGTTGTGCATACTTCCCCTCCGGCGACAATTCCAGAACGAGTTGAAGGTGTGGCAGAACCTCTCGGCGGTCGGCGTACATAAGAAGATTCACACCTCGAAGGAAGTGAAGCCAAGCTAAGTCTTCGAGAACCGCTAAACGATACTCCTGGAATTCCTTTTCGTAGTCCGGGCCATTCGACAAAATGGACTCGCAGTACTTCGTGAGTCCTCGTTTCCAGGCTGCATGTGCGAGTAGCAGACGATGCGACGGTCCAGGAGCACGGAGGCTGCGCCCGATTCGCTCCTGATCGTCGGGAGATTGCTTTCGTGGCTCGCTCAATTCTTTGCAGGTGTCTTCAAAGCTGGCTTCAGTAATCGACTTCAGCCTGACCGATCTGGGACTCCAACTGGAAGGCACCGTCGTTGGTTGACTGATCTTGTACGTCCACGGAATGAGGTCTTCTTTCAAGACCAATGCCGATTCGTCCGTTTGCGAAATAAGCCAAGCCTTTTCGCTCCAACTCCTTGCCGGTTCGTCTACGTTGCAGAACTCCAGGGTGACAAACTTGGCGTCCCGAACCTTGTCTCTTCCCAGAGAGTCGAGCCGGGCAAAGAGCTTCTGAAGCCCGTCCGAGATCGTCGGTTGAGGCCCCTCGTCGGCTGGTGCGGGTGCGTGTGACTCGGTGGCTTCCGCAGCCTGTGCAACGGGAGGCTGTGTGACCGAGTGATTGCAGCCGACAATCGCTGGGAGGAGAAGAGAACACGTCAGGAGAATGGCGACAGAGCGAAGCACGGGACAACCCCCTTGTGAACAAACAGGTTAAGGCTCCCACACGTAGTCTGCGCCCGCAGTCTACCGCTTCAGGCTCGGATTGCCAACTCTGTGCGTCCTGTGGTCCTCCCGATGGCCCATCTACCTTGAGAAGTCAGAGCCTCAACGTGTACCCGCCAAGACTTGTACAGCCCACGGAATCATCGGCGGGTAAGCTCGTCGTTCCCGATCTCACTCACCGTTGGCTTGCTTCTCCCACCACTGGCCGAAGGCAAAGCAGTCGGCAACATCGGGCAGGTCAACTGACTTGACGCCCAACGCTTCCCACGCATCCGGCACACCGTAACCTGCCCCAGAAACGCCAGGCAGGGCATTTCGCCTACGTGCCCAGGCGATTGCACAACGCACCCGTTCCCGATCCTCCATTGCCGAACGGTCTAGGAAGATCACGCTGTCATCGCCGCCGGTAGCACCGGGCGTATCAGAAGCCAGGGCAGTGCAGCCGAACGACATAGCGAGCACTTCATCGTCAAAGTAATTCGGCCGCCAGGTCAGCATTATCTCCTCGTCTTCCCCGTCGTCACTGTTGCCAACATTCAAGCAGGCATCGTTGCTCACGTCGCCGAAATCCGTCTGGGGAAGTTCCCACTCGTGGCCCTCGTCATACCAGAGTAACAGGGTGTCCTCCAACACTCGCAGGAAATACTCTCGCAACCATTGGATGTCGTGCTGTTCTAAACGCCACCAAAGAGAGAAGTCATCGGGTGAAAGCCAGCAGGTTTGAAAACCGTAGGCAATGAACTCCTCGATGCGCCGTGCTCCGGCGTAGCTCGCATCAGCAGCGTTGGACGCACAAGCATAGCCCAGAGGGTTCTCGGTCACGTTCTCTGGCGGCACCGTCTGCCAGAACGGATCGCTGGGCTGTGCGGTCAAGATCATCTCTCGTTTCTCCAAGGTTGGCGTTACGTCGTGAATACGTGCCGTCGCTGTGGGGCGTTTTTCAACAGCGTGTCGGTTGCTGCTCGCTCGCATGTCGGCGACGGCATGTTCAAGAAAAGAACGACGCCAACAACGGCACGAAGGAGGACAACGATCATGCGACAAAACGAGATTTATCAAGCTGTCACCGACCGAATCATCGAACAGATCGAAGCGGGTACACCGCCCTGGCGCAGGCCCTGGATGACCGTGGGAACGGGGCTTCCTCGGAACGCATCGTCGAATCGCCAGTACAACGGGATTAACGTCTGGCTGTTGTCGATAACCGCCGAAGCCAAGGGCTACGACAGCAACCTCTGGGCAACGTTCAATCAAGTGAAATACCAACTTGGCGGCTTCGTTCGACGTGGGGAACATGGGACCAGAATCGTTTACTGGAACGTGGTGAAAGAGATGGCCACCGATCCCATCACAGGAGAAGAGGAAGAACAGAAACGGGTCTTTGCGAGAACATTTACCGTCTTCAATATCTGTCAATGCGGCGGCGATGCGCTGGAACGATTCCGGGAACGGGAAGCGCCTGCCAGACCATTCGCCGATTATGAGCCTGCCGAACGACTCATTCGGGAGTCGGGTGCTGATATTCGATTCGGCGGCAACAAGGCATGTTACGACATTCTTGGCGATTACATCCAATTGCCTGAAAAACAGCGCTTCGACAGCGAAGCCGATTATTACTCGACAGCCATGCACGAATTGGCGCACTGGACGGGACACCAATCAAGGTTGAACAGAGAATTCGGGCTCAGGTTTGCGGACTACAACTATTCAGTTGAGGAACTCATAAGTGAGATGACAGCCGCAAACCTTTGCTCGACGCTTGGCATTGAAAATACGGCCGTAGAGCAGCAGTCGGCGAGCTATTTAGCCGACTGGCTGAAAATCCTGAAAGCCGACAGGACTGCAATCTTCACGGCGAGCCGAATGGCGGCAGCGGCTTCGGATTACATCCTTTCCTTCTGCCCCGCAGAGCAACCGGAAGAAACAGAAACCGTCCCATTCTGATCGGAAACGGGAGCGACGGCATGTCATATCGTCGGGCAACAACGAAACACCTGACGAAAGGGAAACGATCATGGCCTGTATGGAACACGCCTGTCGGTGCTGTGGATACATCTGGTTTGACAACTCGATGGACCGTGAGTGCCCGAAGTGCAAATCGAACGAGAGTGTCAGTCACTGTGATGAGCGGGAGTAGAGAGCCGTTGACTTGGCGGCGGAACTGATTTGTTGTTTGTTTTGGTCCTTTGGCTCTTCCCTTGGCCCCCTTCCCCGGCATCGCCGGGGAAGGGGGCGCAACCCAACAAACGACGGCAGGTCTCATGCACGGGGAGGAACAACCAACATGAAACTTGTCCGAGGCGACCGGCTTACTACCGCTCAACGTCGGCAGGTCTTGTCGGCGTTTGCCCATCGCTGGACACACGAGAACGCACAGCAGACCTACGGCGGGCGATGCCCGGCGTGCGTCCAACAACGCCAGTGTGACGGCAACATGGTGGTCAATGGTAAGCCGTGGCACGAACAGCACGTTCCGCTTACCACCGACGAACAGTGGCTGCGTGACCATGCCTTTTACATCACGACAGCGGGCAGGTTGTCGGCACGTCACCGTCACTGCGAACCCGCCTACTTGGCCGACGACGGCGTGTCATAGGAGAAACAGAAATGGCTACACGACGACTCACGGGCCAGGGCAATTTGGCCGACGAAATCGTGGACCTTCTGTTCCATGATGCAACCCCGACAGAAATGGTCAAAATGGCCAAAAGTTTCCTGGACAACACCATCAATCACAAAAACGTAGACCCCGTGCTAAGAGCGGAGATGATCTGCTGCTTGTGCTGGGAACACGGAGTCTGCCCTCCAGAGGAGGTCAAGCAGCTTCTCATGTAATCCACGACGGCAAGTCTGGTGGGTAGCAAGGGAGAACAACATGCCACGCCGAGCAAAGTCAAAGCGCCTGGTCAAAGCCGAAGAGCGATTCACGGCCGCCGTCACGAAGTTCATCACGGACCTGGGTGCAAGACCCGGACGCTTCTACGATTACGAACTTGACACACCGGCCGG
>CAZLEO010000274.1:0-12693 GCA_964558555.1 uncultured Rickettsiales bacterium | reverse complement strand
GCTTCCTGGACGACCCGGCCAACGACGGGGCCTTCGAGGGCTTCGTCGAGGGCTGGCTCGAAGGGGTCGAGGTGGCCGAGCGCAACCCCGACGACGCCGTGGACGCGCTGATCAAGACCGAGGAGTTCTTCGCGCTGCTGGCCCAGGAAGAGGGCGAGGACTTCGTCAAGAACCTGTTCGACAACCTGGACTGGACCGGCCTCGAGGACAACGCGCGCATCCTCGGCCTCGCCGGCGGCACCAACCACTACGAGCGCGTGTACCGCAAGTTCGACGGCGTGTACCGCCGCGCGGGCGCCCTGGCGAACCCGAACTCGCCGGTGATCAACCCGCAGGACTCCTTCGACTACCGCTTCGTCAACCGCCTGCTCAGCGCCGACCCGTCGGCCCAGCAGGAGGCGGCCAAGCCGGTGTTCACGTTCACCGAGGAGGAGCGCGACGTGGCCACCGGCCGCGACGCCGCCCTGACCAAGCCGGTGATGGTGTCCTTCGCGTCGGGCTCGGCCGAGCTGACCAAGCGCGCCGAGAAGACCATCGACGACGAGATGGTGCCGCTGATCGAGAACCACGGTTCGGCCTACTTCACCGTGTCGGGCAACACCGACTCCACCGGCTCCCGCGGCACCAACATGCGGCTGAGCAAGGAGCGGGCGAACACCGTGGTGGACTACCTCGTGACCCAGTGGGAGTTCCCGCGTGAGCGCTTCATCATCCTGGGCAACGGCCCGGACAGGCCCCTGTGCGACGAGGGGAATCCCGATTCCGAGGGCCTCGATCTGGAGGAATGCCGCAAGATGAACCGCACCACCCGCGTCGCGGTCCACTCGAGGTAGGTACGGATTGGATTCCTCAATTAACCCGTATGGATAGGTGCTAATCCGTGTGGAATCCCTATAAGCCCATGAGCACCCAGATGCGTCTGGGTCTGGGCGTCGGATCGGTGCTGCTGGTGCTGATGATCTGGGGCCTGCTCGCGGGCCTGTCGATCGTCCACCCCAGCAAGCTGCCGGCCCCGTGGGACGTCGCCTCGGCCTTCGTCCGGCTCGCCTGGGACGGCACCCGAGGCGAGAGCCTGCTGCTGACGGCCACCTACTGGTCGATCCGGCGCGTGTTCTTCGCCGGGATCATCGTCGTGCTGGTGGGCGTACCCATCGGCGTGGCCATGGGCTCCTCTCCCTACGTCAACGCCGCGCTGTCGCCGCTGGTGGATCCCTTCCGCTCGGCGCCGATCGTCGCGGTATTGCCGATCCTGGTGATGTGGCTGGGCATCCACGAGAACGTGAAGGTCGCGTTCCTGTTCCTGGGCGCCGTGGTCTACCTGATCCCGATGGTGCGCGACGCCATCCAGGCGGTACCGCGTACCTACTGGATCAGCGCCCGGGACCTGGGCGCCACCCCCTGGGAGGCGGTCCGCCTGTCGGTGATCCCCATCGCCCTGCCGCGCGTCGCCGACGCCATCATCGTGTCCGTATCCATCATGTGGACCTACATCACGGTGGCCGAGTACGTGAACGCCGAGCGCGGCCTGGGGCACCTGATCCAGAACGCCAAGCGGTTCTCGGCCATGGATCAGGTCTTCGTGGGCATCGGCGTGATCATCTTGCTGGCGCTGGCCACGTACTTCGCCATGACGGCCCTCAAGCGCAAGCTGTTCCCCTGGGAGACGTCATGAGCGGGGTGTCCATCGAGCTGCGCGACATCGTGCAGGAGTTCCCCAACCCGGACGGGGAGGGGGTCAACCGCGTCGTCGACGGGATCACGCTGGATCTGGACCGCGCCGGCATCACCATGCTGCTGGGCCCCTCGGGCTGCGGCAAGTCCACGCTGCTGTACATGATGGGCGGCGTGCGGCCCATGGGGGTGGCCAGCCCAACCTCGGGGCAGGTGTTCATCGACGGCCAGGAATGCCACGAGGCCCACGACGACGCGGTCATGGTGTTCCAGCGGTACTCCAACCGTCCTGACCTGTCCGTGCGCAAGAACGTGGCGCTGCCGTTCCGCATGAAGCTCTGGCGATCGAAGGTACCGCGGGAAGAGCGGGACCAGCGGGTCCAGGAGATGCTCGAGGCGGTCGGCCTGGCGGACAAGGCTCAGCTGCGGCCCTCCCAGCTGTCCGGCGGCCAGAACCAGCGCGTGGCCCTGGCGCGGGCGCTGGTGCTGCGCCCCCGAATCCTGTTGATGGACGAGCCGTTCGGCGCGCTGGACGCGCAGACGCGCGAAGAGATGCAGCTGCTGTTGGGTGAACTCATCGCCCAGCAGCCGTGCCTGGTGGTCTTCGTGACCCACGACGTGACCGAGGCGCTGTTGCTGGGCGACCGGGTCGTCACCCTGTCGACCAAGCCGGCGCGCGTCGCCGACGACTTCAACATCACCGAATCACGACCGCGGTCCGCGGACTGGCTGCGGACCACCGCGGCCGTCCGGATGGAAGAGCGCATCCTCGCGCAGCTTCACTCGGCCTCGGGTCGGGGCGAGGTCCGGGTGTCCATCTGAGCGGCTGGACCAACACTGAGGTAGGGTAGGGGACGTGGCCCAGGGCAAGACACCGAAGCATCTGTGGGAGGGGCAGGAGGAGGAGGCCGTCTCCTACCTCAAGGAGATGGTTGCGCACCCCGCCAGCGTGTACGGCCTGCTGGGCATGCTCGCGCTGGGGGCCGTGGTCTCCATCCCCCTGGGCCTGGGCGTCGGCGTCATCCCCCTGCTCGCGTTCGCCGCGGGCGAGTCCATCGCCGCGCTGTTCGTGCCCAACTCGCCGGTCTTCCGCGAGATGGTGGATCGAAAGAAACGCCGCGAGCGGCGCGAGAAGTTCCGCGAGCACCTCACCGACAAGATCGAGTCCAAGGTCGGCGGCGACC
This sequence comes from uncultured Rickettsiales bacterium, assembly GCA_964558555.1. GTDB lineage: Bacteria > Myxococcota_A > UBA796 > UBA9615 > CAYRNR01 > CAYRNR01. The sequence continues at coordinate 9,838 of CAZLEO010000274.1, read as the reverse complement.
ACCCCCACTGGGCGGTGTACCAGCGGATGCGCGAGCGGCTGACGTCGCTGCAGGAGATCGCGGCCAACCGGGCCACTTCCCTGTCGCCGTACGACGTGGAGCGCCTCGACGAGGCCACGGTGGACTACCTGGGGTTGTGGCTGGCCCGGCTGGTGATGTCCGAGCGGCGCGCCACCCTCGACGAGCGGGGGATCAAGGCGAGGATCGAGTCCATCGACAAGCAGATCGAGGGCGTGGCCGGCGTGGAACGCAAGCGCCTGGCCAAGGCCCGCCAGGATCTCGAGCGTATCCTCAAGCGCCGGACCAACCTGACGGCGCGCGAGACCGCGGTCGAGGCGGCCATGCTGTCCATGTCGGACACCTTCGAGGAGGTGTACCAGCGGGTCATGACCGATCCCACCTCCACGGACGTGGCCCAGGAGCTACAGAACGCGGTGGAGCGGCTGGGCATCGAGGAGGAGCTCGACTTCGCCGTGGAGGAGGAGCTGGGCGACCTGCTGCAGGCCCGCAAGGACCGGGTCGCCCACAAGGCCGCGCAGAAGGCCTCGCAGGCGCAATCCCGCAGCCTCTGAGGGATTGACGAGGGGGGGGCGACACGGCGTCCTCTGAACCCCCGCTCACAAATGCGGCTTCGCCCCTTGCCACCCCTGGGGTCCCCGAGTACAATCCGCTTCCGTTTTGCTACCGCGCGCGTTATGCGCGACGCAAGCGAATCGAGAGGCCATGGCTGACTGTACGATTCACAGCAGCGGCACCCCCCAAGACGAACAAAACAGGCGCGTGGGCTACGTAGGCTCACCGAACAGATCTATCAACGGCTAATCAGTTCAACGAACATAGGAGGAGACCCCATGGCAGATTCGCCTACTCCGTACCTGGATGAGTTGACCACGGGACCGTGGCCCAGCTTCGTCAACGAGATGAAGAAGGTGGCCGACCGGAAGCCCATGGTCGCAGGACTCATCAAGCAGCTCGAGACTTCCTACCAGGAAGGCATCAGCATCTGGGAGCACGGCGGCATCGTCGGCGTGATGGGCTACGGCGGCGGCGTCATCGGACGCTACTCGGCGCGGCCCGACGACTTCCCGGAGGTGGCCCACTTCCACACCATCCGTGTCAACCAGCCCTCGGGTTGGTTCTACACCTCCGACGCCCTGCGCATGCTGTGCGACGTGTGTGACAAGTACGGCTCCGGCCTGACCAACATGCACGGCTCCACCGGGGACATCGTGTTCCTGGGTTCCACCACCGAGGACCTCGAGCCCTGCTTCCTCGAGCTGGCCGAGAACGAGTTCGACCTCGGCGGCTCCGGCTCCAACATGCGTACCCCCAGCTGCTGCCTGGGACCCGCACGCTGCGAGTGGTCGTGCTACGACACCAACGAGGCCTGCTACGACATCACGCAGACCTTCCAGGACGAGCTGCACCGCCCGTTCTTCCCCTACAAGTACAAGTTCAAGTTCGCCGGATGCCCCAACGACTGCGTGGCCTCCATCGCGCGCTCGGACTGTGCGGTCATCGGCACCTGGGCGGACGACATCCGTCAGGACGACGCGGCCGTCACGGCCTACGCCAACGGCGGCGTGGACATGGTCGAGGACGTCACCAGCCGCTGCCCGACCATGGCCATGAAGTGGGACGGCGCCAAGCTGACCATCGACAACAAGGCCTGCGTCAAGTGCATGCACTGCATCAACGTCATGCCCAAGGCCCTGCGCCCGGGCACCGACACCGGTGCGGCCATCATGATCGGCGCCAAGGCGCCCATCGTCCAGGGTGCACTCCTGGCCACCACCATCGTGCCCTTCATGAAGATGGAGGCCCCCTTCGACGAGCTCAAGGAGCTCACCGAGAAGATCTGGGACTGGTGGGGCGAGCACGGCAAGAACCGCGAGCGTATCGGCGAGCTGATCCAGCGCATGGGCATGGGTAACTTCCTCGAGGCCATCGAGGTCGAGCCCGACCCGCGCATGATCAACGCACCTCGTGACAACCCGTACATCTTCTACGAGGAGTACTACGACGAGGATGACGAGGACGAGGACAGCGAGGACGAGTAGGTCCAAAGCGAGGTCTGAGAGCCGAACAACCAAGAATTCCGGGGCTCACGCCCCGTAGGGAGAGTTTAGATGGTAACTGCACTCGAAAAGGGACTCACGGACATCGGTCCTCCTCACTTCAGCAAGTTCCTTCCTCCGATGATCAAGGAGAACTACGGGAAGTGGCTGTACCACGAGATCCTGAAGCCCGGCGTGCTGGTTCACGTTGCCGAGTCCGGTGACAAGCTGTACACGGTCCGCGCCGGCTCCCCCCGGCTGCTGGCCACGGACAGCATCCGCACGTTCGCCGAGCTCGCCGACAAGTACTGCGGCGGGTTCCTCCGGTTCACCAGCCGCAACAACGTCGAGTGGCTGCTGACCGACGAGGCCAACATCGATCCGCTGATCGCCGACGTCGAGGCCGCTGGCTACCCCGTCGGCGGCACCGGCCCGAGCATCTCCAACATCGTCCACACCCAGGGCTGGGTGCACTGCCACTCGGCGGCCACCGACGCCTCCGGCGTGGTCAAGGCGGTCATGGACGAGCTGAACGACCAGTTCACCACCATGGAGCTGCCTGCCAAGTGCAAGGTCGCGCTGGCGTGCTGCCTGAACATGTGTGGCGCCGTGCATTGCTCGGACATCGCCATCCTCGGCGTCCATCGCCGGCCGCCCAAGATCGACCACGCGCGCATCGACAAGACGTGCGAGATCCCCAACGTGGTCGCGTCTTGCCCCACCGGCGCCATCCGTCCCGCCACCGTGGACGGCTACCCCTCGGTGGAGGTCATCGAGGACCAGTGCATGTACTGCGCGAACTGCTACACGGTTTGCCCGTCCATGCCGATCAACAACCCGCTCAACGACGGTATCGCCCTGTGGGTCGGCGGCAAGGTGTCCAACGCCCGCTGCGAGCCCATGTTCTCCAAGATGGCCGTCCACTTCATCGACAACGACCCGCCGCGGTGGGAAGAGACCGTCGAGGCGGTCAAGCTGATCGTCGAGCTGTGGGCCGAGGACGCGCGCAAGTACGAGCGTGTCGGCGAGTGGATCGAGCGGATCGGCTGGAGCGAGTTCTTCAAGCGGACCGGGTTCGAGTTCACCAAGTACCACATCGACGACTTCACCCACGCGGGCCTGAAGTACCGCACGTCGATGCACCATCGCTAGGAGTGGAACATGGCTTCCCCAACCGCAGCAGAGCTCGCTGACATCGCGTTCGAGATCGTCAAGGACGCGGACGGCAAGAAGCTGCTCAAGCCGATGGACGTGCTCAAGATGCTCAAGGCCCAACATGGTGCGGATCGGAGGACGGCCAAGGACGCCCTGCAGATCCTCACCACCGACGGGCGCTGCGTGTACGAGTACGCCGGCGGCAGCTACATCAAGCTCGACCCTGCCAACAAGGGCTAGTGTCGGGTAGCCACCCCGTGGAGCAATCGCTTCCGCGCGTGGTGGTGGCCGGTACTGGCGGCGACTCGGGTAAGACCCTCGTCTCGCTGGGCCTCTGTCTGGCCTGGCGGGACGAGGGAACCCCGGTCGCGGCCTTCAAGAAGGGGCCGGACTACATCGACGCCGCCTGGCTCGAATGGGCGAGCGCGGCACCTGCCCGCAATCTCGACACTTTCCTGATGGGTCGTCGCGAGGTTCGCGATGCTTTCGGTGCGTTTGCCTCCCGCGAGGGGGTGAGCGTCGTCGAGGGTAACCGTGGCCTGTTCGACGGCGCCGGTGTCGAAGGTACCCACAGCACCGCCGAGCTCGCCAAGCTCATCGACGCACCGGTGATCCTGGTGCTGGACGTGACCAAGACCACGAGGACCGCGGGCGCGCTGGCCCTGGGCTGCGCGCGCTTCGACGCGGATCTGGATCTCGCAGGGATCGTCCTCAACCGGGTCGCCGGGCCGCGCCACGAGCGAGTGGCACGGGCGGCGGTGGAACGCGACGCCGGGATCCCGGTGGTGGGCGTCATCCCCAAGATCCGGGGCGACGATCCCCTGCCCGGGCGCCACCTGGGCCTGGTCACCGTGCAGGAGCACGGCAGACTGGACGCGGTGGGACGGCGGTTGCTGGAGACGATTCGAGCGTCCCTGGATCTGGACGCGATACGTTCGCTGGCCTCCTCGCGCAAGCCGCTGGACTACACGGCAGCGCCGCCACCGGACGCCGCGGGACCTCCCATACGCATCGGCGTGTTGCGCGACTCCGCGTTCTCGTTCTACTACCCAGAGAACCTCGAGGCGCTGCAGGACGGCGGCGCGGAGCTCGTCTTCGTGTCCGCCCTCGAGCACGCCGCGCTGCCGCCGATGGACGGTCTGTACATCGGCGGCGGGTTCCCCGAGACCCACGCCGGGGCGCTGGCGGCCAACCGCCCGTTGCTCGGCTCCCTCGCCGCTGCGGCGGCGGACGGGTTGCCCGTGTACGCCGAATGCGGCGGCATGATGCTGCTGGCGCGGACCATCCGCTTCGAGGGCGAGACCCACCCCATGGCCGGCGTCCTGCCCATGGACATGGCGGTGGAGGCCCGGCCCCAGGGGCACGGTTACGCCGAGGTGACCGTGGACCGGGACAACCCGTACTTCAGCGTGGACACGCAGCTGCGCGGCCACGAGTTCCACTACTCGAGGGTCCTCGATGGCAGCGGACTGCAGTCGGTGTTCGACGTGGGGCGCGGCACGGGCAGCCTGCCCGGCCGGGACGGGCTGGTGATCGGAAACGTCCTCGCGAGCTATATCCATGTGCACGCGCGAGGCACGCCCGAGTGGACCCGAGGAGTGCTACGTCGGGCCAGAGCCTGGAAAACGACGAAAAATTCGAACCGCGGCGCGAACTGATCTATAACGTCGCATCGCACAGGTAATCCCCCACCGTGAGGTGATAGAAAATGCCGACTCTCGCAGAGCTCAAGAAGCTCAAGAAGAAGAAGAAGAAGAAGATCAAGAAGGCAGCACCCGGCGGTCGCGGCGGCGGCGGCGGCGGTGTCTCCGAACTCCGTCCGAGCTACGCCCCCAAGCGGCCCCCCTGCGTGGGCGAGTGCCCCGCGGGCAACGACGTCCGGTCCTGGCTGACCACCGTGCAGCACACCGAGCTGATGGGGCGTACCTGGGAGGAGTCGTACGAGCTGGCGTGGCACGAGATCAGCAAGACCAGCCCGTTCCCGGCCACCTGCGGCCGCGTCTGCCCCCATCCGTGCGAGACGGCCTGCAACCGCACCCAGAAGGAAGACGGCGCGGTCAGCATCAACGCCTTCGAGCGCTGGCTGGGCGACTTCGGCGTCCTGGGCAAGCTCGATCACCGCAAGCTCACCGACGAGAAGGTCGGCAAGAAGGTCGCCGTGGTCGGGTCCGGCCCGGCGGGCATCAGCTGCGCCCACCAGCTCGCGCGGCGCGGCATCGACGTGACCGTGTTCGAGGCCTTCCCCAAGACCGGCGGCATGCTCCGCTACGGTATCCCCCCGTACCGCCTCCCGCGTGAGATCCTCGACGCCGAGATCGACGCCGTGGCGCGCATGGGCGTGGACATCCAGTGCAACGTCACCATCGGCTCGGACAAGAGCCTGGACGCGCTCAAGGACGAGTTCGACGCCGTGTTCATCGGCATCGGCGCGCACGAGGGCTACAAGCTCCGCGTCGAGGGCGAGGACTCCGAGAACGTGTGGTCGGGCGTGGGCTTCCTGCACCTGGTCAACAGCGGCCAGGCCCCCGACATCGGCGACCACGCCGTGATCATCGGCGGCGGCAACAGCGCCATCGACGCGGCCCGCGTGGCCAAGCGCCTCGGCGCCAAGACCACCTTGCTGTACCGGCGCACGCGCGAGGAGATGCCGGCCATCGCCCACGAGATCGACGAGGCGATCGCCGAGGACATCGACCTGCAGTACCTGTCGGCGCCCATCGGCATCACCGTACAGAACGGTCGCGCCGTGGCCGTGCAGTGCCAGCGCATGGAGCTCGGCGAGCCCGACTCCAGCGGCCGCCGCCGGCCCGTGCCCATCGAGGGTTCCGAGTACGAGGTGCCCTGCACCGCGCTGATCCCCGCGATCAGCCAGCAGCCCGAGTTCAAGGACGCCGAGCGGTACATCACCGGCCGCGACTGGCTCAAGCCGGACGAGGAGTGGAAGCTCGAAGACGGCGTGTACGCCGGCGGCGACGCGGTCAACCTCGACCTGGTCACCACTGCCATCGGCCACGGCCGCCACGCGGCCGAGCGCATCGCCAGCTACCTCACCGGCGAGCGGTTCATCGCGCGGACCCTCGAGACCATCCCGCCGATCTCCCACGAGAACATGCGGCTGGATCACTACGAGGCCATGGATCGAAACGACCGCGCGTGGGTGCCCATGGACGAGCGCTTCGGCGCGAACGCCATGACCTACGAGGTGGACCTCGGGATCAACGAGGATCAGGTCAAGGCCGAGGCCAAACGCTGCATGAGCTGCGGTCAGTGTTTCTGGTGCGAGAAGTGCTGGATGTACTGCCAGAGCAACTGCATCATCAAGGGCGAAAAGGGCGAGGTGTTCGGCCTCAAGCTCGACACCTGCGACGGTTGCAAGAAGTGCGGCGAGGAGTGCCCCTGCGGGTTCATCGACCTGACCTGAGGCGGCTCCGATCCAAACTCCGGGTTGTCACGGACGCTCGGTTGAAGTATCTAAAGCATCCGCACTTTTGAGTGCGAAAAGGAAAAATCGGTCCACAAGGACTTTCATAACGAGGAGGCTAGGGATGCCACTTTTCGAGCACGGGGAAATCAAGTTGGAGGTCGACGAGGACGGCTTCATCCAGAACCCTGACGAGTGGAACAAGGACATCGGGATCGCGCTCGCCACCACCGAGGGTGTCGACGAGATGACCGACGACCACTGGGCGATCGCCGAGTACCTTCGCAACTACTACCTCGAGTACGGCGTTGCTCCCATGATCCGCAAGCTCTGCAAGGAGACCGGATTCAAGCTCAAGGAGATCTACGCGCTGTACCCCAGTGGCCCCGCCAAGGGTGCCTGCAAGGTCGCAGGTCTGCCCAAGCCCACGGGCTGCGTCTGATTTCGAACGGTCGTCGCGGCCGCTCCCGGGCTCTCCGGGGGCGGCCGTGTCGCTTTCTGGGAGGTACCGTTGTCTCCCGACCTCTACCCCATCACCGTCAAGATCGCTGACCGTCCCGTCCTCGTGGTGGGCGGTGGCACCATCGCCGCGTTCAAGATCGTACGGCTGCTGCGCTGCGGTCCGCGCCTCACCGTGGTGGCCCCCGAGGTCAACGACGAGGTCCGCGCCCTGGCCGACACCGGGGAGCTGCGGTGGATTCCGAGGGAGTTTCGCGACGACGACGTGGACGGCGCCATGCTCGTGGTGTCCGCCGTGGACGACCGCGAGGTCACCGACGCGGTGGTGCGGGCGGCCCACGCGAGAGACCTGCTCGTGAATGCGGTGGACGATCCCGACCGCTGTGACTATTACCTACCCGCGGTGGTACGGCGCGGCCCCCTGTCCGTGGCCGTGTCCACCGCCGGCGCCTCGCCCGGGTTCGCCGCCGTGCTCGCCCGGGAGATCGAGGAGTCCCTGCCGGATCACCTCGAGCCCTGGCTGGAGCTGCTGGGCGAGGCCCGGGAGGCGCTGATGGCCCGCTACCCGGATCGTCCGGGCGTGCGGCACCGGCTGGCCAAGGCCCTGGCGCGGAGCGACGCCAGGGATCTCGTGGCCCAGGGAGACCTGCGCGGCGCGCGGTCGCGCCTGCGGTCGCTCATCGACTCGGAGGAACCGACGTGAATGGGTGCAAGGCCGAACCGACGACCGGGGACGCGGTCCAGCGTTCCACGGTCTACCTCGTGGGCGCGGGACCCGGGGATCCGGACCTGATCACGGTCAAGGGCCTCGACCTGCTCGAGCGCTGCGACGTGCTCGTCCACGACGCGCTGGTGCCACCGGAGCTGGTGCTGCGCTGCCCCGCCGAGGAGAAGCACTACGTCGGCAAGACCGCCGGCGGACACGCGGTCACCCAGGAGGAGATCACCCGCCTGCTCATCGAGCTGGCCACCGCCGAAGGCGAGGCCCGGACCATCGTCCGGCTCAAGGGGGGCGATCCCTACGTGTTCGGCCGCGGCGGCGAGGAGGTGCTCGCCTGTCTGGAGGCCGGGATCCGCGTCGAGGTGGTCCCCGGTGTCACGTCCGGGGTCGCCGCACCGGCGTACGCTGGTGTGCCCGTCACCCACCGCGCCATCAGCCGTGGCGCCATCTTCGTCACCGGACACCAGATGAAGGGCGGCATCCCCGACCTGCCCTGGGAGTCCATGGCGCGCTCCGGTCTGACCCTGGTGATGTACATGGGCGTGGGCACGCTGCCGGTGATCTCGCGCGAACTCATCGAGCACGGCCTGGCCCCGGACACGCCGGCCATGGTCGTCCAGGAGGGCACCATGAGCGGCCAGCGGTGCGTCAGCGGCACCGTGGCCGACATCGCCCAGCGCGCGAAAGGGGAGGGGATCCGACCGCCGGCGATCACCGTCGTCGGACCCGTGGTGGACCTGCACCTGCAGCTGGACACCCAGACACCGCGCCCCCTCTCGGGCAAGACCGTGGTGCTGGTGCGCGCCGAGGAGCGGGAGTACCCGGACGTGGAGCGGATGCGCGAGGCCGGCGCCCGGGTCCTGGACGTGCCGGGCATCCGCTGCGTGGTCCGACCGGCGATGGACGAGGTGGCCGCCATGTACGACTCCATCGCGGATGATCACACGGTGGTGTTCACCAGCGCCCTGGGGGCGCGGTTCTTCGGCAGGACCTGGTCGCAGCTCGAGCACCGGGCCTCACCCACGTTCGTCGCGGCCAGCCGCGCCTTCGTCGGCGCCATGCGGCGCCAGGGAATGGAGGCGGCGTTCGCCCCCCGCATCACCGGAGCCGGCCGCGTGCTCGAGGCGTTGCAGGACAACGGCGTACCCCCGGGAACGGTGGTGTGGCTGCCGCGCTCGGCGGCCGCGGACAACGAGCTGCCGGACACGTTGAAGGCGGCGGGGTACGACGCGCGGCCCGTGGACCTCTACGAGACCCTGCCCGTGCCCCTGCCCGCGGATGTGCGCTCGATGCTCGGCGATGGGCGGGTGGACGCGCTGATGTTCCTGTCCGGTACCTGCGTCAGCTCGGTGGTCTCTGCGGTGGGCGACCTTCCCACGGGCGGAAACATGTTGATCGCGGCCATCGGTCCCAAGACCGCTACGGTGGCGAACCAGGAGGGGATCCCGTGTGATCTGGTCCCCGACGAGCCCACGATCCTCAACCTCGTCGACGACGTGATCCGAGCATTATCGCGGGATTGCGCCACCTAGAACTCCGGTAGCGTAGGCTTACTCCGGGATGGCCGCCGAATCCCGTCAGATCGGGCGATGTGTCTCCAATCGGGACCCCCTCGAAAAAAGCCGAAAGCGAGGGTTGACAGCCACTTGCCGAACCGTAGAATGGGCGTCCGCACTCAGCCTAGGGTGCGCCGCGGACATGGGGTTTCCGGCGCGTGCGGACACAGGAATTCGATGAAACTGCAGATGCTTTCGATGCCAGTTTCCGAATCGACCCGGATCGACCGTATCCCCGTGCGCAACACGAACGACCGCGCTCGCACCTCCGTGCGAGCGCGTTTTTTGGTTTATTGGAAATAGGGCTAAAGGAGGTCAAACATGCCCAGTTTTGTGATCCCCGAGAAGTGTGACGGGTGCAAGGCGCTGGACAAGACGGCCTGCCAGTACATCTGCCCCAATGACCTGATGGTTCTGAACAAGGCCACCGAGAAGGCCTACAACCAGGATCCGGACATGTGCTGGGAGT
>CAZLEO010000273.1:0-12789 GCA_964558555.1 uncultured Rickettsiales bacterium | reverse complement strand
CGTCAACCCGGGCCTCGTCGAGGTGACCTGCAACGGCCTCGACGACGACTGCGATCCCGCCACCGAGGACGGGCCCGACGGCGACGGCGACGGCTGGTCCCTGTGCGACGACTGCGACGACTCGGACGCCGATCTCAACCTCGACGACGTCGACAACGACGGCTTCGACACCTGTGACGGCGACTGTGACGACGCCGACTGGACCGTCTTCCCCGGGGCGCTCGACAGCTGCGACGGCCTGGACACCGACTGCGACGGCGCCACCGACGAGGACTCCCTCGACGGCCAGGCCCTCATGGCCGCGAACACCTACTCGGGCTACGTCTACGCCATCGACACGGCCACGGGCGCGCCCACGTCCATCGCCGCCATCGACACGTCCTGGGGTGCGTCCATCAACAGCGTCGCCACCAACCCCGACGGCGCGGCCGTCGCCCACGACGCGGCCAACTACCGCCTCCTGGAGCTGGACCCTTGCACCGGCACCATGGCGCTGATCGGCAGCCACGGCGTCGGTAACTGCTGCGGCGTGATGTGGGGGCCGGGGGGGCTGCTGTACGGCCTCGACACGGACAACGACCAGCTCGTGCAGCTCGATCCCGCCACCGGCGTGGGCACGCCCATCGGCCCGCTCGGCATCTCCATGGGCAACTGCGGCATCACCTACGACTGCGCCAACGACGAGCTCATCGGCGCCGACGGCACGGACAACCGCATCTTCCGCATCGACCCCAACACCGGCGCGGCCTACGACATCGTCGAGGTGAACGTCCCCTTCGGCGCGGTGGGTCTGGGCTTCGATCCCGTCGCCGGGACGGTGCTCGCGGTCACCGGCGACGATCTGTACGCCATCGACCCCGACACCGGCGCAGAGACCCTCGTCGGCGCCCTCGGCGTCGCCAACACCAACAACATCGAGTACCACCCGGAGTGCCCGTGATCGGCCGAAACAGCGCACTGAAGCGGGTTCTCGACGACGCCATCGACCTGCTCGAGCAGGCCCGCGATCAGGCCGACGACCAGGTCCGCCAGCGGCTGGTCCGGGAGGCGATCGGGGTGATGGAGGAGCACCGACACACCCGCAAGCTGACGCCGTCCATCGGTGGCTTCGCTGCGGACGGTGAGCTGGACAGGGCCATCGAGCTGTTGAGGAAGCTGGAGGAAGGACCGGAGAAGCGCCCGGGCAAGCCCGCGGAAAAGCCCAAGGGCAAGCCCAAGCGCGCGATCCTCGTGAAGGGCTGCCTCGGCCTGGTGATCCCCTTCGCCATGGCCATGCTCTTCTTCGCCATGTCCCTGTCCGGCAACGACCGCTCCCCGGCGCTGCGAGCGCTGGAGGAATGCCGGGAGTCGCAGCAGGCGCTCGGCTCCCCCATCGAGGTCCGCTGGCTGGCGCTGCCGCCCGGCGGCGGCCCCGACACCCACGACGCCAGCGACACGGCGCGCCGCGTGGTGCCCGTGCAGGGCAGCGTCGCCTCGGGGCGATACACCTACCTCGCCGAGAACACACACGGCGCGTGGGTCGTGCGGCACGGCGCCGTCGAGGTGGACGGGCAGCACCTCGCCGTGATGCCGTGCGACGGCCCGATCTCCGAGAGCGACGCCGAGGGCCTCCTGCGGCAGGGCTTCCACGGCGAGGGCCGCGTGCGCGAGACCTCGGGATCAGCACCCGTGCAAACCGGCGCCCAGTGCACCGTCGAGGTACACCGGGACACGCGATTCCCGGACGTCACCTACAACTGCCGCGTGGTCGTCACGTGCGACGGAAGAATCCTGTACGGCGCCGACGAGAGCACGGGCTACGTCTTCTGCAGCGCCCGAGACGGCGCACCGTCCAGGGCCGTGGACGGGGCTGGCTCCAACTCGGGACAGGGCACGGATCCCATGCTGCAGCTGGCCCTGCCCGACGGTGAGGTGCGGGTGTCGGAGGACACGGGGTGGTCGGTCGTGGTGGAGGTGCCGACCGGCTCCTAGCAGCGTTCGGTGAAACTCGGCTTCCCACTCAAGCGCCCCCGGGATTCGAAGACGAAGGGGCGGTGAAAGAGGCGAGACCGGGTCGCCAACTCCCCACCCACTCATCACCTCGCCGGCCGGGACATGGAGGCCGGCCCCACGGGATACCGCAGACTTCCCCGAACGATCCGGATTGCGGATCGAATCAGGCGGTCAGGATAGAAGACCTGGTCAATCGATCCGGAAGGCGGATCATTTGCGGGGATTGGGTAGGGGTGGAGAGGCTGATCCTTCGGGATGCAGCCCGAAAGTCACTTCGGAAGGGACGAATGCCGAACGCTGCTAGAGGCCCGACAGGGAGACGCCGGGCAGGGCCTGACGCAGCCGCTCGACGTCATCGGGATCGAGGTCTTCCCAGGGCAGGCGCAGCGTCAACAGCCCCCGTAGCTCGAAGAACGGCGCGAGATCGGTCAGCCCGTGCACATCCACGAGCGACAGGCTGTTCAGGGGGGTGACCTCGCGTAGCCGGGTCAACGCGCCGGGGGCGAGCGTGACGTCGCGCAGCGAGAGCGTGCCCAGCGGCTCGCTGGTCTGTCCCTGCGCCAGCGAGATCACGTCGCCGAGGTCGTCGATGACCCCGCCACGGATCCGGAGCTCGTCCACCTCCCTGCCCACGCGCCGACCGAGGATCTCCGACAGGTCGGGGCTCCGGCTCTGGACGAGATCCGCGGATACGGACAGGCCCGCGCAGGCCGCCTCGATGTGGTGCATCAGCACCGCACCGCAGCACCGCGCCCTGCCCCGCTGCTCGTCCGACCCCCGGAAGCCCTCCTTCTCGTGGACGCGCGGCCCGTCGAGCACGAACCCGCCGCCGCCGTAGCTCAGGTGTTCCCGGATCGCCAGGCGCAGCCCCTCGTGGGCCAGCAGCGCGTCCAGGATCGGGGTCGGCTCCGCCTCGATGTACGCGGCGCTGCAAAAGGCCGGGTCCGCCGCCTCCAGCTCCGCGCTCGCCGGCAGCTCGTTGGAACGGGTGAGCGATCCCTCGACGCTCCGGTTGAAGAACGTGGCCCGGACCGCGGGCCCGTGGCGCAGGGCAAAGCTCCGCGCGAAGCCCCTGGCGCGTCCCACGTGGCGGCCGCCGGACGGGAATCCGAACCACTCCAGCTCCTGCATCTGCAGACCGCGACCGTCCAGGCGGCGGCCGAAGTCACCGGCCAGGCAGGCGTCACACAGGTCCAGGCCCGCGAGGCGGCTCGCCTGCGCGCCCAGCGGCTGACCGCAGAGATCACACGGCGCCCCGGGCGTGGCGGGGACCGGCTCGCCGAACGGGCGCTCGCGCCCCTTCTTGCTCGCCGCGTTGGCCTTGACCATCCCGATGATGAACCTGACGACGAACACGAACACGACGATCCCCAGGACGGCCTGGCACAGCCCTCCAGCGGTGAACGCGATCCCCGTCTCTGCGGTGATGTCTTCGAGGCTCGTGTTGACGCCGAATGCCTCGAGGATCTCCTTGATCGTCATGTCGGGCTACCGCTGCGGCTCGATGACCACCTTGATGCTGTCCCCTGCCGACGCCACCAGGCCGAACCCCTCCGAGGTCCGCTCCAGCGGCAGGCGGTGGGTGATCATGTCCTCGACGGGCACGCGCTTGCGGCGGATCAGCTCGAGGGCCTCGGCCAGATCGGGCAGGGCCGCGGCGTAGCTCTGGACGATCTTCACGCCGCGGTTCCACAGGTCGAAGGCGGGGTACTTGAGGTCCACGCCCGGGGTGACCAGGGCGAAGAACAGCAGGGTGCCGCCGCGCTCGACGAGGCGGAAGGCCTGCTCGTTCACGGCGGGGACGGCGGTGCAGACGATGACGTGGTCGGCGAGCTTGCCGTCGTTGAGCTCGCGGAAGCGGGCCTCGACGTCCTCGGTGCTGGCGTCCAGGGCCAGGTCGGCGCCGAAGCGGCGGGCCGCGTCGAGGCGGAACGGGTGGACGTCGGTGGCCACGACCAGGGACGCGCCCGACGCGCGGGCCAGGGCCACGTGCATCATCCCGGCGAGGCCGGCGCCGAGCACGAGCACGGACTGGCCTGCGTGGATGTCGGCGCCGCGCTGGCCGCGCACCACACAGCCGAACGGCTCGACAAAGGTGGCCTCCTCGTAGCTCACCTCGTCGGGCAGCTTGATGGTGCCGCGGTCGGTCTGCAGGGCCGGCACGCGGACGTACTCACAGAAGCCGCCGGGATCGAACTTGGTGGTGCGCAGGGTCTCGCACAGGGTGGTGTGGCCGCGCTGGCACAGGTGGCACGTCAGGCACGGCACGTGGTGCGTGGCGGTGACGCGATCGCCCACGGCGAACTTGTCCACACCCTCGCCCAGCTCGACGATCTGGCCGCCGATCTCGTGGCCGAGCACCAGCGGGGCCTTCTTGATGCGGTACCACTCCATGACGTCGCTGCCGCAAACGCCGGAGGCCTCGATGCGGACCAGGATCTCGCCCGGACCGGGTTTCGGCGTGGGGACCTCCTCCACGCGTACGTCGTCGTTGCGGTAGTACATGGCTACGCGCATGGCTCACCCCTGGTGTTGGGTTGTGGAATCACCCGGGTACGAATCAACCGTCGTTCTTGACGGTCTCGTACAGCTCGTAGGCCTGCTCACCGGTGGCGCCCTCGTGGATGACCGAGCGCACGGCCTGGATCATGCCCAGGGGGCAGTCCGACTGGAAGATGTTGCGGCCCATGTCCACGCCGATGGCGCCCTGCTGGAGGGCGTTGTAGGCCATGTTCAGCGCGTCCATCTCGGGGATCTTCTTGCCGCCGGCGATGACGACCGGCACGGGGCAGCGGCCCGCGACCTTCTCGAACTCGTCGCAGTAGTACGTCTTGACGATGTGGCAGCCCATCTCCGCGGCGATGCGCGACGCCAGGCTCAGGTACCGCCAGTTGCGGCCCATGTCCTTGCCCACGGCGGTGACGGCCACCACGGGCATCCCGATGGAATTGCCCTCGTCGATGAGCGCGGCCATGTTCACCAGGGTCTGCTTCTCGTGGGGGGCCCCCACGAAGATGGAGATGGCCACGCCCGAGACGTTGAGCCGGACGGCGTCCTCCATGGACACGGTCAGCTCCTCGTTGGACAGGTCGTCGAACAGCACCGAGGTGCCGCCGGAGACGCGCAGGACGATGGGGATGGTCTCGGTGGCCGGCACGCTCGCCCGCAGGACACCGCGGGTCAGCATCAGGGTGTCGGCGTAGGGCAGCAGGTCCTTGACCGTGTCGTAGGGCTGGTGCAGGCCGCGGGTGGCTCCCATGAAGTAACCGTGGTCCACCGCGAGCATGACGGTGCGGCCGCTCTTGGGATTGATGATCCTCGACAGCCTGTTTTCGAGTCCCCAGTCCATGTCTCGTCTCCTCATCGTGTGGTTGCGGACGGTCATTATCGGTTCGGTCTGTCCGGGATGCAACGCGAGAGCGCGCGCGGCACCAACTTGTTGCACGCGCGCGCCGGGTCGGGTATTGCTCCCCCGTCCCGCGACGAACGATCCGGAGGTAGTGATGCGCGCATTCGTGTTTCCCGGCCAGGCGTCCCAGAAGGTGGGGATGGGGGACTGGCTGATCGAGAAGTACCCCGTGGCGAGGCAGGTCTACGAGCAGGCCGACGACGAGCTGGGGTACTCCATCACCGAGCTGATCCTCGACGGCCCCATCGAGAAGCTCACCGAGACCGAGGTGACCCAGCCGGCCGTGTTGACCACGTCGGTGGCCTTTGCCCGGGCGATGATGAGCGAGCTGGACCTGCAGCCCGACGTGGTGGCGGGCCACTCGCTGGGTGAGTACTCCGCCCTGGTGACGGCCGGCGCCATGGACTTCGGCGAGGCGGTGCGCGCGGTGCGCGATCGCGGCCGGTTCATGCAAGACGCCGTGCCCCTGGGCGAGGGCACGATGGCGGCGATCTTCAGGCTCACCGCCGAGCAGGTGGACGGCGTGTGCGAGTCCGTGCGCGAGGACACCGGCGGCGTGGTGGAGAGCGCGGGCTACAACGCCCCCGACCTCAACGTCATCTCCGGCGACAAGGCCTCGGTCACCGAGGCCATGGCCCGCTGCAAGGACCACCGCGGCAACGCCACGGAGATCGCGGTGAGCGCGCCCTTCCATTGCGCGCTGATGAGGCCGGCCGCCGAGCGCCTCGCCGAGCGGCTGAAGGACCTGACCGTGGGCGATCTCGGCGTGCCCTACATCCCCAACGTCAACGCCGAGATCGAGCGGGATCCCGGCGCCATCCTCGGCCACCTCGTGGCCCAGGTGTGCGCGCCGGTGCGCTGGGAGCCGACGGTCCGCGCCATGCTGGACCTGGGGGTGGACGAGTTCTACGAGGTGGGCCCGGGCAACGTGCTGTGCGGATTCATCCGCCGCTGCGACCGCGCCCTCAAGCCCGTCCCGGTGGGCGATCCCCGCGGCCGCAAGCTCTTCGAGTAGGGAGCCCCTTGCCGTCCAAGCTGACCCTGGCGCTGCTGTTCGGCTCCGTTGCGGCGGTGCTGTACGTGTACGGCGTGGTGGTGCTGCGCCGCATGGGCGCCGAGATGCAGGCGCGCACGGGCGCCCCGCCGCCCCGCATCCTGTCGCCGTACTGCGGCGGCGATCTGGTGCGGGCCTACCGCGACCTCGCCGAATCCGCGGACGAGCGCCTGCCGCGGCTGCACCGCTCCATCGGCCTCAACCGCGTGCTGCTGGCCGTGGTGGTGGTGGCGGGCGTGGTGCGCCTGATGCTGTAGGATGGGCCCACCGGAGAAGTTGCCTTGATCAGCCTCGTGCACATCAGCGGCGCCCGCCAGGGCGGAGTGGATCAGGTGGACACCGATCACTTCGAGCTCGGCCGCGGCCCCGACTGCGAGGTGCGCTTCCACGCGGACAAGGACCGCGCGGTGGGCAAGGTGCACGCCGAGGTGGAGCTGCACGAGGGCCGCTACCTGCTGCGCGACCGGGACTCCCGCAACGGCACCTACGTCAACGGCCGGCTGGTGCGGGAGGTCTACCTGCGCCAGGGCGACGTGATCCGGCTCGGGGCCGAGGGCCCGCAGCTGCGGGTGGACCTCACCGGATCGGACGTGTCCTCGGTGATCCGGGCCATGCGCCGCAAGCGCTGGCGCCCCATCTGGATCCCCGTGGTCCTGCTGGTGCTGGCGGGCCTGGGGTTCGCCGGCATCTGGGCCCAGCGGCAGGTGAGCCAGCGCATCGACGGTGTGGAGCAGGAGCGGGCGGTGCTCGAGGACGAGATCGACGCGCTGCTCGCGGTCATGGAGGACGACTCCGGATCGCTGGAGGAGCTTTCCGCGCGCCACGACCGGATGGTGGAGCTGGAGGGCCAGGCGGCGGCGATCCTCGTGGGCCGCCGGGAGCACGGGGGCCCGGACACGCTCCTCGACCGCCAGATAGAGGACGTGCTGGAGGCATTCGGCGAGCCCACGTACCGGGTGCCGGCGTCCTTCCGCGCCGCGGTGCGCAAGCGGATCGGGGCGTGGCTCGAGACCGAGGAGCTCGCCACGATCTACTGCACCTCCGAGGAATACATGCCGGCGATCCAGCCCGTGCTGGCGCGCTACAGCCTGCCCGACGTGCTGGCCTTCCTGCCGTGGGTGCTGGGGCACGCCGAGAACGCGGGCGCCGACGTGCTGGGGCCGTGGGGCATCGGCGCGGAGGAGGCCCGCACGCTGGATCTCCTCGACGACGAGGGCAACGACCTGCGCCTGGACGCGCTGGCCTCCACCGAGGCCATCGCGACGCGCCTGCAAAACGACGTGGAGGCGCTGAGCACCTCGTCGATCCTGCTGGCCACACTCGCGCGCGACCAGGCCATCGCCGGCACCGTCGAATCCCTGCGCGAGCAGGACGCCTGGACGCGACCCCGCCGAAACGTGCGGTTCCTGTGGCTCGCGGGGCTGCTCGACGAGGGGGCCCGCCAGCGTATCCCGAGCCTCGTGGCCGCCGCCGTGGTGGGCCGCAATCCCGACCACTACGGCCTGGGACCTGACAACTGCGCCGGGACGACCGAAGATACTCAGGGCTCGGCCGACGAGCCGCTTCAGGAGGACCCATGAGAGGTCGTGAACGCTTCCTCGCCGCCTGCACGGGCAAGCCGGTGGATCGTCCGCCGGTGTGGATCATGCGCCAGGCCGGACGCTACCTCCCCGAGTACCTGGAGCTGCGCGCGAAGCACTCCTTCACCGAGGTGTGCCAGACGCCGGAGCTGACCCTGGAGGTGGCCCTGCAGCCCCTGCGGCGGTTCGACCTGGACGCGGCCATCGTGTTCTCGGACATCCTCGTCATCCCCGAGGCCATGGGGCAGACCGTGCGGTACCCCGAGGGCGGCCCGCGCCTGAGCCCGCCGCTGGGCATGGACACGGACCCCGACAGCCTGGTGCCGCGGGACGTCTCGTCGGCGCTGGGCTACGTGTACGAGGCCATCCGCCTGCTGCGGGCGGAGATGGGGAGCGAGCGCGCCGTGCTCGGCTTCGCCGGTGCGCCCTACTCGCTGGCGTCGTACATGGTCGAGGGCGGGGGCAGCCGCCACAACGAGGGCATCAAGACGATGATGTACCGGGACCCGGCCCGGGCGACGGCCCTGCTCGACCGCATCGCCGACGTGGTGGCGGAGCACCTCGAGCTGCAGGTGAAGGCCGGCGCCGACGCCGTGCAGATCTTCGACACCTGGGCGGGCGGGCTACAGCCCGAGGACTACGTGCGGTTCGCCCTGCCACCCACGCGACGCATCCTGGACCGCCTCGCCGGCCTTGGCGTGCCACGCATCCTCTTCGCCAACGGCATCGCCGGGATCCTGCCCCACGCCGCCACGGCGGGCGCCGACGTGATCAGCGTGGACTGGCGCACGGATCTGGCCGCCACCGCCGCCGCCCTGGGCGACGACGTGACCGTGCAGGGCAACCTCGATCCAGTGGAGCTGTTCGGGCCGCCCGAGCGCATCCGCGCGCGGGTGCGGGCCATCCACCGCGATCTGGGCCGCAGCACGGGCCACGTGTTCAACCTCGGCCACGGCATCCTGCCCGGCACCCCGGTCGAGGGCGCCGGCGCCTTCGTCGACGCGGTGCTGGAGCTGGGCGAGGGCTGATCCGTGGACCCAAGACAGATCCCCTGGGCGATCGTGGAGAAGTACTCCACCCGCGGCCCGCGCTACACCAGCTACCCCACGGCGCCGCACTTCTCCACCGAGTACGACCGCGACGCCGTGGAGCGAATCTGGCGTGAGGGAGCGGCGGCAGACCTGTCGGTGTACGTGCACGTGCCGTATTGCCACCGACGCTGCCTGTACTGCGGTTGCCACACCGAGGTGTTGCAGGAGTGCAGCGGGGATCCACGGTCGGACTACGTGGACGCGCTGCTGGCCGAGGCGGCCATCGCCCAGGAGCTGGTCGGCGAGCGCGGCCTGCGGCAGCTGGCGCTGGGGGGCGGCACGCCGACCATCCTCGCCCCGGACACCATGGACCGGCTGCTGACCGGACTGCTGGGCCGCTGGTCGGCCGTGGACGGCGCAGAGCTGTCCGCCGAGGTGGACCCGCGCACCGTGCAACACGCGCTGCTCGAGGTCCTGCTGGAGCACGGGTTCAACCGCTTCAGTCTCGGCGTGCAGGACCTGGACCCCGACGTCCAGGCCGTCGTCGGCCGCGTCCAGCCCCGGGAGATGGTCGAGGAGCTGGCCGCGTGGCTGTCCGACCGGGCGCAGTCGGTGAACTTCGACCTCATCCAGGGGCTGCCGGGCCAGACGCCGCAGAGCTGGTCGCGCACCATCGACGGCGTGGTGGAGATGGCTCCGGACCGCATCGCCGTGTTCGGGTACGCCCACGTGCCGTGGATGCGGCCCCACCAGGAGGCGCTCGAGGGCCACCCCCTGCCCGACGCCCGCGACCGCGTCGAGATGCTGGGCATCGCCTGGGAGCGGTTCATCGACGCGGGGTACGTGGCCATCGGCTTCGACCACTTCGCCCGCCCGGACGACGAGCTCGCCGTGGCCATGGCCGAGGGCTCGCTGCACCGCAACTTCATGGGCTACACCACCCGCCGCGGGCTCGACCAGCTGGGCCTGGGCGTGTCGGCCATCAGCGCGGTGGGGGCCACCTACGCCCAGGACTGCAAGGACCACGGGCCCTGGCGCGGTCACATGGACGCGGGCCGCATGCCGTGGGAGCGTGCCCTGATCCTCGACGAGGAGGATCAGCTGCGACGCGAGGTGATCCTCGACCTGTCGTGCAACCTGCGCATCGACTTCGACCGCTTCGAGCGGGACCACGGCGTGGCCTTCGACCGGAGGTTCGGGCCGGAGCTGGAGGCGCTGCAGCCCCTGGCCGCGGACGGCCTGCTGGAGCTGGACGACGACGGGATACGGATCACGCCCCGCGGTCGGTTCCTCGTGCGTATCCCGTGTATGGCCTTCGACACCTACCTGGGCGCCGGGGCGGATCGCCCGGTGAGGTACTCCAGGACCGTATGACCGAATCCGTCCAGCTCGCCGACGACGTGGGTGTGGTCCTGCTCAACATGGGCGGCCCAGCGTCCGAGGACGACGTGCGGCCGTTCCTGCAGGAGCTGTTCAACGATCCGGCGATCCTCGGCGTGCCCTGGCCGATCCGTCCCCTGCTGGCCGGCTTCATCTCGTGGCGACGCGCGCCCCACTCGACGGAGCGGTACCGCCGCCTCGGCGGGAAGTCGCCCCTGCTCGAGGCCTGCATCGACCAGGCCGTCGCCTTGCAGGAGCTGCTCGGTCGCCCCGTGCGCGCGGCCATGCGCTACCGCCACCCGAGCATGGGCGAGGCCCTCGACGCGCTGCTGCGGCGCGACGTCACCCGGGTCATCGCGCTGCCCCTCTTCCCCCAGTACTCCACCACCACCACGGCCACGGCCCTGGCCGCCCTGCACCGCGCGGCCGAGCCCCGCGAGATGGAGGTGGCGGCCGTGGACGCGTACCCCGACCTGCCCGGCCTGGTCGAGGCGCACGCGCAGGCCGTGGAGGACGCGCTGGCCTCCCTGCCTGCCCTCGGAGACGCCACACCCCACCTGCTGTTCGTGGCCCACGGCATCCCCCTGAGCCGTGTGCGCAACGGCGATCCCTACCCCGAACAGGTGGCCGCGACCGCCAACGCCGTGGTCGAGCGCATGGGCCCGGACCTGCCGTGGAGCCTGGCGTTCCAGAGCCGCGTCGGCCCGGCTCGCTGGCTCGAGCCGGACGTGGAGGACGAGGCCCGCCGCCTGGCCGGCAAGGGCGTGCGCGCCCTCATCGTGCAGCCGCTGAGCTTCACCTCCGAAAACCTCGAGACCCTCGACGACCTCGACCGCGACCTCGCCGAGGTCGCCCGCGAGGCCCACATCACCCTGTTCCGCCGCGGCGCCGCCCCCGGCACACACCCCGCCTACATGGCCGGCCTGCGGGACCTGGCGCTGGACACGGCGCGGGAGCAGGGCTGGCTGGGGGAACCCACCGAGGAATAGCGCCGCGATCGCGCGGGTCGTCGTTCTCGCAGGAGGCGGCCCATGCCCGGGATCGGACACGCCATCATCGGCTGCGCCGCCGGCCGGCTGTACGCCGGTCGCGATCCCTCCGGCGTCCGCCTCGCCGCCTCCATGACCGGCTTCGTCGCCGCGTCCATGGCCCCGGACCTCGACGTGATCGCCTTCGGCCTGGGCATCCCCTACGGCGCCGAGTGGGGCCACCGCGGCGCCTTCCACTCCCCCGCCATGGGCCTCGCCCTCGCCGCGGTCGCGGGCGCCGTCGGCAAGCTGCTGCGCCAGCCCTTCTGGCGCGTCTTCCTCGTCGCCGCGCTCGTCTCCGTCAGCCACGGCCTCCTCGACACCCTCACCAGCGGCGGCCACGGCATCGCCGTGCTCTGGCCGCTGTCCACCGAGCGGATCTTCGCCCCCTGGCGGCCCATCCCCGTGTCCAGCATCGGCCCCTCGGCCCTCTCCGCCGAGGGCTGGCCCGTCATCCGCACCGAGCTGCTGCTGTTCTCTCCGTTGCTGGCCTACGCCGTGTGGCCGCGCCGCAGGCGCCCCTCGCCTTCGTGATAGGCTTCGCCCCACCAACCGGTGAGGAGGGAGCCCGATGGTCCGCACAGTCTTGTTGTTGTTCGTCGTCTCGACGCTCGTGGGGTGCGTCTCCAAGTCCCAGTACCTCGAGATGGAGCAGAAGTACGACACCTGCTCGTCCCAGCTGACCGAGGAGCAGCAGAAATCCGCGAAGCTCGAGGCCAGGGTCGAGAAGATGAAGGAGCGGACCAAGGCCCGCGTGCAGGCCTACGTGGAGCTCGTCCAGGAGTTCAAGCCCCTGATCGACCGCGGCGTGCTCGAGCTCAAGGTGGAGAAGGGCTCCATCACCATCGGCATGGCCGCCGACGTCCTCTTCCCGTCGGGCTCCGCCGAGCTGTCCGAGGAGGGCCAGGCCAACATCGGCGAGGTCGCCCGCCTCCTCGGCCGCCGCTCCGACCGCGAGTTCCAGGTCCAGGGCCACACCGACGACGATCCCATCGCCACGTCGGAGTTCCCCAGCAACTGGCACCTCGGCGCCGCCCGCGCCCTCAACGTCGTGCAGTTCATGGTCGACAACGGCATGTCCGCCACGCAGCTCTCCGCCGCCACCTACGGCGAGCACGCCCCCATCGCCCGCAACGACGCCGAGAACCACAAGGCCACCAACCGCCGCATCGAGATCGTCTTCCTCCCCGATCTGAGCGACCTCCCCGGCCACGAGGAGCTCCTCAAGGCCGCCCGCGACGGCGGCCGCCCCCCGCGCGGTGGTGGCCGCAAACGCAAGTAGCACAGGGGTGGGGGGGGGGGGGGGGGGTGGATG
>CAZLEO010000272.1:0-12797 GCA_964558555.1 uncultured Rickettsiales bacterium | reverse complement strand
CCGCCTTCTTCTTGGGCTCCGCCTTCTTCTTGGGCTCCGCCTTCTTCTTCGCCGGTGCCTTCTTCTTGGGCTCCGCCTTCTTCTTGGGCTCCGCCTTCTTCTTCGCCGGCGCCTTCTTCTTGGCCGGCGCCTTCTTCTTGGCCGGCGCCTTCTTCTTCTTGGCCGCCTTCTTCTTCTTGGCGGGCTTCTCCTCCGCCTCGTCCTCGTCAGCGGACTCCTCAGGCATGTCGGCCTTGAGCTCCGCCTTGAGGTCGTCGTCGATGGGGAGGTCGTCCCCACCGTCCACGGGCGCGTCATCATCGTCTTCGTCGCCGCCCAGGGCGTCGATATCGACCTTCTGGCCACCGGGAGCGGCCTCCTCGTCGCCACCGGCGTCCGCGGCAGGCGCGTCGTCGCCGTCGGCGTCGTCGTCGAGGAGATCGTCGATGTCCTCGTCGTCCATGAGGTCGTCCTCGAAGTCGTCCTCGGACTCCTCCTTGACGGGCTCCTTGGGCTCCTCCTTCTCGGGAGCGGCCCAGCGGTACTTGGCGAGGAAAGCGTCGCGCGGATCCGGGTTGGGATCCTCGCGCTGATCCGCACCGCAGGCGGGGCACAGCGGCTCCTTGCGGTTGAGATCGTAGAACTTGCACTCGCACTTGAAGCAGGTGAATTTCCTGCCGAGTTTGCTCTTGTCCAGCATCGACGTCCTCCGTTGAACAACGTCGCGGGGCTGCGGAATCCTGCCCCGGATTCGGTCCGGCATAGATACCACATCGGCCAGCCGCGTCCACTACGAACCCACAAAAAACCCCTGTTTCCGGCCTTCGAACGGGTGTTATATTAGGGGGCCTCGCGAAAATGACTAATTTATCCCGTATTTTCGAGGGGTTAGGACTGAAAGGACGAGACGATGACTACCGGACGGATCCTCCTCGCAACCCTCACCGCTGCAGCTGTTCTCCTCACTGGATGTCCCGAGGAACAGGGGGGGATGCCCGAGTGGGAAGACGAGCGCATCGATCACGGTGACGACTTCGAGCCCGATCCCGAGTCCTCCCCGCCCGTTCTGTGCGTCTCGGGGAACTTCGTCTACGTGGCGTGGCACGACGACCGCTCGACGGGCACCCACAACGTCTACCTGCAGGTGTCCCAGGACGGCGGCGACTCGTGGAACGGCACGGACATGCGCATCAACAGCAACCCGCACGGGGACTGGACGGCGGAGAACCCGGCCCTCGCGTGTAGCGGTGAGAAGGTCTACATCGTCTGGGAGGACGACCGCGACGGCGACCTCAAGAACAAGGCCATCTACTACAACCTGTCCTCCAACGCTGGCGGCATGTGGCTGGACGAGGACGTCAACCTCACGGCGGACGAGGAGGGGGACTGGAACTCCCTGGATCCGCAGATCCTGCTGGAGACGTCCAACATCTACGTGTCGTGGTACGACGGCCGCGACGGGGCGTACGACATCTACTTCAACTACTCCTCCGACGGCGGCATGACCTGGACCGGCGATCAGCGCGTGGACAAGGACGATCACGGCGCGGCCTACAGCGCCAAGCCCCGCATGTCCGCTGACGGCGCCGGCCGCGTCCACGTGGTGTGGGAGGACCTGCGCAACGGCGTCAACGACATCTACTTCAACACCACCGACGACAACGGCGCGGTGTGGATGAATCCGGACACGCGCATCGACGTGGACGAGGAGTTGCTCAACGGCGAGATCGTGGGCTGCGATTCGGCCGAGTCCTTTGGTGCGGCCGTGGACGCAGAGGCCGAGGGGCTGGTGGTCGTGGCCTGGCACGATCTGCGCAACGGGACGCTGAGCGACATCTACGGAGCGGTGTCCATCGACCACGGCATCACCTTCGGCGCGCCGGTGAGGCTCGACGCCGGCGACGGGCCCAGCGTCTCGGACTCCCTCTTCCCCGTCGTGGACGTGGTGGACGGCAACGCGCTGATCGCCTTCCGCGACGACCGCCACAACGAGGGCTTCGACGTGTTCTTCACCCGCTCCACCGACGTGGGTGAGACCTGGTCCGAGGAGATCGCGGTGGACTCGGACGGCGGCGGATACCACAGCATCGAGCCCAAGATGATCGGGCGCCCCAACGGCGACCTGGTGATCGCGTGGACCGACGCCGGGAACCCGGCCAACGGCGACTGGGAAGACATCCTGTACAATTACAGCTCCGATGGCGGCGAGACCTGGTTCGACGAGGAGATCCGCGTCGACGATGACGAGCGTTTCACCGCACGCTCCATCGGCATGGAGATGGCGCTGGAGGATGGGGAGCTGTACTTCGTATGGACCGACTACCGCATGGGCGTGGGCGACATCTTCTTCCGCCGTATGGAGCTCTGAGCCCGGCAGCGGGAGGGGAACAGCGGGGAGAGGGCTCCGTTGACGACGCGTAAACCGACCCGAGCAACCCTGAAGATGCGTGCCGCTACCGGGATCGGGCGGACCATCATCGCCCTGGTGGTGGCCCTCGCCATCTTCCTCGTGATCGCCGTATTCGTCGTGCTCAACCCGGGCGACCGGCGCCCCGAGGGGCTGGCCGGCCACCCCATCGTGGCCGAGGACCTCGAGCGCGCGCGCGCCGACTATCCCCAGGTGGGCGGCACGGCCGCCGAGCACGTGCGCAAGGGGGACCAGCTCTCCCTGGAGGGCACGGCGCTGTCGCACAAGGCCGCCTTCGAGGAGTACCGCAAGGCCCTGTCCCTGGACGAAGCCTCGGCCGACGCCCTGATGGGCATCGCCTTCATCTCGCCGCAGCTCGAGCGTGCCGGAGCCGACTTCACCGTGGAGCGGGCTCTGTCGTACTGCGACGCGGTGGAGGACGTTCACCCCGACGATCCTCGCCCCCACCGCGTGCGCGCCCACGTTTCCATGAGTCTGCGCGGATACGAGGCCGGGGTCGAGGAGTGGCGCAAGGTCCTGGCGCTGTACCCGCAGGACGCAGAGGCGTTGCTGGAGATCGGCCGCTGCCTGATGGAGCTCGAGCGCTACACCGAGGCCGTGGGATTCCTCGAGAAGCGCGCCTCGCTGGGCGAGGACCCCACCGACGCGCTGCTGCTGCTGGCCGAGACCCAGCGCCGGGCGCGCGACCTCGGCGGCGCCCTGGCCACCCTCAAGCGCGTCCCGGCCGAGGGACGCCGGGGGGCCAGCGCGGCCGTGGCCATGGCCGACGTGTTCTCCGAGGTGGGCGCGCTGGACGCAGCGCGCGAGAACGTGCGCGTGGCCCTGCGGCACGACGGCAACCACGCCGACGCGCTGCTGCGCGACGCCATCTTCCGCTACCAGGACGAGGACGACCTGGACGCCGCCGCCGAGAACCTGCTGCGGCTCCTGGCGCAGCCCAACATCGACCAGCGCCCGGAGCTGCGCGACCGCGCCGCGCGGCACCTGGGCACCATCTACCGGCTCGACGGCGCCCTGGGCAAGGCGCACCGCTACCTGGACCCGCTCGTGGCGCGCGACCCCGGCGACATCCCCGCCCACTTCCAGCAGGCCAAGGTGCGGCTGGCCGAGGCCGAGGTGGCCGACGCCATCGGCCCGCTGACCGCCGCGCTGGAGGAGGCGCAGTGCGAGGAGGCCGCCGCCTGGTTCCTGCTGGGGCAGATGCACATGCACCGCAACGACCTCGAGGCCGCCGTGGGGTCCTTCCACAAGGCCACCGAGCTCGATCCGGGCTACGCGGCGGCCACGTTCTCGCTGATCCACTTCCTCGCCCAGTACGACAACCTCGGCGAGGTGCGGCGCCTGATACGGACCCTGTACGACCACGCGGAGGACGTCCCGCTGACTCCACAGCCGAACCGGGACTACTTCGCCCGCTTCGAGCTCGCCCCCCTCGAGCAGAGCATGATCGATACGGCGAGGACCCTCGAGGAGACCGACGCCTCGAGCGTCGAGCACACCATGCTCAGGGCGCTGTTCTACTACTACGTGGGCGACCACGAACGGGCCGCGCCCCTGTTCCTCGCCGTCTCCGAGGGGCGCCCAGGGGAGCCCATCCACTGGCTCTACATGGGGCGCATGGCGTGGCGGGACGGGCGCGTGGACACGGCCGCCGAGCTGTTCACCACGGCCGAGGAGCAGGCCCCGACCAAGCCGCTGTACCTGTACCTCTCCGCCCGGATGCTCGAGGAAGAGGCGCGCAACGACCGTGCCGAGGAGCGCTACACGCGGCTGCACGACTACCACCCCGGCCACCTGCTCGGCCTGCACGGCAAGGCCCGCCTGCTCCACCGTATCGGGGACCAGGACGGCGCGCGTGAACTCTACGGCCAGTGTCACAAGGCCGACGACGCGTTCCTGCCGGCGTGGCGCGACCACCTGCTGCTGGACATGGGCCTGCCCCTCGCCCCGGGAGTGCTGTGAATCCGCCACGTACCGCGATCTTGCTGACGTTGCTGCTCTCCCTCGTTCCCCTGCCGGCCTTCGCTGCCGATCTCGTGGTGCACGGCCCCGCGTCCGGGTCCGACGGGCGCGCGCGATCCGCCCTCGCTCGGGCCAGGGCCTTCTCCGACTCCACCGCCTCGGACGCGCTCCACGTGTCCGAGGTGCCCGCGCCCTCTGCCGCCGCGGTGTGGGTGGTCGGCGGTGTGCGCAGCGACGTCTGCGCCGGCGCCCCCTGGACCGTCGAGCAGGTGGAGGCCGAGCTGACCCGCGCCGTCGGCAGCCTCGATGAGCTGGACGACGAGACCGCGCGCCGCCACTTCGACGACGCTCGCGCCGGCTTCGTGTGCCTGTCCGAGCTCGTGGACACCGCCACGGTGTGGCGCTACCACTTCCACCGAGGTCTGCTCGCCTTCAACGTGGGGGACACGGATGGCGCCCAGCGCCACTTCGTCGACGCCGTGCTCGCCGACGATGGCGCTCGCTGGGACACGGACTACAGCCCCGAGGCGCAGCAGATCTTCCTCGCCGCCCGAGAGCAGGTCCTCATGTCCGGCGTCAGCCGGCTGGAGATCCATGATCCCGACGGCGCGGCCGTGGAGATCCGCGTGGACGGTGAGATCGTGGATCTCGGGGTAGGGGAGCGGGCCCTCACGGCCGGTCCTCACCTGGTGCAGTACCTCACCCGGGGCGGCAAGGTGCACAGCGTGGAGCTCGAGGTCAGCGCAGACCTGCCCGCCGCCCTGCTCGGGCGTGGGGGCCTGGACGCCGCCATCCTGGCCGGCCCTGGCGCGCCTGGCCTGTCCCTGCAGGGGGCGCTCGAGGCGCTGGGCACCCTCGCCGCCGCTCGTGGCGTGGATCGCGTCTTCGTAGCCCCCGACACCCAACCCGAGCGCGTGCATGCCTTCTACGCCGCGAAGGGGGGCTACGTGGAGCCTCCCGAGGCGACCGGGGGCGATCGATGGCGAAAGCGGCCCGGCCCCCGGCTGGGGCTGGCCGTGGGCGGCGGCCTGCTCGTCCAGCGGACCGACGAGCGCGCCAGTCGCGACACGCTGGGCGCGCTGCATATCGGCGTGGAGGTACGCATCGTCCACGGACTGGCCCTGGACCTCGCCGCCACCCTGGGCCTGGGGACCTTCGTGGACGAGGCGGAGGTCCTGGCCGACGCCACCAACGTCGTCCCGCTCGTCGGCCTGGGTCTGCGCTACGCCTTCGGCTACCGCGTCGTGCGCCCCTACGTCGGCGTGCGCGCCCTGCTTCGCCCCAACGAGCACCGACCGCTCCAGGCCGGCGTGGCGGCGGCCGGCGGCCTGGTCGCGCTCCCCCACGGCCCCTTGCGGCTCCAGATCGAGGTCTCCGGCGGCTGGGCCGGCCTGCCCCATCTGGCCGTGATCGCCGCCGCTGGTCTCGCTTTTTGAAGCGTCGCGACCACCATCAAGGCCCTTGACAACCCCAGTCCCCTTCGGTAAACAGCGTCGTCCACTGAGCCGGGCGTGTGCCCGACGACTGGAGTTCAAGATGAAGACCACCATGGCTCGCAAGGAGCAGGTGACTTCCGGCGAGATCGAACAGAAGTGGTACGTGGTGGATGCCGAGGGCAAGACCCTCGGTCGTCTCGCCACCCGCCTCGCGACGATTCTGCGCGGCAAGCACAAGCCGATTTTCACCCCCCACGTTGATGTTGGCGACTTCGTGGTCGTGATCAACGCGGAGAAGGTCGCCCTGACCGGCCGGAAGCTCGAATCCAAGGAGTACTTCCGCCACAGCGGCTACATCGGTGGAATCAAGTCCACGTCGATCGAGCGGATGTTGAAGACGAAACCCACCGAGGTCGTGCTGCATGCCGTCAAGGGGATGATGCCCAAGAGTCGCTTGGGACGCGCCCAGTTCGGCAAGCTCAAGGTCTACGCCGGTCCCGACCATCCCCATGAGGCGCAGCAGCCCGAACCGCTGCCGCTGTAGCGAGCGAATCGATGCCCAAGGCCACCCCTGTCTACTACGCCACCGGACGACGCAAGCGAGCCACGGCCCGCGTGTACATGCGGCCCGGTAACGGTCAGTTTCTCGTCAACAAGCGCACGCTGGACGAGTTCTTCCCCCGCGAGACGCTCAAGATGATCATCCACCAGCCCCTCCAGCTCACCGAGATGGACGGGACCGTGGACATCTATGTCAACGTCCGCGGCGGCGGCCCCGCCGGCCAGGCCGGAGCGATCAAGCACGGCATCTCCCGCGCCCTCACCGAGGTCAACGGCGACTTCCGTCCCCTGCTCAAGAAGGCCGGCTTCCTGACCCGCGACGCGCGGATCAAGGAGCGCAAGAAGTACGGGCAGCCCGGCGCCCGCAAGCGGTTCCAGTTCAGCAAGCGCTAGAACTCGACCCGACCGTATCCGTCCACGAGCCTGGCTTCGGCCGGGCTCGTGGTGGTTCTGTGTCGGCACTCCGCTCCCGCACCCGCTCCCGATTCCGATTCCGGATCCTCGTTCCCACGGTCCCCCGTGGGAACGTCTTCTCGGGCGCTCCAGCGCCCGTCTTCCATCGGGGATCAGGTCGTTGGCGGCTGTCGCCGGACTGCGTCGGGGATCTGGGGGCGACACGGGGACACACGTTAACTTGCTCAGGGGCTTGGGTTGTGGATCGAAGCTTTGGGGCGACCAAGTTACGTATGTCCCCGTTTGGGGGGCGGATCGGGGCCTGGTTCTCGACACATGGAGCGCCGGTTTCGACCATAATCCCTCCGTGCCCCGTCTCCGCCGCCGCGTCCGCACCCTCCGCCGTCGCCTCACGGGCGCGGTGCTGCTCACGCTCGTCGCCACCACCTACCACGTCGTCCGCCACCTTCCCCGCGGCCTCGCCCGAGCGCTCGGCCGCCTCGGCGGCCGTATCGCCCCGATCTTCCTGAGGTCTGACGCCCGCAGGGCTGCGGTTCAGCTCGAGCGAATCGCGCCGCAGGACCGCCCCTCCGTCCCCGAGGTCTTCACCCACCTCGGCCTGTGTGTCGCCGACGCCTGCACCCTGCCCACCGATCGGGAGGCGCTGGACCGCCTCGTCGTCGTGGAAGGGGAGGGGACCTTGCGACAGCGGCTCGAGGCTTCGAAGGGCACCGTCTGGATCACCGGCCACGTGGGTCACTGGGAGCTCCCCGCCGCGTGGGCCGCGGCGCAGGGCATTCGCGTGTACGCCCTGGTCGCCCCGATCCACTACCCGGCCCTGGACGCCTGGGTACGCCGCCTCCGGCTGCGCCACGGCATCCGCGCCCTGCTCCCCGACCGCCGCGGCCTGCGCGAGGCCCACCGAGCCCTCGAGCGCGGTGATCACGTCGCGTTCCTGATCGACCAGCACCTCCCGGGCCGCGGGACCTCGGTGCCGTTCCTCGGCTCCGACGCCTGGACCTCCACCGCTGCGGCTCGCCTCGCCCGCGCCGCCGGTGTCCCCCTCGGCGCGGGCCGCTGCACCCGTCTTCCCGACGGCCGCTACCGGATCGCCTTCGGCCCGCTGTTGCCCTCGGACGGCGGGGACGATACCGTCACAGCTGAGATATCCGGATGGATCGAGGAGGCGATCCTCGAACACCCCCAACAGTGGGTGTGGATGCACGATCGCTGGAGGAATCCTGGATGAAGGGTCTGGTGTTGAGCCTGACGTTGCTGGGTGCGGTGGCCTCCGGGGCGCCGGCGGACGACGCCAAGGTGCGCGCCGAAGGCGTGACGCTGGACCTGGCGCTGGAGGGCATGCCCGCGGTGACCGTGCAGGCGCAGGAGGTGGAGGGGGAGGCCGGGCAGCCCATGACGGTGGCGCAGCCGCGGCTGGACGTGGGGGACGAGCTGCAGCTCAGCGGCGAGCGGGGCACGGTGGACCTGACGGGTGAGGTGGCCGCGGAGGGGGACATCCGGGCGCTGCTGGAGGCGAAGGCGCCGCTGGAGATCCGCGCGGAGCGGTTCCGGATCGACGTGAAGCAGCACGAGGGGCACTTCTCGGGGGCGGTGGAGGTGACACAGGGCACGCTGGTGCTGCTGTGCGAGGAGCTGCTGGTCCGGTACGACGAGGCGTCGGATGGGGTGCGGGGGGTGGTGGCTTCGGGGACCGTGGAGATCCGCCAGGGCGACCGCCTGGCGAGGGGCGAGCGAGCCGAGTTCGACCGGGCGACGGGCACGGTGGTCCTGACGGGGCAGCCCTACCTGGAGCAGGGCAAGGTGCACCTGCGGGGCTCGGTGATCCGGTTCTACGTGGACGGCGGCGAGATCACCTGCGAGGGGTGCCAGGCCGTGTTCGAGGGCTGACGACGTGGCCGAAGTCTCCCATCGAGGGCTGGTCGCCCGCGGCCTGGCCCGCAGCTTCGGGCGCCGCGAGGTGGTCTCGGACATCGATCTGGCCGTGGCGCCGGGACAGATCGTGGGGCTGCTGGGCCCCAACGGCGCGGGCAAGACCACCATCTTCAAGATGATCATCGGCCTGCTGCGGCCTACCCGCGGCTCGGTGTCGCTGGCCGGGCGCGACATCTCGGGGCTGCCCGTGCACGCGCGGGCGAGGCTGGGGCTGGGCTACCTGTCGCAGGGCTCGAGCATCTTCCGCGGCCTGACCGTGGAGCAGAACCTGCTCGCGGCGCTGGAGCTGTCCGGCTGCCCCCGGAGCGAGCGCACCGACCGCGCCGCGCGGCTGGCGCGGGACGTGGGGTTGGAGGCGGCGCTGGGGCAGCGCGCGTCCACCCTGTCGGGCGGGGAACGGCGTCGCGCCGAGATCGCCCGCGCGCTGTGCGTGGAACCGCAGGTGCTGATCCTGGACGAGCCGTTCGCGGCCATCGATCCGCGCATGGCGGCCGAGCTGGCCGATCAGGTGACGGCGCTGCGGGAGCGCGGGCTGGGGCTGCTGCTGACGGATCACGGGGCGCGGCAGCTGCTGCCCCTGTGCGACCGGGTGCACGTGCTGGTGGACGGCCGCATCGCCGCGGCCGGCGATGTGGACGAGGTCGTGGCGGATCCGGTGGTCCGGAAGATGTACCTGGGCGAGGGGTTCTCCCTGTGACCGCCGAGCGTGATCGTCCAACGTGGCTCGATAGTCGCAAAATGGCGCCGTTGCTATAATGACCTGGTGGGCCGGACGCCCACGCGCCACAGGGGAGCCGCCAGTCCAGTCCATCACCGAGGGAAGGGAGCGCAGAGCAGGAGCACTATGGCCCTTGAGATGAAGGTAGCCCTCAAGATGACCCAGCAGCTGGTGATGACACCCCAGCTGCAGCAGGCCATCAAGCTACTCCAGCTCAACCACATCGAGCTCTCCGAGCATATCTCCGAGCAGATGGTGGAGAATCCGGCGCTCGAGGAGGCGCAGGCCGAAGCGACGACCCCCGAGGAGCGCGCCGCCGAGGAACCCCCCGCTCCCCCGGAGACCCCCGAGCCCGGAGAGGTCACCGACCCGCGCGGCGAGGACATCAACTGGGAGAAATACCTCGACGACCAGTTCAAGCCGGCCCCCCGCGGCTCCATGGGGCCGACCATCGCCGACGATCTGCCGCCCCCGGAGACCAACCTCACCCAGAGCGACACGCTCACCGAACACGTCCTGTGGCAGCTGCAGATGTCGGATCTGACCCGCGATCAGATGCAGATCGCGGCGCACATCGTCGGCAACCTCGACGACGACGGTTACCTGCAGGTGGAGCTCGACGAGATCGCCTCGGCAGCCACGGTCGATGTCGAGGCGGTGGCGACGGTGCTGGAGGCGGTGCAGACCTTCGACCCCCTCGGCGTCGCGTCACGCGACCTGCGCGAGTGCCTGCTGACCCAGGCCAGGGTCCTGCACCCGGACGATCGACTGCTGCGCGAGGTGATCGGCAACCACCTCGGTGATCTGGAGAAGCGGAACTACCAGGGCATCGCCCGGACCCTGGGTGTGGGCCTGCCGCGGGTGGCCGAGGTGATCAAGGTCATCCAGGAGATGGAGCCCAAGCCGGGCCGCCCGTTCTCGTCCAGCCACGCCCAGTACATCACCCCCGACGTGTACGTGCGCAAGATCGGGGGCGAATACGTCATCCAGCTCAACGAGGACGGCCTGCCGCGGCTGCGGGTGAGCCCGTACGTGCGCGACGTGTACAAGCGGGCCGATCGGGACGACAAGGAGTACCTGCAGGATCGATTGCGGTCGGCCGCGTGGCTGATCAAGTCCATCCACCAGCGGCAGCGGACCATCTACCGGGTGGTCGAGAGCATCGTGACGCGGCAAAAGGACTTCCTCGAGAAGGGCATCTCCGGCCTCAAGCCGATGATCCTGCGGGACGTGGCCGAGGACATCGAGATGCACGAGTCCACCATCAGCCGCGTCACCACCAACAAGTACGTGCACACCCCGCAGGGGATCTACGAGCTCAAGTTCTTCTTCAACAGCGGCATCTCGCGCGTGCACGGCGAGGACGTGGCCTCGGAGATGGTCAAGGACCGCATCCGCAAGATCATCGCCGGGGAGAACCCGCACAAGCCGCACAGCGACCAGCAGATCGTCAAGGTCCTCAAGCAGCAGAACATCAACATCGCCCGTCGTACGGTTGCCAAGTACCGGGAGATGCTAGGCATTCTTTCCTCGTCACGAAGAAAGAAGATCATCTAGGAGCCATCGCCTATGAACGTCAACGTGACCTTCAGGAACATCGAGACAACCCAGGCTCTGAAGGACTACAGCCACCTCAAGCTCGAGAAGGTTCGCAAGTACCTGGTCAAGGCCACCGACGCCAACGTCGTGTTGTCCATGGAGCGCTTCAACCACATCGCCGAGGTCACCATCCTGGCCAAGGACGTGACCTTCAAGGGTTCGGAGAAGGCCGAGGACATGTACGCGGCCATCGACCTGGTCATGGACAAGGTCGAGCGACAGGCCCGCCGGTACAAGGATCGGATGAAGCAGAAGAAGGGGCGGTCATCCCACCGCGACCAGCCCACCGCCGACGACCTCGGCGATTTCTGACGCCGGGCCGCGGTCGCGCGGCCCCGCCTCCCCCCGCTCGCCCCCCATTCCACCCCTTTCGTGCGTTCAATACATGCAGGCGTTTGGCAATCCCGTTCGTCGAAGCTATGATGCGCGCTTCTAGCTGCGCCGAGGCGCTGCACCGAGGGAGATATCATGCCGACGACCAAGCACTACTTCACCAGCGAATCGGTCACCGAAGGTCATCCGGACAAGGTCTGCGATGCCGTCTCCGACGCTGTTCTCGACGCTCTCCTGGCAGGCGACCCCACGTCCCGCGTGGCCTGCGAGACCGCCACCAAGTCCAACATGATCCTGCTGTTCGGCGAGGTGACCAGCAACACCGACACGGATCTGGTCGCCGTGGCGCGAGACGCCATCCGCGACATCGGCTACGACGATCCGGCGCTGGGCTTCGACGCGGGCACGTGTGACGTGCAGATGGCGCTCGAGCAGCAGTCCCCCGACATCTCCCAGGGCGTGACCGCTGGCGAGGGCCTCTTCGAGGAGCAGGGCGCGGGCGACCAGGGCATGATGTTCGGCTACGCCGTGGACGAGACCGACGAGTTGATGCCGCTGAGCATCCTCGCGGCCCACAAGGTCACCCACAACCTCGCCGCCGTGCGCAAGGCCGGCGTGGTGGACTGGCTGTGCCCCGACGGCAAGTCCCAGGTCACCGTCGAGTACGAGGACGGCAAGCCCAAGCGCGTGGACACGGTGGTCGTGTCGACGCATCACGGCGAGCACGTGGAGCTGGACGAGATCGCCGAGTTCGTGCGCGAGCAGGTGATCAAGCCGGTGCTGCCCGCCGACATGCTCGACGACAAGACCCGCTACCTGATCAACCCGACGGGCCGCTTCGTGATCGGCGGTCCGGCCGCGGACTCCGGCCTCACCGGCCGCAAGATCATCGTGGACACCTACGGCGGCCACGGCGCCCACGGCGGCGGCTGCTTCTCCGGCAAGGATCCCTCCAAGGTGGACCGCTCCGCGGCGTACATGGGCCGCTACATCGCCAAGAACATCGTCGCGTCCGGCGCGGCGACCCGCGTGCTGTGCCAGCTGGCCTACGCCATCGGCGTGGCCGAGCCCGTCAGCGTGTTCATCGACACCTACGGCACGGGCAAGGTCAGCGACGACGCCCTGGCCGGCGCCGTGCGCGAGGTCTTCCCGCTCAAGCCCGCGGGTCTCATCAGGCACCTCGACCTGCTGCGCCCCATCTACCGCGAGACCGCCGCTTACGGCCACTTCGGTCGCGAGAACGACGACTTCCTGTGGGAGCGGGTCGACCAGGCCGACGCCCTCAAGAAGCTGCTGTAGTCCGGCCGCGGCGGGCCCTCGCGCCCGCCTCCTCACCGCCTCCTCACCGCCTCCTCACCCCCCCACACCGCCCAGCACGCCGTGGTACCTTGGTCCCATGGCCCCCAAGCGCCCCGTCCGCCTCGGCCGGTACGAG
>CAZLEO010000271.1:0-12801 GCA_964558555.1 uncultured Rickettsiales bacterium | reverse complement strand
GCGCTCAGGCCCAGCTCGGTGCCGTCCTGCACCCCGTCGCCGTCCGTGTCCTCGTCGGCCGGATCGGTGCCGTGGGTGACCTCGTAGCCGTCCACCAGCCCGTCGTCGTCGGTGTCGTCGTCGTACGGGTCCAGGCCGTTGGCGAGCTCGTAGTCGTCCATCAGCCCGTCGCCGTCGCTGTCGATGCAGCCGCCGTCGTCGGTGGGATCGTTGGGGTCGCATTCGTCGTTGCCGGGCTCGTACACGCCGTCGCGGTCGATGTCCTCCACGCCGTCGGCGCTGCCGCCGCCGTCCGTGTCCGCGAGGGTGGGATCGGTGGTGGTGGCGCCGCCGTCCCCGTCCGGCACGAAGGTGCCCAGGTCCGTGTCGTTGCCCTCGGGGGTCACCAGGCCCACCTCGGTGCCGTCGAGCAGGCCGTCACCGTCCGTGTCCGCCTCCCGCGGATCCGTCTCCCCCGCGTCCACGACGCCGTCGCCGTTCGCGTCCTCGGTGCCGTCGAGCAGGCCGTCGTCGTCCGTGTCGTCGTCCAGCGGATCGGTGCCGCCGTCCACCTCGGTGCCGTCGAGCAGGCCGTCGCCGTCCGTGTCCGCGACCTCGGGATCCGTGCCGAGCAGGAGCTCGGTCTCGTTGTCCAGGCCGTCGCCGTCGCAGTCGCCGCCGATGTCGTCGCAGGGATCGAGGGGATCGGTGCCGTGGCTGAGCACCTCGAGGCCGTCGGAGACGCCGCCGCCGTCCGTGTCGGGGTTGTTCGGATCGGTCTCGTTGGCGTCCTGCTCGCCGTCGCCGTCGACGTCCTCGTCGCCGTCGATGAGCGAGTCGTTGTCCGAGTCCGGGTCCAGGGGATCGGTGGGGTTGTTGCCGTGGACCTCGGTGCCGTCGAGCAGGCCGTCGTTGTCCGAGTCCGGGTCGGTCAGCGACGTGCCCGCGGCGATCTCCTCCTCGGCCAGCAGGCCGTCACCGTCGCAGTCCGAGCCGTAGTCGTCGCAGTCGTACAGCGGGTCGGTGCCGTCGTTGTTGACCTCGTCGCCGTCGGTCGCACCGCCGTTGTCCGTGTCCGGGTCCAGCGGGTCGGTGTAATAGGTCAGGACCTCCTCGCCGTCGTCGAGGCCGTCGAAGTCCGTGTCCGGGTTGTACGGGTCGGTGCCGTAGGTGCACAGCTCCTCGGCGTCCATCAGCCCGTCGCCGTCCGAGTCCAGGTTGGGGTCCAGCACCTCCACGAACAGGTAGCCGCTGACGTCCTGGTCGATCCAGGTGTAGGTGTCCATCAGCGACTCGTTGCCCTTGCTCAGGCCGTCGATGTTGAAGTTGCCCCACGACCGCGCGTTGACGTTGGGCACGGCCGGGTTGGCGTAGTTGCCCGACAGCACCCCGGTGGGACCGGAGGTGACCAGGCCCTGCACGCCGTTGGGCATGTTCACGGCGTTCACCTGGATCTCGGTGTCGTTCCAGAACATGGTCAGGCCGGTGCGGTCCAGGCTGGAATCCACCGAGAACAGGCGGAAGCCCTCGTACGAGGTCTCGATGTCGATGCCCACGTAGTGGAACTCGCCCACGGTGAGGTAGATGCGGCACGAGTAGGTGCCCGGTGCAGCGGGATCGCCGATGTTGTCGGTGCCGTCCCAGCTGACCGTGTTGGTGCCCGTGTGCGCGGCGCCCAGCAGGAGCAGGTCGTCGTCCGACGTGCGGTCGTAGACCCCGTCGTTATTGAGGTCGCAGATGATGTGGTAGGTGCCCTCGACGGTGGAGTCGAAGAAGAACACGCCCGTGATCAGCCCCGGCGCGATCACGTTGCAGCCCAGGGCGCCGCCCCAGTACCCCTCGCCGGAGATCTGCGGGGTCATCAGCGTGTACGACGCGTCCTCCGGCGGGTTCAGGTAGATGGGGTACTCGATGTACACCACGCCGTCGAAGACGCTGCGCCCGTTGGCCCCCTCCACGCCGGTGCTGTTGGCCGCGATGACGTAGTAGAAGCCCGAGAACCCGTCGGGCTTGAGCTCCACCACACCGTCGTAGCCACTGCCGCCCCCTTCCACCAGGGCATAGAAGCTGCCGTTGAGGGCGTAGGACTCGGAGAAGTCCTGGCCGTCCATGTACCACGCGTAGCTGTACACCCGGCCGAAGCCAGGCGCCGTGCCCGTGACGGTGATGTCCCAGTCGTCCTGGTCCTGGGACAGGATCACGCCGTGGGGCCCGTCCATGGTCGGGTTGAACGTGCCCATGGGGCTCAGCGTGGTCGCCAGCGTGCCGGTGGGGTCGTACACGTCGATGGTGCCGTCGCCGATCCAGGTGAACGTCTCGGTGGTGTGGTCGAGGATGTCCACGTACAGCTCGGTGTCGTCCCACAGGATCTGGGTCGTGCCGGTGTCCACCGATCCCTCGGCGTGGCCGCGCTGGGCGGGGATGGCCGATAGGACCAGGGCCAGGGCCAGCAGGCCCGCGCCGGGTCTTGGAGTACTCATCGCGCCTCCGGGTGGGGGTCCAGGGTCGACCTTATCTGTAACGGGCGCGAGGGACCACTAACGACGCCTCGGAGGCGGCCCGTGTGGGGGTGTTCAGGCGGGCAGGCTCCAGTGCTTGATGGGCAGCCGTACGGCAAAGCACGTGGCGTCCGGATCGGGGCGCAGCTCCAGGGTTCCGCGCTGGCGTTCGACCAGATCCCGCGACAGGGACAGCCCCAGGCCGGTGCCGGACTCGTCGGTCTTGGTGGTGAAGAACGCCTCGAACAGGCGCTCGCGAAGCTCCTCGGGGATCTCCGGGCCGTTGTTGCGCAGCAGGTACAGCACCGCGTCGGGCTGGGCGCGCACCCGGATGTCCACCCAGCGCGCGGACTCGGCGGACAGGCCGCTGAGGGCGTCGCGGGCATTCGACAGCAGGTTGATGAACACCTGCTGGGTGAACGAGGGGTCGACGAAGACCTTGGGCAGCTGATCCGGTGCGCGCACGCTGCACTGGATGCGCTGGCGGTGGAACTGGTGCCGGAACAGGGTCAGCGCGCCTTCCAGCGGCGCGAGGGCGTCGGTGGGCCGCGGCACCAGCGAGTCGTCCCGGCTGAACCGTCGCAGGTTCTGGATGACGTCCCGCATGCGGTGGCCGCTCTCGGCCATCTCCTCGATGGACTGGCGCGAGGCGTCCGACAGCACCTCGCCGCCGGGCTCGAGCAGCAGCGCGGCGTTCATCAGGATGGCCGTCAGCGGCTGGGTCAGCTCGTGCGCCAGCATGGCGCTGATCTCGCCCAGCGCGGCGAGCTTGCCCACGTGGCGCAGGCGCTCCTGGGTCTCCACCAGGGTCTTGTTGGTCCCCTGCAGCTCGCAATTGGTGTCGTCGAGCTCGGCGATCTGCTGGTCGGCTTCGGCCTTGCGGGCGGCCAGCTCCTCGAGGGTGAGGTTGACCGCGAAGGCGAGCTTGTCCACTGCGGATCGGTCTCCCGTCCGCGGCGCCCTCGCCTCGAACTCTCCGCCCCCAAATCGGATCAAGATCTCGGCGATATGCTCTATGTCGTCGTCACGCATCGCCACGCGGTAGAATACCGCATGGATCCAGAATCGAAAAACGGAATGGAGCACTGGGACGTCGCCGTGGAGCTCCCCCACGGGCGCATCTACACGATCCGGCCCGGGATCGTGGCCGGCATCCCCGACGAGGGTGTCGTCGAGACGCGTGAGCTGTCGCAGAAGGTCTACGAGGGATACGTCGAGTGCACCCGCGAGCTCGGCCACCCCGTGGCCGTGGTGGTGCTCGTGGATCGACTGGGCGACCAGACCCCGGAGGTGCGCAAGTACTGGTCCGAGGTCATGACCCCCGACGTGATGTGCTGCTGCGCCCTGGTCAGCAGCTCGTTCTTCGCCCGCGCCATCAGCTCGTTCCTCATCGGGATGCGCCCCCCACCCGTCCCGACCAAGATCTTCGCCACCCTGGACCAGGCCCTGGCCTGGGCCGAGGACCAGCTACCCCGTCAATAGGCCTCCTCCTCGTCCAGCACCTCGTCGGTGACCTTGCCGCGGAAGGTGACGTACACCCAGGTCTGGTAGGCGATGACCAGGGGCACGCACGCGAGCGTCACGCCGAGCATGATCTTGAGGGTGAGCTCGGACGAGCTGGCGTTGAAGCAGGTGCAGGAGAAGGCGGGATCGAGGCTCGACGGGAACATGTCGGGGAAGAGCCCGGCCACACCCCAGGCCACGGCGCCGGCGATGCCCAGCGCGGACGCGCCCCAGGCCCACCAGTAGGTCTTGCGGGCGAGCAGGACGCGGGTCGCGACCAGCCCGACCACGGCCAGCAGCGGGAACACCAGCAGATACGGGCGGGCCAGGTAGTTGTCCCACAGGGTCGTCTCGAACCACGAGTAGACCCAAAAGGCCACGGCCACCAGCAGCGACACAGGCCACACCAGCGTCGCGGCGCGGGCGCCGCGCTCGGCCAGCTCCCCCTCCCCCTTGATCGCCAGCCACAGGCCGCCGTGGACGAGGAACAGCGCCACGAACAGCACGCCGCCGAGCAGGCCGTAGGGGTTGAGGAAGGTCAGCAACGTGCCGTGGAAGACCCCGTCACCGTCCACGGGCAGGCCGCGGAAGATGTTGGCGAAGGCCACGCCGAACAGCAGCGCCGGCAGGAAGCTGCCGACGGTCATGCACCCGTCCCAGATCGACCGCCACCAGTGGGCGTCGTGGCCGGAGCGCATCTCGAAGGAGATGCCCCGCAGGATCAGCGCGAACAGGATCAGGGTCAGGGGCGTGTACGCCGCGCTGAACATCACCGCGTAGGTCGTGGGGAACGCCGCGAAGGTCACGCCACCCGCCGTGACCAGCCACACCTCGTTGCCGTCCCAGAACGGCCCCTGGGCGTTGAAGATGACGCGGCGGTCGCGGTCGCTCTTCGACAACAACGGCAGCATGGAGCCCAGCCCCAGATCGAAGCCGTCGAGGACGAAGTACACCACCCACAGCAGGCCCCACAGTCCGAACCAGATGATCTGCAGCGTCTCCATCACGCGCCCCCTTCCTCGGCAGACGAGGACGCGGGTTCGGGCCCCTTCCGGGCGAACTTGAACAGCAAGAAGAAGTCCGCCAGCCCCAGCAGGCTGTACAGCAGCACGAACCCCACGAGGCTCACGGCCACCTGGGAGGTGTGGATGGGCGAGACACCGTCTGCGGTCTTCATCAACCCGTAGACGATCCAGGGCTGGCGGCCGAACTCGGCGAGGCTCCACCCCAGCTCGATGGCGATGTAGGGCAGCGGGATGGTCCAGACCAGGACGTGGAGCAACCAGCGCCAGCGCCCCGGGTCGTTGCGCCGCAACACGGCGAGCACCCCCAGCAGGGCGAACAGCATCCCCAGGCCCACCATCGCCCGGAAGCTGAACATCGCGATCCACACGTTGGGCCGCTCGTCCGGGGGCACGTCCTTGAGGCCCATGACCACCGTGTCCGGGGAGTACCCCG
This sequence comes from uncultured Rickettsiales bacterium, assembly GCA_964558555.1. Lineage (GTDB taxonomy): Bacteria > Myxococcota_A > UBA796 > UBA9615 > CAYRNR01 > CAYRNR01. The sequence continues at coordinate 7,363 of CAZLEO010000271.1, read as the reverse complement.
CGAGGATGCTGATCACGTTGGGGACCTTGAGCATCTCCACGGCGTTGCGCTCGTTCTTCGGGTCGGGCCAGACGATGAGGTACATGGGCACCTCGGCCTCGGTCTCCCAGTGGGACTCCATGGCCGCGAGCTTGGTGGGCTGGGCGTGCTGGAGGATCTCGGCGTTCATGTGGCCCTGGCCGATCTCGGCCACCGCAAAGATCAGCGTCCAGATGGCCGCGACCTTGAACGACTTGCGGAACACGCCGCTGTCGGGCCGGCGCAGCAGGTGCCACGCGCTGACGCCCAGCATGAAGAACCCTGCGAGGAGCCACGCGCTGCCCACCGTGTGCACGTACTCGAGCAGGGCGAACGGCTGGGTGATCACGGCCATGAAGTCGGTGAGCTCGGCACGGCCGTTGCGGATGGTGTAGCCCACCGGGTGTTGCATCCAGGCGTTGGCCACCAGGATCCAGTACGCCGAGATGTTCGAGGCGATGGCCACGATCCAGATGGCCATCGTGTGGATCGTCTTGTTCACCCGGTTCCAGCCGAACACCCACACGGCGATGAACGTGGACTCCAGGAAGAACGCCACGGTGGCCTCCACGGCCAGCAGCGATCCGAAGATGTCGCCCACGTACGCGGAGTAGCGCGACCAGTTCGTGCCGAACTGGAACTCCAGCGTCAGCCCGGTGACCAGGCCGATGGCGAAGTTGATCAGGAACAGCTTGCCCCAGAACTTCGTCGCCCGGAGGTAGTCCTCGTCCCCGGTGCGCAGCCACTGGGTCTGCAGGATGGCCACCAGCAGGGACATGCCCAGGGTCAGGGGCACGAACAGGAAGTGGAAGTACGTGGCCACCGCGAACTGGATCCTCGACAGGGTCAGGACGTCCACGCGCGCCTCCTTTCACGGATCACGGCGATAATTGCCAATGATCCGCGGCGGTGTCCACTGCTCTGCTTTCGATTCGTTGCACCGCAACATGGACGGTCCCGATCACCGGATGCTAGCGTCAAAGGTGAGGTGCGGATCGTTGTTCGCGCGCGGGGAGGCTGCCGTGATCATCACCAAGCAACGCAAGCGAGACGCTCACGCGGATGGCCCCGCCGTCCAGAACAAGGAGGCTGGCCGCGACGACCCCCTGGCGGGCCCGGCCATGGAGGACCCCCTCCAGGATCCCCTGACCCCGGTACAGCAGGCCGCTGCCGCGCCGGTGCAGATGGCCGAGGTGACCGTCTCCCGCGGCGACCGCAGCGAAAAAGAGGACACCAACCGCGTCGAGAACCAGGGCAACCAGTTCGAAGGGGAGACCAAGACCGCCTGGCAGAAGCTCAAGGACGCCCTCGCCGCGGCCCCGCCGGTCAAGAACGACATCCTCGGGCCCTTCTACGAGATGACGCCGTCCCAGCGGAAGGACCTGTACCTGGACAAGGACACCCTGCTGACCAAGCTGCTGGCCACCCCGGCGCTGACCAACGGCGAGCGCATGCGGGTGCTCAACTACTGCGACTTCCCGCTCGTGAAGAAGCTCGACGCCTGGTACGTGAAGAAGGGCCTGCTGTTCAACAACAACGACCTGGTCAAGGGCCTGATCTTCAACGCGCCCATGTCCCAGAAGATGGACGTGGTCAAGAACCAGACCGTGTGCACCTTGCTGTCGGTGTCGTTCCTGGGCACCCACCCCGAGAACCTGTTCGGCGACGACTTCGGCAAGACCTACTACCCCACCTTCTGGGACATGCTGGTCTTCGCCGACAAGTACGAGTGGTACGCCAACTGGTACATGGCCACCGCGGCGCTGAAGTTCGACGCCGAGGGCAAGTGGGCCGAGATCGCCGGCAAGGCCGACCCCGCCGCCGAGGTGGCCGCCATCAAGGGCAAGCCCGGCAATCTGTGGGACGGCGAGATCCTCGGCAAGACACCCCGCGGCTCCGCGCTGACCACCTCCATGATGGCCAACATCAAGAAGATCGCCTTCGCCGGCGCGCTGGCCGAGGCCGACCGCATCAAGCTCATGGCGGTCCGCTTCAACTTCGACCTGACCAAACCCAGCGGGAACCTGCCGAACGACGTGTTCCAGACCCTATGGAACAACTTCGAGGTGCTGCCCATCGGCATCGTCACGTCCGACCTGGTCACCAAGATGCTCTACCAGGAGCGGCCGCTCGAATGGACCTGTCCCGACCCCAACTGCCCGGACACCACCGACCACGGCGCCGCGGGCAACTGCCCCACATGCGCCGCCAACGGCACGGCCACGGCCCTGGTCAGCAGCCCCACCGGCGCGCTGGGGTCGTATGACGACTACGCCACGGCCGGATCGGGGACCGTGGAGTACGCCGATCCCACCCAGGAGAACCCCACCCTGTTCGGGGCCGGTCCGCTCACCGCCCAGCAGACGGCGGACAAGCAAAAGGAGCTCGAGGACTTCGGCCACACCGTGCGCCACGAGATCGGCCACCAGGCCGACACCAAGCTCGGCGGGTTCACCAACTTCCAGTCCAAGGCCCCGGCCTTCTGGAAGAAGTGGAACTCCATGGACGGCTGGCTGGACTCGATGCTCGACTACTCCAACGCCCGCCACAAGCAGGGGTTCAAGGCCCTGCTGTCGGCCTGCATGAGCGGCACGCCCAAGGGGGGATTCGTCAACCCCTACGCCGGTCCCAAGCTCAAGAAACAGCTGTGGGACGGGGTCGCCGCCGTGTACGACCCCGACGACCTCGAGCCCGCACTCAAGAGGCTCAAGCAGTGGGGCAAGCACAACGCCGACTCCAAGGCCCTGGCCGGCATGCTCACCGAGTCCAAGGCCGAGGACTACCCCTCGGGCAACCGCACGTGCATCTCCAAGCACTACTTCGGCTGCCACTACGGCGAGTACTACAGCTACCGCCAGAAGGCCGAGGAGGCGCGCACGACCGGCCACGGCACGTCGGGCTACACCCTGGCCCACCCCGCCGAGTTCTACGCGGACCTGTTCGCCTCGTACTTCGCCAAGAAGCCCAGGGCGGGCAACGTCCCGGGGTGGGCCGAGGGCTACTTCGCCCAGGTGGAGCAGCAGTTCGTGCGCCCCATGTTCCAGGACGCCACCGGCAACAAGACCTCTGCCGAGGGCGGCTCCCTGCCCACCCAGGCCGACAACGCCGGCCTGGGCAAGAAGAAGAAGGGCAAGTAGCCGCGCCGACGCCCCATGCTGTTGCCCTACCGAGCCCGCGTTTCCCTCGCGATCTTCGCCCTGGCGTTCCTCGCGGCGCCCCTGACCGCCTGCGCAGGCGCGGGTGATCCGCCCCCCGAGATCCCCACCGAGACCCCCACGGAGGACCCCGTGACCACGCCCCACTTCTTCGGCATCGCGCCGGGTATGACCCGGGACGACTGCATGGCCGTCGCCCGGGACCGCCACGAGATCGGCGAGACCGAGGACGGCATCGTCGCCGTGACCGGGACCTACGCCAACCAGCCCGTGCAGATGCGCTGGAACTTCCACGACGACGCCCTGGTGCTCGTGGACGCCGAGTTCACCGGGTTTTCGGTCCTCAAGGCGCTGGCCGTGACCCCCATGTACGCCGAGATCGTCGCCACGCTCGGCGAACCGACCGAGGCCGGCCAGGAGGGCAACAAGGCCTTCGCCCACTGGAGCGCCGGCGACGTCCGCGTCCGCCTGATGAGCCACTCGAAGTCGGTCAAGGGCCGCGGCCAGGTCGCCGACTACTCCATGCAGGTGTTCAGCGCCAGCCACTACGGGGCGGAGTGATGCGGGCGCTTCTGGTCGCGTTCCTGTGTCTGGCCTGCACGTCCGCCGCTGCCCAGGACGAGCCCGATGGTGAGGAGCTGCCGTTCCGGTTCGAGAGGACGGATGTGTACGCGTCCTGTGCCGATCTCGTCGTCCACGACGCCGCAGGGGCCCTGGTCCCCCTGCCCCCCGACGCCATCGAGGCACTCCAGTGCCCCCAGCTCGCCAACCTCCACGGCGCCCAACTGACCTACATCCACCGCTTGAAGGTGATCCGCCTCGACCTGACCACGTACGAACGCGTCGAGCTGTTCGGCATGTTCCCCGAGTTCGAGGGGATCGACGGGCCCGCATGGTCCCCTGACGGCCGGTCCATGCTCTTTCGCGTCGTCGACCAGTCCAGGAGCAACGGCTACACCGAGTCCAGCCGCCTCATCGTGGTGACCGTTCAGGACGGCAAGGTCACGGCCAAGCGCAAGTTCGACCGCTTCGTCCAGTTCGTCTGCGGGTCCAACTGCGGGGGCGTGGCGGGCGAGGACTTCGGCTTCAGAGACGACGACACCATCTTCTACAAGCGCCACTGGGCGTCGCAGGATCGGCCCGAGGAGATCGACGAGATCGATCTCTAGAATCGCAGCAACGTCACCCGAAATCCGATCAGATGCAGCTCGCGGCGCACGTCCTCGACCACATGGGCCGGGTCGATGATCAGCGCGATGCCGCGGTTGTTCTCGTTGCGGTTGAGCACCGAGTCGAGGTGGGGCAACGCCGCGTCGAGGTTCTGGATGACCCCGTCGGACAGCAGCAGCAGATCGCGCCGGCCGTCCTCGGCCACGAACTCCTCGAGCTGCTCCTCGGGCAGCAGGGTCTCGTTGCGCTGGGCCTTGCAGATCACCTCGGCGAGGCGCTGCTCGTCCATGGAGGGTTCGGCCACGTACAGCTTGTCGCTGAAGTTGATCACGCCGACAGGGATGCCGTGGTCCAGGGCGGACTTGGCCGCCGCCCACGCGCAGCGGGTCGCGGGTGAGGTGTACTTGTTCTTCACCATGGACCCGGACGAGTCGATGATGACGTACAGCGCCTTGGGCTCCTCCTTCTCGAACTTCAGCGCGTCGGGGTACACCGAGCAGTTACGCGGCGTGCCCGCCGACGCCTTGGTCAGCCGCCCCAGGTCCACCTGGAAGTCCAGCCGCCCGTAGTTGGAGTACACCGGCATGCCGGTCTCGGGCTCGTACGTGGGCGCGGGCTGGTGGAACTGCTCGCGGTACTGCTGCAGCGCCTCGTCGGATACGGCCACGAGGTTGTCGTCCACCGGGCCGCCGACCAGCGAATCACGCAGCGCCGGGTTGATCTCGGTGACCAGGCCCGACTCGTATACGCAGGTGGAGAAGTCCGCCGAGCACACCCCCTCCGGAGCGCGGCTCACCGGCGCGGCTTGCGCCTGCTGTGCCGAGAGGTTCTGGCGGACGGCGGTGGCCGTGGACAGCTGCTGCTGGCCCTCGTCGCGCACCATGATGTCCTCGATGGTGAACGACCGCGGCGGCTGCGCCGGATCGTCGGGCTCGGGCCGCATGGTCGGATCGGTGTCCTCGAGCTGGGACACCACGTCAGGGGGATCTTCCGCCTGCACGTCCTGGGTCTGACGGCCGTCTTCGCCGTGCTCGCCAGCGGTGTCACCGTCCGCGTCCGGGGACATCTCGTCGAGCTCGATCAGCTCCACGATGATGGGTTCGGCCTCTGGGGCGTCCTCGTCGGGGGAGAAGTCGAAGTCCAGCTTGGGCAGCTTGATGAAGATGAACAGGTGCAGGGCCAGGGCGAGCAGGCAGGGGATGAGCCAGCGCCGACGGCGCGGTTGCCGGTACCTGGGGCGCGGGGTCGGATCGCGAGCCTCGCGCATGGTGGTCCTCTCCTGCCCGGGTTGCGAACACGGAGTGGGAGGAGGGTATTCCGCTCAGGAGCCGCTCCCCCCGCGCCCTCTGGCGAGCGATTATCCGAGGTAGACATGCGCTTTTCTTGCGCCGCGCGCAAGTTGCGGCGGAGTCTGGCGGGTAGACCGGGCGGTTTCTTGTGCTGAGCGCAAGTTCGACGCCAGTCTGCCCCCAACCCCTCTCCTCAGTCCGCCTCCAGGTAGCTCACGTCCTCCCCACGAAGTGCCCACGAAGTGCCCACGAAGTGCCCCACGAAGTGCCACCCGAATCACACACGAAGTGCACCCACACGAAGTGCTGCCCACGAAGTGCCCACGAAGTGCCCTGCCCACTGCCCACTGCCCACGAAGTGCTGCCCCACGAAGTGCCCACGAAGTGCCACCCGAATCACAGACCGGGTTTCGAACGGACCGTCCGATTTTCGGTCGATCGCCTGTCCCAAGCCCACCAGCGCATCGCCGACTCCAGCGGAAAAACCAACTGACTTCAGGCATTTAGAAAACGGCTGATCGTTTGGCACGGCGATTGCGACAGCAGTGGGTCATGAGCAGACCCCTTCGACATGTCCCTCCCGGCACGGTCGTGGAGATCACGACTCGCGCCATCCAGGGCCGCTATCTTCTTCGACCGTGTCGGAAACTCACCGCCGTGCTCCTCGGGATCATCGGCCGTGCGGCCGCGCGGTACGGTATCCCGGTACACGCGTTCTTCGTCGCGTCCAACCACTACCACCTCATCATCACCGTCCCGGACGTGCGCTTGCTCGCCAGGTTCATGTGCTACCTCAACAGCAACATGGCTCGCGAAGCCGGACGCATGTTCCAGTGGAAGGAGAAGGTCTGGGGACGGCGCTACCGCCACATCGAGATCCTGGATGAGGACGCACAGATCGAGCGGCTCGAGTACATCCTGGAGCAGGGATGCAAGGAGGGGCTGATCGCCGATCCCCGGGATTGGCCAGGCGCCACCTGTGTCCATGCGCTGCTCGACGGTACACCACTGACCGGAATCTGGTACGACCGCACATCCGAGTGGTACGCGAGGCGCCGCAGCGAGGACTTCGACGAGGACAAGTACGCGGAGAAGGTCGAGTTCGAGTTGACTCCGCTGCCGTGCTGGTCGGACGTGGAACCCCAGGAGCGTCAGCGACGAGTCCTGGCCATGGTCGAGGACATCGTCGAGAGAACTCGCAAGACCAACCAGGCCAAAGGGCGAAGACCGCTTGGAGTAGGCAAGCTTCTGGTCCAGGACCCACACGACCACCCCGAGTCGATCAAGAAGAGCCCCGCGCCCAGATGCCACACGACCCAGCGCGAGCGCTGGATTCGCTATGTGCAAGAAGCTCGCGCCTTCAAGGATGAGTACCACGCTGCTGCGGGGCGCTGGCTCGAGGGCATCAAGGACGTGGTGTTCCCCCCGGACTGTTTCCCACCCCCGCTGGTCTTCATGCGAGCGTCCGAGGCCGCCCTCGTTCCTTCGTAGCGCGATTGACGTTGTCGTAGGCCCAGTCTTCTGAACCGCAGATCTGCTGATTCCCCATCCTAACAAGAGCACGAGTGCGCCCGAGGGGGCCTGGAAGGAGAGGCCGCGGGTCTCCGCCTACCTCGGAGGCGGTGGTGTCGATGTGACTCGGGTGGAACCTCAGGGGGAACCTCAGGGGGTGTCGATGTGACTCGGGTGGAACCTCAGGGGAACCTCAGGGGAACCTCCGGGGGGAACCGC
>CAZLEO010000270.1:0-12885 GCA_964558555.1 uncultured Rickettsiales bacterium | reverse complement strand
GATCCTCGGTGGACAGGCCGGTCGGCGTGCCCCAGTAGATGTACGAGCCGGTCTCGTGGTTCTCCTGGGCGTGGTGGTTGGCGAACACGTAGTCCGCGTACCCGTCGAGATCCAGATCGGCCGCCGCGTTCCACGTCGCATTCCACGTGGGTAGCGAGGTCCGCCGGTGTTCCGAGTACCCGGATTCGTCGCCCCAGTACACGTACGAGTCGATGTCTCCCTGGACGCCGTCGTGGAAACAAGAAAATACGAGATCGGGGTGCAGGTCGGCGATCAGGTCGGGTGGTGGGGTCGTGTCGTCGTCGTCGTCCGCCGGGGCTGAATCGTCGTCAGCCGCGGGTGTCGCGTCGTCATCGTCATCGGCCGGTGGATCGTCGGCCTCGCCACACCCCACGGCGACCAGGACGATGCACAGGCCGAGGAGACGCGTTGGATCCATGCGTCGATCCTACCCCGGCCTCAGCACTCCGCCGCAGGGGAGTACTTCACGGTCACGATATCGTCGTGACCCGGCCCGGCGTCCGGTTCGAAGACCACCGCGTTGAGGTCGGGGTCGTAGACCCAGCCGTCGGCGACGAACGTGTCGTTGATCGACACCTCGAGGGTGCCCGGCAGCGGCACCTGTTCGAGCTCGAAGGTGTCGCACGGCTCCCCGTCGATCCACGACACCTTGCCCAGCTCGTCGTACCACGCCGGATCGGTGATCTCGGCCACCGCGCCGTGGGTCATGGACGCCGCATCCTCGTAGCGTGGCGCCGCCCCGGCGATCACGGCGTGCAGGAACAGCTTCGTCTCGTTGAGCTTCAGCTGGACCAGCGGACCCGCGTAGTCGATCGTGCCACCCGGCGACTCGTCGTCGCCGTCCGTGACGAACACGACGTGCAGGGTGGCCTCCTGTCGCAGGAACCCCTCGTTGGGGCCGCCCGGATCCGTGTTGGGTGGCGTGAGGGCGTCCAGGGCGGTGCGGAGCCCCTCGCTCGGACCGGTCCCGCCGGTCCCCACGCTCGCCGCCTCGCTCAGCGCGGCGCCCAGCGCGGGGGTCTCCTGGGTCATGACCGTGATCTCACCGCGGAGGACCGCGTCGCGGGTGGTCACCACGCCGACGTGGGCGTCCAGGGCCTCGGAGACCAGCTGATCGGCGAACGCATCGAAGTTGGGCCCGAGGAGGGCCAGGTCGTCGGCCATGGACGCGGAGTCGTCCAGCACCCACAGGATGTCGGCGGACGCGGCCTCCCCGGCCGCGAAGGACTCGACCAAGGGGGCCGCCTGGTCGCCCCACGCGGTCACCTCGGCGGTGGCCTCGGGGCGGACGGGATCGTCGGAGTACACGCGCAACGTCGCCGTGTCGACCGACTCGTCCCCGGGGACGTAGTCGATCACGACCGCGACGGACTGGCCCGGCTGCAGGACGAGGTCCCCCGACGCGACCGTCGCCAGGGACAGCTCCTCGCTCGTGGAGTCGAATCCCCAGTCGTGGACGGTCAACGGCGCAGTCCCGACGCTGCGGATGGTCAGCTCGAGGGTCTGCTCGCAGCCGACAGCCACGTCCTCGAGGGTCCACTCGGCGGGCTCCACGGCCACCGTCGGAAAGGCCGCCTCGACCACGGCCTCGGTGTCGTCGTCGTCTGCATCGATGTCATCGTGGGCGCGCACGTCCCCGGCGGGGTCACAGCCCAGCGCGAGGATCGGGACCAGGAGCAGCCACCTTGTACGCGACCTCAATCGGAACACCCACCTAGAGGGCTGTAGCATACCTCGATCTCGTCGCCGGGGTCGGGGATGTACTCGGCCTGGAAGATGACGGCGTTCATGGCGAGGTCGTAGTCCCAGCCGGTGTGCATCGGGCTGCCGTTGACGGACACCGTGATCGTCTCGAGCACGGGATCGTCAGCAAGGGTGAACATGCCGTCGGCGGTACCGACGACCCAGGGGATGTGAGCGAGGGCGGGCCACCAGCTGCCGTCCATCGCCAGCACGGTGCCGCCCGTCGAGGTCGCGGCGTCCTCGTAGCGTGGGGCCGGCGGGGCGATGAAAGCGTGGAGGTGGAGGAGGTCGAGATCGTCCACGAGCGTCCGCAGTGCGTCGACGTACGCCACGACCGTGTCCGGCGACTCGTCGTCGGAATCGGAAGCGAAGAGGACGTGGAGCGAGGCCCCCTCGCGCAGGAATCCGTCGTTGGGGCCGCCGGGGTCGGCGTGGGGTGTCGAGAGGGCCTCCCAGGCCATGCGCAGCCCCTCGGTGTCGTCCGAGCCGCCGGTCCCGACCGAGAGTGCATCGCCCAGGGCGGTGGCGAGGTCGGGGGTGCTGGGCGACATGACCGGGACGTCGCCGCGGAAGAGGGGGTCGTCCGTGGTCACCACGGCGAGGTGGAAGTCGATGTCGTACATACCGAAGAGATCGATCAGGGTGGTGCTGGCCAGGACCAGAGCCGTCTGCACGTAGGCCATGGAGGCGGTGTTGTCCACGACCCACAGGACATCGGCGCCCCGGTTCCCCTCCTGCTCGAAGGTGTCACAGGTCTCTACGGTGAGGTGTGCGAGACCATGCTGGATCGCGGTCGCCTGCGGGGTCCCCGGATCATCGCTGTACACGTGCAGGTACCCGGTGTCGGGCAGCTCGTCCCTGGGTGTGTAGTAGACGGTCACCGACTCGAACTCGCCGGGGTTCAGCAGCGTGCCCGGACCGAAGTAGTAGCTGAACTCGAACTCGTCGCTCGTGGGGGCGAAGACCACGTCCTGCAGTTCCAGCGGAGCGGCGCCCACGTTGGTGATGGTGATCTCCACCTCCTGCTCGCAGCCCACGGCGTGGTCCTCCGAGATCCACTCGGCGGGATCCAGCTCGATGGACTGCGCGAGGCAAGTGCCCGTCAGCTCGACGGCTCGCGAGGAGATCTCGTTGTCGGAGGGGACGACGTGGAGCACGCCCTCGGCGTCTCCCCCGACCAACGCGGTGAAGGTCACCGGCAGTACCATCTCCTCCTGCGGGTCGAGGAGTCGGTCCACCTCGGTCTCGTCCAGCGTGAATCCTTCGGACCCCTCCACGAACAGCTCCTCGATCCCGGCCTGGGCATTCCCCGTGTTCCGGATCGAGACCTCGAGCGTCAGCGAGCTGCCCGCGCCCAGGGGACCGAAGTCCAGTGCCGCCGGGGATACCTCGAGTCGCGCGGTCGGCGGCTCCGGCTGCTCGATCTCCTCGGTGGTGCATCCGAGCAGCGCGAAGGCTGCGATACACAACGTCAGCGTGATGCGTCCCATGGCTCCCCCATTCATCAGGCGGAACATCCACCCACCGGGCAGTAGCATATCTCGATCTCGTCGCCGGAATCCGGGACGTACTCGGGCTGGAAGACGACGGCGTTGAGCACGGGATCGTGATACCACCCCGTGGAGAGGGGGGTGCCGTTGACGGAAACCGTGATCGATTCGAGGATGGGTTCAACGTTCAGGGGGAAGGTGTCGGCGTGGGAGGCGGTGGCCCACGCGATGCCGGCCAGATCGTCCATCCACGTGGCGGTCTGGAAGTCGGCCAGCTGGCCCCCCGTCATGGCCACGGCGTCCTCGTATCTCGGCGCCGGGAGCGCGAGGGCGCCGTGGAGCAGGACATCTCCAGGGTCGTCTCTGAGGGATTGCAGCGCCGCGACGTACGAGGCGACCGCGTCCGGCGAGTCGTCGTCGGCGTCCGTGACGAAGATCACGTGCAGGCGAGCATCGTCGCGGTGGAATCCATCGTTGGGTCCGCCGGGGTCTGTGTAGGGAGTAGAGAGGCCTTCCCACGCCATGCGCAGCCCCTGTGTGGTCTGCGAACCGGCCGTGCCCAGAGCGACGGCATCGGCGAAGAACGCGTGCACGTCGGGTGTGTTCGGGGTCATGAGGGGAACAGCTCCCTGGAAGTTCGGACTGTCCGTGGTGATCACGGCGACGTGATAGTCCACGGTGAGCACGTCGAGGATGTCCATGAACGTCGCGAAGTTGATGGCCATGGACGTCTGCTCCTCGTACATGGAACACGAGTTGTCCACCACCCACAGGATGTCGGCGCCCGATGCGCCGCCTTGCTCGAAGACCTCACAGACCTCCTCGGTCAGGTGGGCGACGCCGTACTGGGTGGCCAGTGCTTCGGGGTTCGCTGGATCGTTGCTGTACACGGCCAGGTAACCCGTGTCGGGCAGCTCGTCTTCGGGGGTGTAGTGGACCGTCACGGAGTGTGAGAGCCCCGGGGTGAGCAACGCGCCCTCGCCGATGGAGACGCTGACCTCGAGCTCCTCGCTCGTGGGGGAGAAGACCACCTCCTGGATCTCCAGCCAGGAGCTGCCGGCGTTCGTGATGGTGACGTCGATCTCCTGCTGGCAGCCGACCGCCTGGTCCTCGAAGGTCCATTCGATGGGGTCCAGCTGGATGGCAGGGGCGATGCCGTGGCCGACGAGCGTTACGGTCGCCGGGGACACGTCGGCGGCTGCGGGCACCACGGTCAGCGCGGCGGTGACCTCTCCGTCCGCGGCAGGGGCGAAGGTCACCGGCAGGAACGCGCGCTCGCCGGTCTCGAGCAGCCGGTCCACCTCGGAGTGGTCCAGGGTGAAGGCCGTCGAACCCTGCAGCTGGAGCTCCTCGAGGGTCAGCTGGGCGCCGCCGAGGTTACGGACCACGAGCTCCAGGGTCAGGATTTCACCGGCCGCCACCGATCCGAAGTCGAGCTCTGCGGGCTCGGCCTCGACGAACGCGGGCGCGGGATCGCTCACCTCGGGCAACCCGCGACAGGCCGCCAGCGCAAGGGAGCAGCCCAGGAGAGATATCAGATGAAGCCGCGGAACCATGAAACCCCCAGTTCACCCCGATGGGTGTCCCCAGCGCGTCCCATCCTTCAACTCATTCGATCGTCCCCAACCACTCGGCCTCCAGCTCGCTGAGGCTCAGGCCCAGCTCCTGCACGAATGCGGCCTCGAGGTCCTCGGCCACGTACAGCTGCTTGAGCACGTCGATGCCCCAGCGGTCGCACACGAACCCGGCGAAGTGGCCGGCGATGGGGTAGGTGATCCCGTCGTCGTATCCCCAGAAGTCGTCGATGAGCGCGGACAGGGGTGGGATGGAGCCGTCGGCGAGGTAGGTCGACGCCCAGTGGTCGAGGGACTGGCCCCACCAGCTGTAGTCCACCAAGACGGCGAGGCCCTCGCCCATCAGGGCGTACCCCGTGTCGCCGATGTGATGGTACGCCAGCACGTGGACGTCCTCGTGGGCGCCGATGGAGATCACGTCGGGGCCGTACACGGCGTGGACTTCGTAGTTCATGGGCACGGCGTGGGCGTTGCCGTCGTTGCCGGAGATCTCGCCCTTGGTCTCGTTGTTTGGGTAGAGGTAGGTGTCGATGGGCCGGTCGAGGGCGTCGAGCTCGAGCTGGACCAGGATGTCGTCGTACGCAGCTTCCTGGTACTCGACGATGGCGTCGATGTCCTGGGCGGCCATCGTGCCGTCCTGGTAGTAGAACACGTGGTGCGCGGACGCGGTCTGCTCGGCCGTGGCGATCCACGCCTCCCAGTCGGCGCGGTAGTCGTCGGCCCAGGGTTCGTAGAACCCCCAGACCTCGCCGTCCCGGCACAGGTTGCCCTCGAGCTGCAGGGTCCAGCCGCTGCGCACCGCCTCGTAGTCGTACGCGCCGGTCCACACGGTGAACATGGAGTACGAGCCGTCCACGGAGTTGCCCACGTACAGCACCAGCCAGGCGTCGTCGGCAAAGGGGCTGGGGTGGACCAGTGACACGCCGTTGGCCGCGCCGTCCCAGCGGTACCCGCCGAAGGTGAATCCCTCGTCTTCGAAGTACACCGGCAGCGATCCGTTGAGCTCCTCGAGCAGCGGGTTGGTGGCGAGGTGGCCGATGACGAAGAGGTTGCGCTGGCGGTCGGCCTCGGTCAGCTCGTCGTAGGGCCGCAGCTCGAAGTCCGTGACGTACTCCGCGTACCACCCGTACACCTGCAGTGCCAGGGCCTCGTCCTCGGCGGAGGTGCCGTACACCAGAAGACCGCTGTCGGCGTCGTACCAGTCCGAAAAGCCCCCGCTGGCGGGCACGTCGCACGAGTCCACGATCCCCCAGTCGAGGTCGATTCGCTCGTCGCCCGCCGAGTCGTCGTCGTCGCCAGCAGTGGCGTCGTCGTCGTCTCCGGGGACCGAGGTGTCGTCGTCGCCGAGGAAGTCGTCCTCGTCGCCGGCGCAGCCGCCCACGAACAGCAAGATCCAGGCGATGTTCAACAGGAGAGTTCGGACGTTTCCCATGCGAGCCCCCTCGCGCCACGTGGGTTCGTCCGACAGTCTATCTCGGGCCGAGCGCTCCCAAGAAGGCCGGCATGACGCGGTCGCGCACCTGCTCGACCACGTCCTCGACGAACACGCCGGTGCTGGGGTAGCCGCCGGCGAGGAAGTAGTCCCACTGCTCCAGGCCGTGGTCGCTGTCGGCGTAGCGGTCGGTGAAGACCTCCGGCACCTCGCGGGGGATGGTCGTCCCGCGCGTGCTGAAGGTCGTGCGGATCGCATCGGACAGGTCCAGCAGGGGGTCCACCTGCATGGCCAGCCAGACATCGTAGAGGTCGGTCATCCGCGCCCGCAGCACGCCCCGCTCGACCAGCTCCTGGAGGGCCTCGGCGACCACGGTCTCGTACGGGGCCACGGTCAGGTCCGGCGCCTCGAAGTCCAGCAGGACATCCATGGGCTCGCAAGAGGGCTCGGGCGTGATCACGTCGCGTGATCCCACCACCAGCTCCACCGGGATCTGCGCCTTGGCCAGGTAGGCGAACGCGCGGATGCGGATCCGTCGGATCTCGGAATCGCCCACGAGGAGCTTGCCGCGCACCGAGTCCGGGTCCAGTCGCACGCCGCCGCTGGCCCCGCCGGCCAGGCTGCGCACGTAGGCCACCCACTCGTCCACGTCCGCGTCGTGGAACGACAGCAGCTCGACGGTCGGCAGCTTGCGATGGTGGACCCCGAGGCGACTGGCGAGGGCCCATCCGCCGCGGAGCACCAGGTCGTCGCGCTGGGGGGACTCGCCCATGCGGTGGAGCAGCCGCTCGGCCACGAACCTCCGCAGCAGGTGGTCGTACACGAGCTGGTGGTCACGGGCGTGCTCGAGCAGGCTCGTACGGACGTCGTATGCGGTGAACAGATCCATCACGGGGGCTCAAGATCGTTCAGCCCGCGACCCGAGTCAAGGTGGTCTTCTTACCGGTGTCCGGGCAAGTGCGGTTCCTGTACCATCGGCAACCGCTTCCGAGCTGGAGGGAGCCGATGTCGAAGAGGGCGCTGGCAGGGGTGATCCTGGTGGCCTCGCTGACAGCCTCGGGCTGTCGCGAGCGTGTGGATCTGTTCGACTTCGACGGAGACGGCTACCCCGACGAGCTGGACTGCGATCCGGCCGACGCGGAGGTCAACCCGGACGCTGTCGAGGCCCTGTGTGACGGCGTGGACAACGACTGCCAGCCGGCCACTCCGGACGACGTGGACGCGGACGGCGACGGCGTGAGCGCGTGCGGCGCCGACGGCGTGGGGGACACGGCGGACGACGACTGCGACGACTCGGATCCCCTGGTCCACCCCGGCGCGCAGGAGCTGTGCGACGGCCTGGACAGCGACTGCGACGGGAACCTGTCCGGGGACGAGCTCGACGCGGACGGCGACGGGTGGCTGGCCTGCGACGGAGACTGCGACGACGACGGCCTCGACCAGGGCTGCGGCCTCGAGGGCGAGATCTCCCTGAGTCAGGCGGCGGTGGTGTTCGAGGGGGAGGCGGACGGCGACCTGGCCGGCGTGCGCGTGGCGCGGGCCGGCGACGTGAACGGTGACGGCTACGACGACGTGCTCATCGGGGCCGAGGGACACGACGACGGGGCCGTGGACGCGGGCGTCGCGTATCTCTTCTACGGACCGGTCGAGCCGGGCATCGTGGATCTCGGCCAGGCCGATGCCAGGCTGGTGGGGGAGGCCGGCGGCGACCTCGCCGGCGGCGAGTGCATCGGCGGGGGAGGGGACCTGGACGGCGACGGCGCCGAGGACCTGCTGATAGGCGCTTCCCACCACGACGACGGCGGCAGCGAGGCAGGGGCTGCTTACGTGCTGTTCGGGCCGGTGGGCCAGGGACGCATCGGGCTGGACGAGGCCGACGTCAAGTTGATAGGGACGGGCGCGGGGGCCCGGGCCGGGCGAGCCGGGGCCCTGGACGGCGACGTGGACGGCGACGGGCGCGACGACCTGGTGGTGGGTGAGTTCGACGGCGACAACGGCGGACCCGGCCGGATCCACGTGGTCCTCGGTCCGCTGAGCGCCGGCGAGCTCTCCTTGCGGGACGCGCAAGCGACGTGGGAGGGCGAGAACGACGACGACCTGGCGGGCTGTGCCGTGGCCCTCGTGGGCGACGTGGACGGGGTGGACGGAGACGAGATCCTCGTGGGCGCCAGCAACTTCGACGGCCGGGCCGGGACGGCGTACCTCGTCTCGTGGCCGGGCAGTCCGGGTAGCCTCGCGGACGCGGACACCGTGCTGCGCGGCGCGGACGAGGAGAAGGCGGGGTACTCGGTGGCGGCGGCAGGAGACGTCAACGGCGACGGCCTGGCCGACGTGATCGTGGGCGCCAACGACTGGGGCACCGACGAAGGCCGGGCGTACGTGGTCCTGTCGCCGGTGGCGCAGGGGATCGTGGCCCTCGCGGACGCGGCCGTCCTCGTGGAGGGCACCGCTCCCGGCCAGGAGACGGGGCGGAGCGTCTCGGCAGGGTACCTGGACGGCGACTCGCACGTGGATCTGCTCGTCGGCGCCGACGGCTGGGACTCGGATCGGGGCGCGGCCATGGTCGTGTACGGCCCGCTCGAGGCTGGCGTCTACGCCCTCGAGGACGCGGATCTGCTGCTCGAGGGGGAGTCGGCGGGCGACCAGGCGGGGCGCGCCTCGGCCGTGGTGGGCGACGTGGACGGCGACGGGTACGACGACATCCTCGTCGGCGCGCGGAACACGGGCCAGACCCGCGGCCGGGCCTACCTGCTGTATTCGGGGCTCACTCGATAGGGGAGACGACCCGCCGTCGGGCGGGTATCACCGGACGCGGCGCACGTGCATGCGCAGCTCGTTGCGCGACATCTCACGCCACTGAGGACCGAGCAGCTCGTCGAGCATCTCCATGGTCTCCTCGGGGCTCTGGCCGGTGTTGGAGTAGTGGCGCTCCCAGAAGCGCAGCCACCAGTCGGCGGGCGGCGTCTTGTCGCCGTCGTACTCGGTGGGGCGGCCGGTCTCGCCATCCACCACGAGGCTGCCCACGTAGTCGGCCTGGTCGTACACGCGCTGGATCTGCGCGGCGATCTCGGTCAGGTCCTCGGCGGAGACCACGCCGTTGCTGGTGGCCTTGTAGAACTGCACCGTGACGCGCACGGGGAAGGCGGGGTCGCGCTCGATCTCGAGGTCGTCGATCTCGGTGAAGGGACCCTCGACGCGGCCGTGGCCGATGACCGCGGCCTCCACGTCGCTGCGCATGGCGCTGGACGGCGCGGCGCCTTCGGCCATCACGTAGTCGTCCTCCATGTCGAAGTCGTCGAAGTACATCGGGCTCTTCTGCTTCAGCGGCACCTGGATCAGCAGGACCATGTTCAGGCCCTCCTCGCCGGCCGCGGTGGCCGAGGCCTCGCTCGAGTCACCACCCGAAGACGCCTGCTCGGCCTTGAAGTCGCTCAGGCGCTGGCCGGTGAACACTGCGCGGTCGCCGTCCTTGTTGAAGAACAACCGCTGTCCCCACGTGCCGCCGGCGTCGAAGCCGTCGCGCACGTTGTCGATCACGGTCACCGACGTGCCCTCGCGGGTGGCCAGGATGGTCAGCACGGCGGGATCACCCTGGTAGGACTGGTAGTTGAACAGCACCGGGTTGAACTCGGCGATGCCCTCCTTGGGGATCGGCAGGAACGCCGCCTGGGCGCTGACCAGCACGTGGGTGTCCCGCTCGGCCAGCAGGGAGTTCTCGTCGCCGGCCCAGGACGCGGGCTCGTGCAGGTAGGCCGGCAGGTCGCCCAGCAGCCGGTCGAGGCTGATCTTGCGCAGCTCGTCGCCGTCCTCGTTGCCCACCAGCAGGTGGAAGTCCTCCATGGCGAGGTCTGCGGTGACGTCCTCGAAGTTGGGGAAGCGGATGACGGGCATGCAGGTGAGGCTGAACTCCTCGGTGCGCGGGTCCATCTGCTGGACCTGGATCGTCATGTCCGAGATGTTGGGGCCCACCGACGAGTTGTCGTACCGGCCCGTGTCCTCCCACGTGACGTTGAGGATCTGCAGCCCGTGCTCGGCGGCGAGGGCCTGCGCCTCGGCGTCGTACACCATCGATGCGCTGTCCTCGACGACCTGACGGTAGGCCTCGTACTGTTCCACTTCACCTCCGATGGCCGGCAGCGCCAGCGTGACGCAGGCGGCGGTCAATGAGCAGATGGTCGGCAGGGATCGTCTCATGATCGGCTCCTCGTGAAGAGTGATTCTATCGACGACTGACATCACCGGGCGCGAGAGGTTCCCGCTTCGAAGCGAAAAAAAAACGCTCAGAAGCAGTCTTCGTCCCACTCGTGGACGTAGAGCTGGTCACCCCAGCACTCGGTCGCACCGTTGTCGGGACGTCCGCAGGCGATGTCGTACCCGACCTCGACATCCTCGAGAGAATCCGGTCCGGGTGGAAGAGAGCCCGCAGATCTGTCTGCTCCGAGCGCTCATCGAGACCCACGGCGCAGTGAACGCCTCGCAGAAATCCCCGTACGGTTCGAACCCTGCGCACGGATCGGTATCGTCGTCCGAGTCACCGCCATCCACGCTGTCACAGCCGACCAGGAACACGGAGACGACGAAGGCTGTCAGGCCGTGCGAAAGACGCATGGTGTCCCCTCCATGT
Organism: uncultured Rickettsiales bacterium; assembly: GCA_964558555.1. Classification (GTDB taxonomy): domain Bacteria; phylum Myxococcota_A; class UBA796; order UBA9615; family CAYRNR01; genus CAYRNR01. The sequence goes on along the minus strand of CAZLEO010000270.1, from coordinate 2,001 downwards.
CTCCAAGGTACCCGAAAAACCGATCGGGCCGAGGCCTTTCGCAGCTGGCTGGCTGACAAGGTCGCTGCTGGCAGCTACGCTCACGTTAGATGGAGTCCGGCCGCCCGCACCACACCGTCATCGTCAGCGACCTCCACCTCACCGAGGTCGAGGACCCCGATCCGGCGCGTCCGCTGTGGATGCGGTACAAGCACCGCGACCTGATCATCGACGGCTGCTTCGAGCGTTTCCTGCAGCACCAGCGGGAGCAGACCGAGGGGGAGGTGGAGCTGATCCTCAACGGTGATATCTTCGACTTCGACGCGGTGGTGGCCGTGCCCGACGATCCGCCGTTCCCGGTGTCGTGGCTGGAGCGGCGCCGCGGCCTGGCGGCGGAGGAGGCCAAGTCGAGGTTCAAGATGGGGGTGATCCTCGACGGACACGCCGTGTTCGTGAGGGCCCTCAGGGCGTGGATCCTCGACGGCCACCGGGTGGTGCTGGTGGTGGGCAACCACGACGCCGAGCTCTACTGGCCCTCGGTACGGGAACAGCTCGTCGAGGCCCTGGACCTGCCTGAAGGGCGCCGCGACGCGCTGCGCATCTGCGAGTGGTTCTACCTCAGCGGCGGGGACACCCTGGTGGAGCACGGTAACCAGTACGACGCCTACTGCGTGTGCCCCGATCCCCTGCACCCCATCTTCGAGATCCGGGGCCGCGCCCGCGCTCGCGTACCCTTCGGGGATCTGGCCGGCCGCATCCTGCTCAACGGCATGGGCCTGTTCAATCCCTACGTGGAGAGCACCTTCATCAAGCCGATGCGCGAGTACCTGGTGTTCTTCTTCAAGCACGTGGCGCGCACGCAGCCGCTGATCGGCTGGACCTGGTTCTGGGGTGCGATAGCGACCCTGATCGTGTGTCTGCGCGAGGGCTTCCGCCCCGCTCGCCGCGATCCCCTGACGCTGGCCAGGCGAGAGGAGGCGGCGGCGCGGGTCTCCAACGTGAGCTCGTCGGTGCTGCGCGCCCTGAGGGAGCTGCGGGTCCACCCGGCCATCTTCAACCCGTGGAAGATCCTCAGGGAGCTGTGGCTCGACAGGGCCCTGATCCTCGCGGGCATCACCGGGGTGTGCTTCTGGCTCGTGGGCGTGCTCAACGTGTTCGGCGACGTGTCGCCCCTGTGGGCGCTGCTGCCGTTTCTGATCCTGCTGCCGCCGTTCGCGTTCTACGCGCGGTCGGTGAACTCGGACGTGGGCAACACCAACCGCTCCGTGGCCCGCCGGCTCCCCACGGCGTTGCGCATCGCCGGCGTGCGGCGCGCGGTCATCGGGCACACGCACCAGGAGGGGCACGAGGCCTGGCCCAGCTCGGAGCTGATCAACACCGGCACGTGGTCCCCCGCCTTCGAGGACGTGGAGTACACCCGCCCGTTCGGCCGCAAGTGCTTCGCCTGGATACGTCCCGACGGTGACGGACCGCGGATCGCCGAGCTGCTGGAGTGGACCGATCCCGGGTGCAGGCGCCTGGAGGCGACCGGCCGCCTGGACCGGGGGCGTCTGCGGGCGCTGGCTCAGCGGCTGCCGGCGCGGCGTCGCAAGGCCAGCAGCGACAGCAACCCGACCCACCCGGCCGGGTAGGGGGCGTCGCCGGCGGCACGGCACGAACACCCGCCCCCGTCCTCCACCGGCTCGTCCACCGCGCAGTCCTCGTCGAACTCGTCGGACTTCTGATCGCAGTCGTTGTCGATGCCGTTGTCGCAGATCTCCTCGGCGCCGGGGTGGATCGTCGGGTCGTTGTCGTTGCAGTCCTGGCCCCAGGGGCCGCCCTCGTAGCCGTCGAAGTCCACGTCGTCGAGGTCGAGCCCGTCGCAGTCCTGGTCGATGAAGTCGTAGGGCACCTCGGGGGCGCCGGGGTACACCGAGGCGTTGTTGTCGTTGCAGTCGACGTCGTCGCAGTCGTAGTAGCCGTCGACGTCGTAGTCGAGCTCCTCCTCCCCCTCGCCGAACCAGTAGTAGTACACCCCCTCAA
>CAZLEO010000269.1:0-12909 GCA_964558555.1 uncultured Rickettsiales bacterium | reverse complement strand
CGGCTTCGGCGAGTACGGCTTCCCCGAGAGCCACGCGGCCAGCTTCGCCCTGATCGGCTACGCCACGGCCTGGCTCAAGTGCCACTTCCCCGAGGAGTTCCTCTGCGCCATCCTCAACGCCCAGCCCCTGGGCTTCTACTCGCCGGCCACCCTGGTCCAGGACGCCCAGCGCCACGGGGTCCAGGTCCAGCCCGTGGACGCGCTGCACAGCGACTGGGACTGCACCATGGAGCCGCTGCGGGGCGGCAAGTGGGCCGTGCGGATGGGCCTGCGGTACGTCAAGGGGCTGCGGGAGCGGCACGGAGAGCGGATCACCACGGCCCGCGCCGAGGCCCCGTTCGCGTCGCTGCACGACCTGGTGCGCCGCACCGAGCTGCCCGTGGACGCCCTGACGTCCCTGGCCGAGGCCGGCGCCTTCGACGGCTTCGTGCTGGACCGCCGCCAGGCCCTGTGGGAAGTGCGCGCCCTGGTCCACACCACCCGTGACGAGGTGGATCTCCCCCGCGGCGAGACCCTGCCGTTGTTCGACACCCTCGATCCCTTCGAGACCATCGACTGGGACTACCGCACCACCTACCACAGCCCCCGCGGCCACCCCCTGACCACCATCCGCGATCAGCTCACGGCCATGGACCTGCCCGACGCGGCCACCCTCAACACCGGCCGCCACGGCCAGCGCGTGCAGTACGCGGGCATGGTCATCTGCCGCCAGCGCCCCGGCACCGCGTCTGGGGTGACCTTCATGACGCTGGAGGACGAGAGCGGCTTCGTGAACCTGGTGATCTGGAAGCAGGTGTTCGCCGACTTCGCCCTGCTGGTGCGCACCGCGTCGTTTCTGGGCATCGAGGGCAAGCTCCAGTGCCAGGACGGGGTGGTCCACCTCATCGCCGAGAAGCTGTGGCGGCCCCAGGTGGAGCTGAAGCCGCGCAGCGGGGGCAGCCGCGACTTCCATTGAAAGCAGGAGAGCGCGCGCCCATGTTCTATACTGGACCCCGCACCGAGGAACGACCGACCTCTCCATGCGCGCGACGAACACACCGACCCTGCTCCTGTTTTCCGGCCTGACCGCCCTGGCCGTCCTGACGACGTCGGGGTGCGCGGACGAGGGCAACGGCGCCCCCTACGTCCCCAGCGAGCTCGGAGCCGCCATCGAGGACACGCGCCTGTCCGATCTCGTGCCCACGGTGGTCCACGTGGACTGGTCCGTTTCCGGAGCCGTGGGCGAGGTGTCCACCTGGATCGAGTACGGCGCGGACGACGACTACGGCTTCGAGGTGGTGGGCGAGCGAGCCGCGTACGGCGCGTACGGGGCCTGGCTGGTGGGGGTAGGACCGCTCACCGACCTGCACTTCCGCGCCGTGGTGACCGACGCCGAGGGCACCGCCCACACCGAGGACCACGTGGTCACCACCGGGGACGTGCACCCCGACCTGCCGGCGCTGGAGCTCATCGGCGCGCAGGACGAGCTCGTCGACGGCGGCCTCATCGCCACCTCCATCGTCAACGATCCGCCCGCGGCGGTGGTGCTCAACGCCCGCGGCGAGTACGTGTGGTGGCTCATCGCCGGCGACACCGAGCGCGCCGGCGTGTCCGCGTCAGAGCTGTCCCACGACGGCGAGTCGGTGCTGTTCATCGACTTCGATACCCAGGCCGGCGGCGACGACGAGACCAAGGACTGCCGCTTCGTCCGGGCCGATCTCGAGGGCGAGGAGCAGGTCTCGTTCCCCGTGGAGCTGGGCCACCACGACTTCACCGAGCTGCCCGACGGCTCGCTGGCGTTCCTGGTGTTCGACGAGCGGGTACCCGACGACTACGACCTGCCAATCACCGGCGATCTGATCCTCGAGACGTCGGCGGACGGGGCCCAGTCCCGGGTGGTCTGGTCGTCGTGGGACACGCTGCCGTGGCAGCTCAACACCGAAGATCCGTCCGAGTGGGACTGGACCCACGCCAACTCCATCGTCTACGACGAGCCCACCGACGCGTACTACGTGGGGTTGCGCACCCTGGGCAGCATCGTCGTCGTGGATCGGTCCAGCGGCGAGATGCTCGAGGTCATCGGCGGCGACGCCAGCGACTACGCCACGGCCGACGGCTCGACCGAGTTCTTCCGCCACCAGCACCGCTACCAGCTGCTCGAGGACGGCATCGTGGTCTTCGACAACCGCGAGGACGAGCCCGCCGGGTCACGCGCCGTGGAGCTGACCCTGGACCGCGCCAGCGGCCTGGCCGAGGAGGTCTGGAGCCACCGCCCCGATCCGCCGCTGATCTCCCACAGCCTCGGCGACGTGGGACGCCTGCCTTCGGGCCTGACGCTGGTCACCTGGAGCACCGAGGGGCAGATCCACGCGGTGGACGCCGACGGCGAGCTCGCCTGGGGGGTGTCCGTCGAGGATCCGGCCGGGTTCGGCTATGCCCGCTGGTACCCGGACGAGGGACGCTGATCCGGCGAAGCCCAAAATCCCCGGGAATACCCCAATACCCCGACTCGTATCGCACTACATAGTTCACATCGCTATGCAAAACTTTCATATTGAAACCCCACCGATTCGCTAGATCGACATTTTCTGTCACCTTCCTTTTCCAAAAAGACACTCGAGGGGGCCGTTTTTCGTCAGCCCGGTCTTCCCGTTCCATTTTGGCCCACACCTTGCAGACGAAGGAGGGCACCAGGGCGTAGTGGAGGACATCATGATTCGATCGAACACCATCACCGGACCGGCGCTGACACTCGTCGTCGCGCTGTCCCTGCTGGCGACCACCGGCTGCGAGACGGCCGACGAGGGCTTCTCCAGCGGCGACGTGGTCCCCAGCGCCTTCTCGGTGGACGTGACCGTGAACGCGTCCGTCGGGACCGTGCTGCACGCGGACTGGTCGATGGTGCTCGACGGTGTGGACGATGTGTATGTGATGTACGGCAACGACGGCGATCTCGACCAGACGGCCGAGGTGGACGTCGCCGGTGACGACTTCGCGAGCCTGCTCGTCGGCCTGAAATCCAACGCCGACTACGACATCAAGGCCGTGGTCGTCTCCGGCGGCGTCGCCTACGAGAGCTCCGTGGAGAGCGTCCGCACCGGCGGCCTGCCCACGGGGCTGCCCGAAATGGAGCTGACCATCGACCGCCACCCCGACGACCGCTCCGGCTACATCGTCACCTCCCTGGTGGGCGACTCCTCCATGCCCCTGATCATCGACGCGGACGGCGACGTGGTCTGGTGGCACGAGCCCGACGTGGACAAGCCCAAGATCGTGCGCAGCCGTCTTTCCCGCGACGGCCGCGCCGTGATCCTGCAGCTGGACGGCGACGAGCGCGTCGGCGACAACGTCGGCGAGATACCCAGCCGCTTCCTGCGGATCGGCCTCGACGGGACCATCGAGCAGGAGTTCGAGCTCCAAGGCACCCACCACGACTTCCTCGAGCGCCCCGATGGCGTGCTCGCGTTCATCGTCACGCAGGAGCGTCAGCCCGACGGCTGGGCCTCCCCCGCCCTCGCCGACGCCATCGTCGAGATCGACCCCAGCGTGGGCGACGGCTCCACCCAGAAGGTGGTCTGGTCCGCCTGGGACACATGGGACTTCGCCGAGCCCAACTGGGACGTCGAGGGCACCTGGGACCTGACGCACTGCAACGCCATCGACTGGGACGAGGCCACCGGCACCTACGCCGTGTCCGCGTACGCCCTGGGCGCCATCTTCAGGGTAGACGCCGAGACCGGCGAGATCGTCGATGAGATCGGCGGCCAGTTCAGCGACTACAAGCTCGCCAGCGGCGAGCCGCTGCCCTTCGAGATCACCCACCAGTTCCAGTTCCTCGGCGACCGCCTGCTGCTGTTCGACAACGGCACCACCGAGAACACCACGTCGCGCGCCCTCGAGCTCGACCTCGACCCGGGCACCGGCACCGCCGAGATCACCTGGCAGTACGTCTCCGACCCCGTCCTCTACGTCCCCGCCCTGGGCGACGTGGACCGCCTCGCCGACGGCAACACCTTCGTCACCTGGTCCACCGCGGGTCAGATCGATCTGGTCACCCCCGACGGTGAGGTGGAGTGGCGGCTCAACATGGGCCTGGGCGCCGGGTTCGGGTACACCACCTTCGTCGAGGAACTCGGCGCACTCTAAGCCGGCCCTCCCCCTGTCTCACTGTCTCGCTCCTCCCGAATTAGTGTCCCGGTGCTTCATTAGACAAGCCTAACTGAAACGCTTCCGCCTTCAACCTCCCTCCCCTCCCCTGTATCCTCCCCACCTGGGAGGTCCACCCATGCTCCGTCTCGCCCTTGCGCGCGGAGCAGGGCCAGCACGTGCTCCAGGGCAGCGCGCCGTTCGGCGTCATCGTCAGCGGGGCGGACGGCTACGACTCCTACTGCTATCCTGGCGGCCTCAACCAGCAGATCATCAACGACCTGTAGGTCCCGGCGACATCGGCGAGAGACCATGGCCAAGCGCTTCGGCAACTACATCCTGCAAGACCTCATCGGCGAGGGCGGCGTGGCGCGCGTGTACAGCGCAGTGCGGTCCGGGGCGATGGGCTTCCGAAAGCCCGTGGCCATCAAGAAGCTCTCCCCGGCGGTGGCGTCGAACGAGCAGGTGGTGCAGTCCATCATCAACGAGGCCCGCGTGGGGGCGTACCTCGAGCATCGCAACATCGCCGAGGTGCACGAGTTCGACCAGGTGGGCGAGACCTGGTTCCTGGCCATGGAGCTGGTGCGCGGCCTCACCGTGGGCCAGATGCTGGCGCGCAGCCAGTCCAGCACGGGCCTGCCGCCCCACCTGGTGGCCGAGATCGGCATGCAGGTCTGCGACGGCCTCGCCTACGCCCACGCGGCCGTGGACGAGACGGACCGCTCGCTGCGGGTGATCCACCGCGACCTCAAGCCCAGCAACGTGATGGTGACCTACGGCGGCGTGGCCAAGATCATGGACTTCGGCATCGCCAAGGCCACCTCCAACCTGTTCCTCACGGCCCAGGGCCAGACCAAGGGCACGCCCGCGTACATGAGTCCCGAGCAGGTCCAGGGGGAGAAGCTCGACGGCCGCTCCGATCTGTTCAGCCTGGCGTCGTTGCTGGCCGAGGCGGTCACCGGCGAGCGCGTGTTCATGGGCAAGAAGCTCGCCGAGACCATGTACATGGTGCTCGCCGCCGACGTGACCGACGTGCTGGGCAAGGTCGACGATCGCGCGCCCGAGCTCGTGCCCGTCCTGCACCGCGCCTGGCAGCGCGCCGTCGAGGACCGCTACCCCGACGCCGGGGCCATGGCCGCGGACATACGCAAGGCGCGGGTGGCGATGTCCGGCAACGAGCAGCTGGGCCCGTGGGTCCAGACCCTGCACCTGCACGGCCGCGCACCCGACGCCCCTGACGAGCCCCTGACCCTGCCCGACGCCGCCGTCGAGGTGCTGGGCAAGATCCCCGACCCGGAGTGAGCCACGCCGCGGCGTCGGCTACAATGGATCCCATGGCACCCGGTGGGGAGAGGTTCGGGGATTACCTGCTGCACGAGCAGATCGGCGAGGGCGGCGCCGCGCGCGTGTTCCGCGCCGAGGTGGCCGAGACGGGTGATCCCATCGCCATCAAGCAGATCCTGCCGGACGTGGCCCGCCACAAGCTCGTGCTCCAGGGCATGTTCAACGAGGCGGGCGTGGGCCGCCTGCTGCGCCACCCCAACATCGCGCGCATGCACGAGTTCGCCGAGGTGGACGGCGTGTGGTACCTCGCCGTGGAGCTGGTCGAGGGCCTCACCGTGGGCCAGCTGATGGTCCGCTGGGGCCGCGAGCAGGGCCTGCCCCGTGCCGGCTTGCCGCCCCGCGTCGCCCTGGAAATCGCCGCGCAGACCTGCGACGGCCTCGCCTACGCGCACGCCGCCGAGGACGACGCCCGCCGCCCGCTGAAGCTGGTCCACCGCGACCTCAAGCCCTCCAACCTGATGGTGTCGCACGACGGCCTGGTCAAGATCATGGACTTCGGCACCGCCAAGGCCACCACCAACCTCGAGCTCACCCTGGTGGGCAAGACCAAGGGCACGCCGTCGTACATGAGCCCCGAGCAGGTCCAGGGGATCGCCGTGGACGGCCGCTCCGACCTGTACAGCGTCGCCACGATGCTCGCCGAGCTGACCACCGGCATCCGTGTCTTCCCCGCCGGCAACGCCTCGGTGACCATGAGCGACGTCCTCCGCGGCGACACCCGCGACGCCATGGACGCCGCGCGCGAGCGCGTGCCGCTGCTCGAGCCGGTGCTGGAGCGGGCCTGGCAGTTCGAGCCGGAGGACCGCTACTCCACGGCCGACAAGATGGCCCGGGAGATCCGCGAGATCCTCGACGCCCTGCCCGGCGAGACCGACCTCGGCGAGTGGGTGCGCAGCCTGCACATCGAGGCGGACGTGGTGGAGCTGGTGACCCCGCCGCCGCTGTCGTCACCGCTGGTGACGCTGCCCGAGGAGGCGGTGGAGGTGCTGACGGAGTCGGAGGAAGAGCGCGAGGTCTAGCGGTCTAGATCGGAACCAGACAGATCGAATCCAGCGCCATGTGAATGCTGTTCGCGCCGTTGTCGTCGCACGAGCCGTCGGCGCCCGGGGTGCCGTTCTGGAACGACTGGCAGTGGCCGTCGCGGTAGAGCGGGCAGTAGTGGTGCAGGGTCAGCAGGTTGTCCTCGCCCGCGACCAGGGGGAAGGTGCCGACGTACAGGGAGCCCGGGGGTGGGGTGCCGTGGTTGTCGGTGTCGGCGACGAGCCAGTAGGTCTCGCAGTTGGCGAACTGGGGCATGCCGGTGGCGTTGTGGGAGTTGGTGATGGTGAGGTAGCCGATCTCGTTGATCTGCTCCGCGCCGGACTCGGCGATGTAGGTGTCGTAGACGTGGAAGATGCCGGTGAAGTCCACGTGGATGACGGCCGAGTCCTCGATGGGATCCCAGGACAGCACGGCCACGTACCCATCGCCGTCGTCGTCGACGAAGGAGTAGGACACCTTGTCCGGGCACTCGTCGAGGAGCTCGGGGGGCGGCTCGGTGAAGGTGTCGTCGTCGCCGAGATCGTCGTCGTCGTCGTCCCCGCCGTTGTCGTCGTCGTCGTCGTCCCCGCCGTTGTCGTCGTCGTCGTCGGGGTCGAAGTCGTCGTCGTGGGCGTTGTCGTCGTCGTCGTCGTCGTCGTCGTCGTCGAGGCCGCCGATACCCCCGTTGGAGGTGTCGTCGTCGCCGCCGAGATCGTAGTCCTGGCACGACCACCCGAAGGCGACCAGCAGCAGGGAAAGCGCGTAGATCCAAGGCCTCATGGTCCTGTCCTCCCGTGACGAGGCTATCGGCTGTACGCGCGCATCCGCAAGGGTAAAGGGGCGGCTGTCACCGTGGGAATCACCGTGGCACGGCGTGGTAACATGACGCCTCCCGGGAACGAACGATCCCGACTCTCTGCGGAGGCACCCGTGACCGACGACCGCACGTACCAGATGCTGTGGGACTGCCCCTACTGCGGGACCAAGAAGCTGCTGGGCCTGGACCACCGCCACTGCCCGTCCTGCGGCGGCACTCAGGATCCCGAATGGCGCTACTTCCCGTCGGACGACGAGAAGATCGCCGTTCAGGACCACGAGTTCGCCGGCGCGGACAAGGCCTGCCCGGCGTGCGGCACGGCCAACAGCTCCAAGACGGCGTTCTGCGTCAACTGCGGCTCGCCCATGGACGAGTCCGCCGCGGTCAAGACCCGGTCGGACCAGGTGCAGGCCGAGGGCACGGCCTTCGGTGAGGAGGGGGTAAGCGCGGCGCGGGCGGACTTCAAGGACCGCAAGGACGCCGCACGAGCGGCGCAGCAGCCCTCCGAGCCGCCCAAGAAGAAGGGGAAGGGCTCCCCCAAGGGGAAGATCGCCTGCGTCGCCGGCTGCTTGCTGATCGGCGTCGTCGCCCTGATCGCCGTGGTCGCCGTGGCCGTGCTGTGGAAGAAGCCCGCGTCGGTGAAGGTGGTCGGCCACAGCTGGGAGCGGGCCATCGACATCGAGGAGTACAAGACGGTCTCCGAGTCGGACTGGTGCGACAGCAAGCCCTCGGGCGCGTACTCGGTGCGCAAGGAGAGCAAGGTCCGGTCCCACAAGAAGGTGGAGGACGGCGAGGAGTGCTCCACGCGCCGGGTGGACAACGGCGACGGGACGTTCAGCGAGAAGCGCGAGTGCAAGCCCAAGTACCGCGAAGAACCGGTGTACGACGACTGGTGCAGCTACTCGGTGGACCGCTGGACCAAGGACCGCACGGTGCGCGCCACCGGCGGCAGCCTCGCCGAGACGCCCGACTGGCCCGACCCCAACCTCTCCCGCACCGGCACCTGCAAGGGCTGCGAGCGCGAGGGGCCGCGCAGCGAGACCTACACGGTGCAGTTCGCCGATCCGGACGGCAAGTCCCACGACTGTGACTTCGGCCAGTCCACGTGGTCCGGGTACGCCGTGGGCTCGGAATACGAGTCCAGTGTGGGCGTGCTCACCGGCAAGCTGGACTGCGGCAACCTGGCGCCCATCCGCTAGTGAAGATCCTCCTGATGATCGGCGTCGGCGGCGAGATCGCCGTGGTGCTCGCCGTGGGCCTGCTCTTTGCCGTGGACGCCGTGCGCGAGCGCGAGTGGCGAGCGGCCGTCGTCAGCGTGATCCTCCCGGCGGCGGCCATCGCGGGCCTCGTGGCGCTGATCCTCTCGGACTTCCCCGGCCAGGCGTGGATCCTGGCCGCGGCGATCGGCGGCGGCATCGGCTCCGCGCTGCTGCTGATGATCCCGCTGGACCGCGGTGATCCCGTGGGGCGGATCGCCGAGCCGCACCGGGTGGACGAGCGTGACGCGCTCTTCCACCGCTTCTACCGCCTGGAGCCGGGCACGCCCGAGTTCGAGGCCTACTACGCCGAGCACCCGGACCAGCGCGAACCGGACGACGAGGTAAGGCAGCTGCCCGGCCTCGGGTCACCGGCGTCCCGTTCGTTCGATCCCTGCACCACGGCGATGATGGCCGCCGGATTCGAGGCGAGCGAGTGGATCGCCGCACACGTGGATCACCCGGCCGAGCCCCTCGAGGACGCAGCCGTCGACCCCGCCGGGGCGGCCGAGCGGCTCAAGGGCTTCGCGCGCCACCTCGGCGCCGCGGCGGTGGGCTGCACCCGCCTCGATCCCGCCTGGGTGTACAGCCACGTGGGCCGCGGCGAGGGCGAGTGGGGCGCCCCCATCGAGCTCGACCACACCCACGCCATCGCCGTGGCCGTACCCATGGCCCACGAGATGGTGCGCCAGGCGCCGCGCGCGCCCACGGTCACCGAGACCGGCGTGCGGTACCTCGAGTCGGGCAAGATCGCGGCCGTGCTGGCGCGGACCATCAGCCTCATGGGCTACGACGCCCGCGCCCACGTGGACGGCAACTACCAGGTGATGTGCGTACCTGTGGCCGCCGACGCCGGTCTGGGGGAGCTGGGCCGCCTGGGGCTGCTGATCACGCCGGATCACGGCCCCCGCGTGCGGCTCGCCGTGGTGACCACGGACCTGCCTCTGGCCCAGGATCCGCCCATCACCTTCGGCGTGCAGCACTTCTGTGACAGCTGCCTCAAGTGCGCGACGGGCTGCCCCAGCAAGTCGGTGGACGACGGCGAACGGCGCGAGCACAACGGCACCGTACGCTGGCGATCCGAGCAGGACGGCTGCTACCGCTTCTGGCGGAAGTTCGGCACGGACTGCGCCGTGTGCGTCAAGGTGTGTCCGTACGCCCATCCGGTGTCCCCCTCCCACGACCTGGTGCGCTGGATCACCGCGCGCAACCCCATCGCGCGCCGCCTCGCGGTGACCGCCGACGACCTGGCCTACGGCCGCCGGCCGCGCCGCCGCTTCCCCCTCCCCTCCTGGCACCACCCCTCCAGGATGCGTAGTCGATAAGGGCCGCACTCCACGTCGGAGTGTAGGATGGGTGACGTGATCCGCGACGCCGTACCGAACCGCCTCCCCGCCCTCGCGCTGGGGGTGTTGCTGACCGCCCTCCCGGCCCGCGCGGCCGAGGAGTTCGGCGGGCGGATGTTCTACTTCGGCGAGCTGCACGCCCACACGGGCCTGTCCGGCGACGGCGGCAGCAGCGATCTCGGCAACTGCAACGAGCCCGGCGCCTGCGGCGACTACTGGGCCTACTTCGACACCGCGCGGTACGACGCCGGCCTGGACTTCGCCGCCATCACCGACCACATCAACGGCCCGGGCGAGATGGCGCCCCAGGGGTGGCTCGACACCATCGGCCTGGTCAACGCCTCCCACGATCCCCAGGGCGGGTTCGTGACCCTGCTCGGCGCCGAGATGCAGCACGTCCTCGCCGACCAGATCGCCCTGGGTCACAAGAACTACCTCTTCTTCGGCGAGGGCGACCAGCTCACCTCCATCTCCATGGGCGAGCTGCAGATCCCGGGCGAGCCGCCCAACTGCGAGGCCATGTGGGCGGACGTGGCCCTGCTCGACGAGGCGTTCGGCCCGCTGCTGCTGATCCCCCACCACCCCGCCCCGGACAGGCCCATGCAGACGCGCTGGGAATGCCACGAAGACCGGTACTCCCCCGTCGTGGAGATCTACTCCGGGCACGGCAACTCCCACTCCCCGGACGATCCCTACGATCCGCCCGTCTTCGACCACGTGGAGGGCGCATCCGTGGCCGAGGCCCTCGATCCCCACGTCTGGGGCCACCGGCTGGGGATCGTCGGCGGGAGCGACCTGCACGATAGCCAGCCCGGCATGATCTGCCACCTGGACGCCCACCAGCTGGGGCACGAGTACAGCGGCAGCCTCACCGGCATCGTCCTGGACCTCGACCGCCCCTTCGATCGCCGCGCCATCCACGAGGCCCTGATCCGGCGCCACTCCTACGCCACGACCGGACCGCGGTTCCCGGTGTCGTTCGTGGCCGTGGACGACCAGGGCGTGGAGCGCGCCCGGATGGGCGACGTGCTGCCGCCGACCTCCTCCCCGGACGTGGTCCTGCGCGTCTCCCTGCCCGACCACACCCTGCCCTACGTGCTGGCCGTGGAGATCTTCGACGCCTGGGGTACGGCCCACCAGCCCGACGTGGTCGAGGACGGCGTGTGGGAGCTGGAGCTGGGCAAGATGGAGACGCCGTGGCTGGCCTACGCCGTGATCACCGTGGACGGCGGCGCCTGGTGGGACGACCAGGGGGTGGTCTGCGTGGACGGCGGCGCCAACGACGACGAGAAGATCTGGACGTCGGCCATCTGGTTCGACGCCCTGGACCCGCGCGACGACGACGGCGACGGCTACGCCGAGGTCGGCGGCGACTGCGACGACCATGATCCCGCGGTGCACCCCGCCGCCGAGGAGACCATCAACGGCGTGGACGACGACTGCGACGGCGAGGTGGACGAGGGATTCGGCGCCGCGGACGCCGACGGCGACGGCTGGACCGTGGACGAGCGCGACTGCGACGACTCGGATCCCGCCGTGTTCCCGGGCGCGGCGTGGGCCTGCGACGGCGTCGCGGACAACGACTGTGACGGCCTCGCCGACGAGGACGAGGCCGACCTCGACGGGGACGGCGTGAGCCTCTGCGGTGATCCCGACGGCGCGGTCGACTGCGATGATCTCGACGCCCTGCGCCACCCCGGCGCCGACGAGATCTGCGACGGGATCGACAACGACTGCGACGGAGACGTCCCCCCCGCCGAGCTCGACGTGGACGGCGACGGCCTGGCCCCATGCGACGGCGACTGTGACGAGGGTGATCCCGCGGTTCATCCTGGCGCCGAGGAGGCCGACAACGGCCTTGACGACGACTGCGACGGGGACGTGGACGAGGGCTTCGGCGGGTGCGACGCGTCGTGCTCCTGGGGACCCTCGGATCAACGCCCCCTCGGCGTCCTCCTGGCGGCCCTTTTCGGGCTACTGCTCCGCCGTCACGTGCGCGCGTAACCCTTCCCGCGATCGCGGGTCCGTCGCGACACTGGTCAACCTCAAACTCAGCGGCTATCCTTGGCCGCTTCGATCAACCCGATCCCTTTGGGGGAACGCGCGATGCTCGGTCGTCTGCTCAAGATCTACGGCACCATCAACCGCACCTTCGGATTCACCATCCGGCCGCTGTTCACCTTCTGGCTGTACATGCACCTGCGCTGCTTCGCGACGGTGACCCTGTGGCTGGACCACCTGCTCTTCCCCGGGTTCAAGCAGGCCGAGGTCAAGGCGCCGGTATTCATCATCGGCAACCCGCGTGGTGGATCGACCTTCCTGCACCGCTTCATGGAGGAGCACTTCGACCTGTGCTCGTTCCGCGTGTGGCAGATGGTCATGCCGTCCCTGACCGGCCAGAAGCTGATGAAGCCGTTCGTGAAGTACTTCGCCCGGTTCGCCCCGGTGCAGCACGGCAAGGTGGCCCACGACACGGGCCTCGACGCCATCGAGACCGACGACGCCATCTTCGGCGTGCGCTTCATCGACGGCTTCTTGCTGTACTGCTGGTGGCTGGCTTGGGACGAGAAGGACTACACCGAGGCGTTCGCGACCATGGAGCCGGACTCCCCCGAGACCCAGCGCGACCTCGACTACTACCACAAGTGCCTGTTGCGCAACCTGCACCAGAACCCGGGCAAGCGCGTCCTGGGCAAGCCCTTCAACTTCTCCATGCGCGCCGAGGCCGCCCTGGAGCGCTACCCCGACGCCAAGCTCATCTACGTGGTGCGCGACCCCGAGCAGATGTTGCCCTCGGTGATGAGCCTGCTGACCAACCTCGCCGACATGCGCTACAAGGTCAGCAAGCTCGAGCAGCCCATCAAGGACCGGTACAACCAGCGCCTCTACGACGGCGCCCAGCGGTTCGTCTACGGCAAGTTCCACCACATCTACACCCGCGGCAACCACCCGCAAGAAAACGTGCACGACATACCAATCCCCGACAAGATGCAACACTACC
>CAZLEO010000268.1:0-13076 GCA_964558555.1 uncultured Rickettsiales bacterium | reverse complement strand
GCACATGACTTGGCATCCCGCTTGCACTTCCCCGGTTCGCGCCCCCCGAATGAAAGGAAGGCAAGATGCGATCGATCAACAAGGTGTTTCTGATGGGGAATCTGGGCAAGGATCCGGATCTGCGGTTTTCCAAGGAAGGGAAGCCGCGGGCCAAGTTCCCCATGGCCACCACCCGTGCACGCAAGCTCGAGGACGGAACCCTCGAGGAGAGCACCGAGTGGCACAACGTGGTGGTGTTCGGCCCCCTCGCCGAGCAGTGCTCCAAGTACCTCACCAAGGGACGCGCCGTCCTTGTGGAGGGCAAGCTCACCACCCGCTCCTGGGAGGACGACAACGGCGTGAAGAAGTGGATGACCGAGGTCATCGCCTGGGAGGTCATCTTCTTGCCGGGACGGCCGCCCGACGGCGCGTCGTCGTCTCGGTACGCGCCGGCGCAGGGCCAGACGCAGGGCCAGGACGCTGACGTGCCGTTCTAGAGTCGGGGCGGCGTAGCCAGCCCGGACCAGGGTGAGCCTAGTCCCCCCGCTTCCCCGCGATCGCGATCCTCGATCCCCCCGCCTTCTTCGCCGTCCCCAGCGCCTTCAGCGCCAGATCCACCAGCTCGGACGGGCGGGCCATGTTCTCGGTCGTCACGGCCACGCCGATCGATATCGTCAATGGAATCGCCCCGCGCCGCGACCGGAATGCGCGTTGCTGGATCCTCAGGCGGATACGTTCGGCGATCTTCTCGGCTGCGCCGGGTGGGGTCTGGGGCAACACGAGCAAGAACAGCTCGCCGGACCAGCGGGCGAGGACGTCCTCGCCGCGGACCTCGTCGGCGATGCGACGGGCGAACTCGCGCAGGACCATGTCGCCGACGAAGCGGCCGTGGAGCTCGTTGACGGCACAGAACTGGTCGATGTCGATGGCCTGGATGGCCATGGGCCAGGCGTGACGGCGGCAGCGACGGAACTCGACGTCCATGCGTTCGACGCAGCCGGCGCGGTTGAGGATGCGGGTGAGGGGGTCGAGGCGGGTGGTCTCGCGGAGCCAGGCGTTCTCGACGTCGGAGGCGACCTGGCGGGCGAGGAGCTCGAGCCAGGCCTGGTGCTCGGCGTGGAAGGCGCCGACGCGCTGGCAGTGGACGGAGAGCACGCCGACGACACGCTCGACGGTGCGGATGGGCACGGCGAGCAGGGAGTGGACCTTGCCCTCTTGCCAGGGGAAGGCGACGAACTGGGGATCACCGACGACGTCGTCGAAGCGTTCGGTGTGGCCGGTCTCGAGAACGCGGCCGGCGATGCCCTCGCCGGGCTCGAAGGAGACGCGTCGCAGGGAGGCCTCGTCGGTACCGCAGCAGGCGCTGACGACGAGGCCGGTGTCGTCGGCGTCCATGAGGAGCACGGAGCTGACCTCGGCGTCGACGATCTCGGCGGCGAGGCGGGCCATGCCCTCGAGGAAGGGCACGAGCTCCTCGCTGGCCGAGGTGAGCTCGGCGATGCGCTGCAGCAGCTGCAGGGTGTCGCGCTCGGTATCGGTCATGGTCTGGTGATCTCGCCTTCGCGCGCATCATACCCGCGATCGGGCGCGTGGTCAGTTCTCCACGACAGGATCCCGGAACGACACGGACAGGGACGCGGCGGGCATGGGCGGTCGTGTCAGCTGAAGGTCACCGCGCCGGAACGACGACGGGAGCCGCCGCCGGCGAACAGCTGCAGGCGATAGGGGTCCTCGTTCACCGCCTCGGACAGCACACGCTGCTGACCGTCGGTGAACTCCACCATGACCTTGTTCTTGTGGATCTTGCGCAGCACCTTGCCCAGGCCGAACAGGTGGTGACGGACCTGCTCGCCGACACGGTAGACGCGGCAGGGATCGTAGTCCGCGGGTTTCACCCGGAGCTCGAGGGCGTTGAACACCTCGGCCGGGACGGAGCGGGGCCGGGCCTCGCCGCGCAGGCTGAGCAGGCTGTCGGGCTCGAGGTGGAGCTCGTGCTCCAGCGCCTCGACCTCTGCCGCCGATCCGTCCTCGCCCACGAGGGCATCGAGCAAGTCCACGGCGCGCTGGGACCGCACGGCGGGTCGTCGCGGCTGGACCGCGGGCACCGGGCGCGTCTCGCCCCGATCGAGCTGGGCGCCGAGGGAGTCGAGCTCCTCCACGAGGCGCCGCGGGGCGGTGCGCAGGTCCCCGCGGTAGTAGCGGAGCACCGAGGTGGGGTGCATGCCGATGCGGCGCGCGAGCTCCCGGTACAGGGGCTGGCGCTGGTCTGCGCCCAGGCGCCGGTACAGCTCGTCGAACTTGGCGCGGAACTCGGCGGTGGACACGCGGGCGGCGCGCACCGCGGCGGGCGCCGCCGAGGGGGTATGCGCGCGGCTCTCGAACGGCAACGTATCGCCCGCGCGCACGCGCTCCAGGAGCTCCTCGACCTGTCCGTACACCGCGCCATCGGCCGTGGCGCAGTCGCCGCGGACGTACCGCATCAGAGTCGTCGCGTGCACGCCGGATCGGGACGCCACGTAGCGGTACAGGGTGTAGGGCTGATCGAGGCCGGTCCGCCGGACGATCTCGTCCATGGCGGCGGCCAGTGTGGCAGCGGGAACACGGGTGGGAGTGCGGATCATGGGTGGTCCTTCCGTATCGCGCGGCGGCCCCCGTTGTCGCCGTCGACGGGCCCTGTGGCACGGATGCGATGGACTTCCACGTCGCCGCGGCAGAATGCCTCGACCACCTCCATCGCGTCTCCGGCCAGCCCCCAGTGCACACGAATCCCCACCGCGGCGGCGCGCGGCAAGAACTCTCGATTGAATCCCCCGCACAGCAGCTCCGACACCCCCAGCGCGGACAGGATGTCCAGGCGCTCGGAGCCGCTGGTGGTCCTCATGGGGATCGTTCGGGTGGTGAGCACCGCACCGGCGTTCACCTCGACGACCAGCACGTGGTCTGCGTAGCAGAACCTCGGCGCGAGATCGTCGTGGAACACCGGTAGGGCAATCAGGGTCATCGGCTGCGCACGAGCGTGTGCACGCGCCGTGCCAGGTAATTTTTTCCAGTGATTTCGTGGATTTATCTGAAACGCTGAAATGAACGTGGTTCAAATGAAGCGCGGTGTTTCAAAACGCGAACAAAACGTTTCACATGTTCCACGCGTGTTTCACTGTACGCGGGCGCCCCGCCAGCGCGTCAGGAGAGCCCGTAGTCGCGCATGCGCCGCCACAGGGTCGTGCGGCTGATGCCCAGGGCGCGCGCCGTGGCCTCGCGGTTCCAGCCGTGGGCGTTGAGGGCTGCGAGCATCTGCCGCACCTCGGGCCGCGAGGAGGTGACGGCCGCCGCCGGCGAGGCGCCCGGGGCAGACGACGACCGCGCAGCGGCGGCGAGCATGCGACGCTCCGACGGCTTGAGCCGCCTCCCCGGGACGTCCGCGCCCGGCTCTCGCGTGCCCTCGGGTGTGGGTCCCGTCACGGACAGGGGCAAGTGCTCGATCTCGATCTGGGTCCCGTGGCACAGCACGAATGCCCGCTCGAGGACGTTGATCAGCTCACGCACGTTCCCCGGGAAGGTGTGGTCGTGCAGCGCCATCATCGCCGCGGGCGACAGCCCCTCGATGTCCTTGCCGGTGCGCGCGCCGATGCGCGCGATGTAGCGCTCCACCAGCGGCACGATGTCCTCCCGCCGCTCGCTCAGGGGAGGGATGGCGATGGGCACGACGCACAGCCGGTAGTACAGGTCCTCGCGGAACCGGTCCTTCTCGACCTCGTCAATCAGATCGCGATTGGTCGCCGAGAGGACGCGGACGTCGACGCGGACCTTCTCGGTGCCGCCGACGCGCTCGAACTCCTGCTCCTGGAGGACGCGGAGGAGCTTGGCCTGAAGGCCCTGGCTGAGCTCCCCGATCTCGTCGAGGAACAGGGTGCCGCCGTCCGCCTGCTGGAACCGCCCCGGCTTGTCGTGGCGCGCGTCGGTGAACGCGCCGCGCACGTAGCCGAACAGCTCCGACTCCAGCAAGGTGTCCGGCAACGCGCCGCAGTTGACCTGCACGAAGGGCTCGTCCCGGCGCGTTGACGCGTCGTGGATGGCCCGCGCCACCAGCTCCTTGCCGGTGCCGCTGGCCCCGTGGACCAGCACGGAGACGTCGGAGGCGGCCACGTCCGGGATCAGCGCGAAGATCTCCTGCATGGACCGGCTCACGCCGACCATGTCGCCGTACCCTCGACGATCGGAGAGCTGGCGACGCAGGTCCTCGATCTCGGACAGATCCTGGAAGATCTCGACGCCGCCGACCAGCTTGCCGTCCTCGCCCTGCATCACCGCCGTGGACACGCAGATGGGGATGGGCGTCATGTCCGCGTTGAGCACGGTCACGCGCACGTTACGCTGCGGCTCGCCCGTCTCCAGGCTGCGGCGCAGCGGGCAGCCGTCCTGGCAAGCGCTGCCTCGCAACACGTCGTAGCAGGTACGACCGAGGGCGGCCTCCCGCGTGAAGCCGGTGATCCGCTCCGCCTCGGCGTTGAACGAGGTGATGTGGAAGTCCTCGTCCACGGTGAACACACCCTCGCGGATGCTGTCGAGGATGAGCGGGAACAGGGGTGCGGACGTCACGATAGGGCTCCTACCCCGGTGTACCCCCAAAACACCGCGCCCGTCACCCCCAGATGCAACTCAGCCGCTGACCCTGGTCTCGATCAGGAACTCCGGCGGGTTGAAGATGGTCCGCTTGACCGCGCACTTGTCCGCGGCCCGCACCAGGGCCTTGTGGTACTTCTCCGGGAAGCTGGGCGGCACCTCGATGTCGATCTCCACCTTCTCGAGCTTGAACCCCTTGGCGTCCCACTCCATGCGCTGCACCAGGCGGATCCCCTCGGTGGGCAGATCGCGCGAACGGCAGAACCCCAGCACGTAGATCCCCGCGCAGGTGCCGATGGAGGCCAGGAAGTAGGCGTAGGGCTCGGGTGCGCTCTCGTCGCCGCCGTTTTCCTTGCTCTGGTCGGTGTGGATCACGGTGTCACGCAGGTGGGCGTCCACCCGCTTGCCGCCGGGAAAGTCGATGGTCATCTCGAGGGCCATGGTCGCCTCCAGTTCAGTGGCGCCGTCGGGCGCGCTGCCCAGCATAGAGCCTTCAGCGCCACGGATCGATGCAGCCACCGCGGACGGGTTGTATGATTAGGCTCGGCTAATTATCTATCTTCTAACTAAGAAGGTCTGGACGACCAAGACAGCACCACCCTGCTCAAGTCCGAGATGGTCCGGGAGCTGCGCGCCCTGGGCCGCACGGACCCCGGGCAGGAGTTGCCCTTGATCTGACGCCCATCCCGTGAAGACTGTGAGCATGACTCGAGTACCTTCCTGGTTGATGACCCTGGTCGCGATCGTCGCCCTCGTCTGCTCCGGCTGCACCGAGGAGATCGGTGACGATGACGTCACGGGCGACGACGACGACGCCACCGCCCAGGTCCGCGTACCCGGAGAGTGGGAGCCCCACGCAGCCACCTGGATGCAGTGGCCCGGCCCCTGGGAGTCGAACATGCGCGCGGCATTCGCCGACATCATCGACGTGATCCAGGACCACGAGCCCCTGCACGTGCTCACGCCGTCCCAGTCCGACGAGAACCAGGCGAAGCAGTTCCTCGACCAGCGCGGCGTGCCGGACACGAACATCACCTGGCACCAGATCCTCGTGGACAACGCGTGGATGCGCGACAACGGTCCTGTCTACGTGACCGACGGCGCCGAGACCTGGATCGCCGACTTCCGCTTCGACGCCTGGGGCGGCAACTTCGGCGGCCACATCCCCTGGCAGCACGACGACGTCGTGCCGGGGCAGGTGGCCGACCACCTCGGCATCCGCTGCGAGGACCACGACGACTACGTGCTGGAGCGAGGCAACCTCGAATCCAACGGCGGGGGCACCCTGGTGCTCAACTGGGACTGCCAGGACGACCGCAACCCCGGCATGAGCGAGGCCGAGCACGAGCAGGTCCTCGCCGACACGCTGGGCGCCACCGAGGTCGTCTGGGCCTACGGCCACGATCCGGCTGATCTGACGACGGGTCATATCGACGGGTACGCGCGGTTCATCGACGCCGACACCATCGCCATCGGCGACTCGGACTGGGGTCAGGCCACCGAGGACCCCCTGGCCGACGCCTGCGAGGCCGCAGGTCTGGAGGTGGTGCGCATCGCCCAGCCCGGTTCCACCGACTACATGAACTGGCTGGTGGGCAACGGATTCGTGGCTGCGATGGCCTTCGGGGACGAGGACGCGGACGCGAACGCCCAGGCGCAGCTCGAGGCGCTCTACCCCGGCCGCGACGTGCACATGCTCGACGCGGCCACCCTGTGGGCGTCGGGCGGTGGCATCCACTGCGTCACGAACGATCAGCCGGTCCTGCCCTGAACGGGCTCAGGGGGCCAGGTCGTACAACCCCTGCAGCGGCGTGGTGCGGCCCAGCTCCAGGTTGCCGTCCCACAGCACCTCCCACACCACCGTGCCGTCCGGCAGGACCTCCTTGAGGCGACCGCCCGACCCGTAGTTGTGCAGGGTGTTGCCGTTGGGGAGACGGTGCACCTCCCCCATCACGGGAGCGTTGATGCCGAGGCCGACGCCGTAGTTCCAGATCTCGTGCAGGGTCTCGTCGGGCTCGTCCAGCTCGTACTCGCGCACCACACACTCGTTGCTCTGGCCGTCCACATGCGACGAGGTGATCAGCGTACCGGCGTCGGTGAAGTGGCCGCCGTGCTGCCAGTGGAAGGCCGAGTCGGGCGGGTCGAAGGTCCAGGCGCCGGGCATGTGGCCGAAGTGGCGGATCGTCTCGCCGGTGAGGTGGTCGATCTCGACGATGGTCTCGTCCGAGTACAGCGAGAGCAGGAACGTGTCGTCCGCCTCGTTCCAGTACAGGGTGTTGGACTGGCAGTAGTTGACCACGCCCAGGTCGTCGTGGAAGTCCTGACACGACCACAGCGACTCCTGATCGCCGCCGGGCGTCAGCTTCTCCACGGTCTCCATGGGCCCGTCCGCCGCGCCCCACACCAGCGATCCGTCGGCCAGCTCGACGAAGGGGTGGTGAAGCCCCGGGGTGTCGTACGTCTCGAGCACGGTCCCGTCGATCTTCATCCGCTGGATCTGCGAGTCCTCTCCATCGTCGTACTGCGCCCAGTACGAGTTGAGGTCCACCAGGATGTCCGTGCCGTCGTACGACGGCCGTGAGTACAGCGACGTGAACCCCTGGGGCGTCACCGTGGCCCACACCAGCCGCGCCTGCCGGTCGATGATCAGCGTCCAGCCGCGGTTCCAGGCCACCACCGACAGCACGTACTGCATCGTCGGCTCCCACTCGGTCTCGTCCGATTCCAGCAGTGACGCGATGAAGGCGCCCTGGGGGGCCTCGGCCGTCTGGGCCGTGATCTCCTCGCTGGTCCACTCCTCGCCGGCGCGATCAGCCACGACGCGGAACGTCACGGCGTGGTCGTACGGCACGCCCAGCAGCAGCTCCTGTTGTTCCCCGGCGTCCAGCTCCCGCGTCGGCGACACCAGCCACTCGTCGTCCACCTGGAACTCCAGGTGCACCGCAGCGCTGGTGAGCTGATCCCAGCTCACCACGACGATCGAGGCGATCTCGTCGTGGAGCACCCAGGCGACGTTCTCGACCGGATCCCCCTCGAAGTCGTCGTCATCGTCGCCCGTGGCGTCGTCGTCGTCGTCGCCCGTCGCGTCGTCGTCGTCCGCGGTGGCGTCGTCGTCGCCGGCGGTGTCGTCGTCCCCCTCGTCCGGACAGCCCACCAGGAGGAAGGCGAGGAAGGGGATCCAGGCAAGGCGGGCGTATCGCATGACGGTCTCTCCGGAGAACGGGGTTCGAGACCGCAGGGTAGCAGCATTCAGCGACCGCCAGCAGCCTCGCCGCGCTCCCCGGAATTACCACCAAATCGGTATACTATTGCGGCACAGGAGCGAATCCATGGGTCGAACCGAGCTGGCTCTTTTACCGGTCCTCGTCCTGGGGGTCCTCCTGCTGCCCGCCAGGCCCGCGACCGCGCGCGGGTGGGATTGGGCCGGCACCGCCTCCTTCACGGTCCTCACCGGCGAGGGATACCCCGAAGGGATGGTGGAGAACGACATCCAGGTGGACGTGATCCACCTCAAGATCGTGGCCGAGCCCACCGACTGGTTCTACCTCTCCATCGCGCCCTGCCTGGCCCACCCGGGCATGAGCTTCATGCTGATGCACGCGTTCCTCGGCCTGGCCGCGCCGTCACCGCTGCTCAACCTCGAGGTGGGCCAGATCCTCGTGCCGTTCGGCCGGGTCAACTACCTCTCCGAACCCGGCAACATGCCGGTACGCAGTCGCCCCTACATGTACGAGGACCTGTGCACCCCCGATCTCCCGCACCGCACCGGCTTCGGCGCCCCCATCGCAGCCACCGCGTGGAGCACCCTGGGCGCGGTCTACTACGGCAGCGCCTGGCCCGGTGACTACTCGCAGCTCTGGTGGGCGCTTTGGATCGGCAACGGCCAGTCCGGCTCCAACGACGTGCAGTGGCAGCGCGCCATGGGGGTCTACGCGGACAACAACGACTCCAAGAGCTACGGCGCGCGCGCGGTGTTCACCCAGGAGATCTACGCCGAACGCGGTCCCGAGGCCTCGCTGTCCGTCGGCGGTTCGTTCAAGGGCGGCAAGTACGACGACTACGACGAGCTGTACGACTGGGTGGCCGCCGCCGACCTGCAGATCGACATCGGCGATCTCACGTTGCAGGCCGAGTACTTCCACCGCTCCACCCACTTCTGGGGGCGCAGCGTCAACGACTCCGCCGAGACCGTGTTCGACAACTACCGCACCGACGGGTTCTACGCCGAGGCGATCCAGCGGCTGCCCGGCAAGCTGTCGTTCCTCGCGGTCTTCGGGCGCGTCGAGGGCATGTGGCGCACCGGCCCCGAATGGGTCGGCGCGGACGGCATCACGCTGGATCCCGACGCCCTCGAGGACCGCACCAACCGCACGCTACGGTACACCGTCGGCCTGCCCATCCAGCTCAACGCCTGGATCTCCATCAAGCCGGAGTTCGGGTACACGGACTACGAGCACGACCTCGGAGGCGAGGTCGTGGATCTGTCGGTCATGGAGGACGCGGACAGGGACATCTACCGCTTCGCCACGGGATTGGACGTGCAGTTCTGAGGGCAGCGACAGGGGGAACAGCGGGCTGGCGAGGAGCCGGCGCACCGGTGCCCGGGCCAGCAGGTCCGTCTCGAGGTGTCCGGACTCGTTCATGTCGTTCACGTGCGGGGTTTCTTCCTGACGATGACTCGCCGCGACGGCTTCGGCGGTGGCGCCGCAGCCTTCTTCTTCCGCGGCGAGTACCACTTCCGGCCCGCGGGATCCACGGCGGGGACGATCTGCGGGCGTTCGCCGCGCTCGAGCGCCTCGATCAGGCTCTTGTCGGGGAAATAGGCCTCGGCCGTGGGCCTGGCGTACAGCTCTCGCAGCTCGGCGAGCGCACGTCCGTGATCTCCCAGGTAGGCCGCACAGTACGCGAGGTTCCAGTTCTGGTGATACCGGTCGGGTCCGAAGGCCTTTATCCGGGAGAGCGTGCCGTCGTCCACCGCGGCCACGATCGACGCGACCGAGTCGTACCGGTGCAGCAGCGGCAGCCCGTGCTCGACGATCATCTGTACGGCCTCGGCGAACTGCTCCTCGAACGTCTCCGACTGGAACGCCGTGAACCAGTGGTCCCGTCCGTATGCGAGGGTGCCCAGCCGCCACGAGCCGTCCATGGACATCCAGTCCTCGGCCCGGGCGTGGGGTGTGACCAGCAGGTGATGGGAGATGTTGAACGTGTACCGATCGGCTCCCCGCTTGTCGAGCTGCAGGCTCACCCCTTGCCGCAGATCCTCCAGATCACGACGCGCGTTGAACCCCTTGCGCACGAACCCCAGCGGTTGCAGGTCCGTCTTGTAGAACGCGCCGAATCGACGCAGCAGCTTCGCTCGCAGGGCGGGCTTGTCCATGGGACGACCCTAAGACGTCCGCGGGGCCGGGACAAGCGCCTCGCTGTGGCGCAACCCGACGCACGGGTTGGTATCCTCTCCACCCGATGCCCTCCCTCCTCCCACGAGCCCGGCGCGGCCCCACACTCCTCGACTTGCGGCGCGCGCTGTGGACCGTCGCGGCGTGTGCAGCGTGGTTTCTCGGGCCCGGTTGCTCCGACGGGGCGCCCGATCCAGGCATCACCGACGCCGACGTCCACGACCAGCCGGCCTGCCTGCTGACCTGCCGCGTCACGTGGAGCACCGAAGAGGCCGCGACGTCGTGGGTGGAGTTCGGCGCCGTGGGCGGCGGCGATCGGTTCCGCGTCGGCGACGAGATCGAGGCCACCGAGCACGACGTGCTGGTGCTGGGCATGCACGCCGAGACCGACTACGAGCTCCAGGCCGTCTCGGTGACGGCGGGTGGTGAGGAGCTTCGCAGCGAGGGGCTGTCCTTCACCACCGGATCGATCCCCTTCGAGTCGGCCGTGTTCGACCTCCTCGTCCAGGACGCGGGCCGGATGCAGCCCGGCTGGACCCTGATCAACCTGGTCGTGGGCGATCCGTTTCCACCGGCGGTCGTGGCGATGCTGGATTCGGGTGGAGAGATGGTCTGGTACCACACCTTCGGTGCGGTCGAGGGCTTCAGCGGGCTGCAGGCCTCATGGGTCGACGAGGGGCACATCCTCATCGGCGGCAACGTGCCCCCCGAGAAGCGACCACGCCTGGTGGATCTCGCTGGCGACATCCTGTGGGAGGGGCCGCTTCAGCCCGAACTACCCGCTCAGGACGGTTGCCTCCACCACATCTTCGAGCAGCTGCCCAACGGCCACTTCCTGGGCATGATGTACGACTTCGACGACGGCTTCCTCAAGGACGTCGTCTTCGAGCTCGATCCCGACCTGAACACCGTGTGGGAGTGGCACGTCGAGGACCACATCCCCGAGGCCGCCGAGCAGGCGCTGCACGGGAACATGGCCCAGCTGGACCTCGAGCAAGACGTCGCCTACTTCAACAGCCGCAACCTCAGCGCGATGTTCAAGCTCGACCGCGCCAGCGGAGAGCTGCTGTGGGAGCTGGGCGAGGACCGCGACTTCGAGATGCTCGGCGACCACGCGGATCCCTGGTTCCTGCGGGCCCACGCCCCCGAGTTCCTCGCCGACGGCAACCTGCTGATCCACGACAACGGCTCGTCGACCCGCCGCCCCTACTCCAGGATCATGGAGTACGAGGTGGACCAGCAGGCCCTCACCCTTCGACCCGTGTGGCAGTACCCTCCGCTCGACGGCGACGACCTCTGGTTCAGCTCCGTGTGGGGGGACGCCGACAGGCTGGCCAACGGCAACACGCTGTTCGCCACGGGCTCGGTCTTCGACGACGACGACACGGGCCGAGTCGTCGAGGTGACGCCATCGGGGGAGGTGGTCTGGGAGGTCGTGTTCACCGCCGAGGACGGCGATCCCGCCGGCACCTACATGGTCGAGCGCGTGCCCGCTCCGGTCGAGGAGTTGCCCTGAGCTACGACGGGGGCGGACCGACTAGTACGTGTCGTCGTCCCAGTACGTGTCGTCGTCGCCATACGAGTCGTCGTCGTCATCCCCGATATCGCCGTACCACGACGGCGCGCAGTCCGACGAGCACCCCGCGCACCCGTCGGCGAGCTCCCACTCCAGCAGGTCCTGACTGCCGCAGGAGTCGTGCGCGTAGGTCTCGCAGTCGTCCAGCGCGTCGGCCGCCGTGTCACAGGCGTGATTCTCGCCGTACGCCCCCTGGCACGCGTAGAAACAGCTGTCCGCCCCACCGTCGTCATCGTCGTCGCCGCCCCCCGGACACGACCACAGCACCAGCGGCAACGACACGAACAAGATGACCAGCCCGATCTTCATGTGACTCAACTTCGCACCTCCCCGAGTTCCACTCCAAAACCGCACGAACCCACCGCCGGCCTGGAGACTCGTCTGACTGGATTCTACGCCAGAGCCTCCTCGGTCCGCCAATCCCCCTCCCCGGCAGGGATCTGTGCTGCGGCCCAACGGGCCGTCAGCCCCCAGAACGAAAAACCGGCCGCCCGGAGGCGGCCAGTGAATTCGTTCTGGTGGGCGATACAAGATGCGTATCGAACTTTCTGGGTGGACCCGGGCGCAGACTGGGACCCTGGGGTGATGGCCGAGGTGCTCGGAGCGAGAGGATTTCAACCTCTGCCTCCTTGCTCCCGGGGAGCAATAATCCCCCGATAGGCGCGACGTCTCTGCATTTTCGGG
Organism: uncultured Rickettsiales bacterium; assembly: GCA_964558555.1. Lineage (GTDB taxonomy): Bacteria > Myxococcota_A > UBA796 > UBA9615 > CAYRNR01 > CAYRNR01. The sequence goes on along the minus strand of CAZLEO010000268.1, from coordinate 818 downwards.
GCTAGCACTTCGCTCGAAACGGGCACAGACTGACTCATCTGAGCCCAGGACTACTGACATTTCTAGCAACCGCCGAAGGCTGCTCCTGCTCGCCACGGCCGCGACCCTATTGGGCGTCGCACGATCTGGTACACTTCTTGACGTTCGGGGGACCATGGAGTGGGGAACGCGTCCCCAGGATACGCGATCCACATTGATGATGCCCACCCGGTTGGAGACACACCTGTGCCCGACGTGCCCTGCTCGCAGACCGAGATCGCCTCCGCACCCGAGATGAGCGGCCTCTTGGCCCTCCCGGACACGACCTCGACGAGCATCCGCGGGGAGCTGTACCGGCACGCCTGCAAACACAGCCTGACGTTCGATCAGGTGCTGCGGCGGTACGCTACCGAACGCTTCCTGCATCGCATGGAAACAGGGCGGATTGGCCAACGGGCTCTCCGTGGCGCGTGGGCCATAGAGGTTCGTCTGGGCGTGCAGCACCGTCGGTGGACGACAATCCAGTTGCTGGACAGGAAGCCGGAGGACCTCGCGGTCGTCAACAGGCGGGCCCGCGGGCTCATCGAGGCTGCGGCCGATGCCGAACACGACGATGCCCTCTACATCGATCCGAAATCGGCGCGCCGGTCTTCTCCTGCCGATCACAGCGCCGCGTGGATCCGATACAAGCTGTTCGCGTACCTACAGCGCGCTCAACTCCCTCTCCAGGTCGACATTCGTTACGACCTCGACGTCTTCCCCGGGCCTGAGGAGATGGAGATCCCCAGCCTGCTGGACCAGCCCAACAGAGCCACCCCGAACAGCCCCTGTAAATGCAC
>CAZLEO010000267.1:0-13104 GCA_964558555.1 uncultured Rickettsiales bacterium | reverse complement strand
ATCACGACCGCGTGGGGGCGACTTCTCGGAGGTGCTTTGAAATGCCTATCCACCTACCGCGATCGGGTGGTGGACGAACTGGTGACCAGTGAGATGGCGTCGGTGCGCGACAAAGCCGTGCGTTTTCTCGCCCTGCAACGCGACACCGAACTCGTGTCACACGTGCTCGCGACCCTCTCCCCCATGGGATACTCCGACCGGGCCGTGGGCCTGATGTTGTTGGACGGATACGACCGCCTCGACAACCCCGATGCCACGGCGTTCCTGGTACGCGTCGCTGCCAGCGGTTCGGACCGCCACCAGGCGCTGCGCATTCTGGCTCGGCACCGCGACGAGCGCGCTCGTTTCCTGCTCCGGCAGTGGCTGACGCAGCCCGCTGGCCAGCAGGACCAGCTACTGCGCGCGATGGCGCTGATGGGGGACGAGGACAGCCGAACCCACGCAGAGTACTGGCGCGATCAGCCCCGCGTCCGAACCCAGCTCTACGCTTCTTTCCTGCTGGCCAGCCTGGGCGACGCAGACGCCGCCGGTCGGCTGCTCCAGGCGGTCGAAGACTCTCCGCCCGAGCTCAAACGGGTTGCGGCGATGCTGTTGACCGAGCTCGATCTGCATTCCATCGATGGGCTGGAGGATCGGCTCGCCGGATTGCTCGAGCACGAGGACGTCTATGTCCGTCTGTACGCGGCCCGGGCCCTGGCCCAGCAGGGGGATGCGAGGGCCTTCGCCCTGCTGCGTGAAGAGCTGGACAAGAAGGTGCCGTTCATCCGCGACGAGGTTCTGGACATCACCGAGCGGACGCCGGCGCTCCACCGCGATCCCGTAGTCGAGGACTGGCTCGACGGAGCCGACACGATGTTGCGGCTGGACCTGGAGCGCATCCTGGCACAGAGCTGACGCCGTGCCCGCCACCCAGCGCAGCCGCGCGCCCGTCCACACCATCGTCGGCGTTCTCGTGTTGCTCTTGGCCTTGGTGTGGCTGCCCGGCCAGTCCCAGGCTTCGGCGACCCGCTGGTGGGTGGCCACTGCCATCCTGCCCCTGGGGCTCCTCGGCCTACCCCTTCACCGGCTCGGCCGGCGTGCGTGGTGGCTGGTGCCCTGGGGATTGCTCGCCCTGTCGGCACTGGCCGGTGCTGCATGGGTACGGGATCCCGGCGCGGCGCTGCACACCGGATTGACCCAGATCAGCTGGGTCGCGGCCTTGGCCATGGGACTGGTGGTGGGCGCAGACACGGATTCGCGACGTTGGTGGCCCTGCTGGTTGGCCGCCGCCGGCACCGTGGCTGCAGTCCCGGGAATCGTCGAGCCGGGTGGGACGCTGGGCAACCCGTCGCTGCTCGCGGGCCTGCTCGTGGGGACGACACTCTGGTCGGGGCTGTCACTGAAGGACGTGGAGTCGTCGAGGTGGCCCGTGAAGGGCGGCCTGTTGCTCTCGATGGCGCTGCAGCTTGCCGCGCTGCTGCGTTGTGGGAGCCTGGGCGCGTGGCTGGCGCTGGCATGCGGCACGCTGACCTGGGCGGTGATCGTGACTACCCGGACTCCTAGATCGCGGGCTGCCGCGCTGGGCATCCTCGTCTTGCTCCTGGTCTCCGTGGCGCTGATGGTGACGCGGGTCGAGGGGGTACAGGCACACCTCGACGGCCGGGCCCACATGGCCCGGTGTAGCCTCGACGTGGTCCGCGGCAGCCTTCCCGGCGGTGTGGGCGCCGGGCAGTTCCACGGCGCGTTCCTCGAGGCACAGGCGTCGGATCTGCAGCAGCGCCCGGACGATCGGCGTTTCTGGAGCAACGCCGACCACGCTCACAACGAAGCGCTGCACGTGCTGGCCGAGCGCGGCCCCACCGGCGCCTTGCTGCTGTGGGTTCCCCTCCTCGCGGCGCTCCTGCGAATCCGAGACCCTGTGGCCTGGGCCGTGGTCCTGGGGATGTCGGTGTTTTCCCAGGTGTCGTTGCCCATGTACGAGCCGGTCACGTGGGTGGTCACGGCTGCCACGGTGGGCGTGGTGCTGGGGCGGGGTAGGGGAACGGACGAATCACGAGCTGCACGTTCATTCAGTCGTCGGTGGAGCACCGTGGTGATCCTGGTGGCCGGTCTTTTGTGTGCGCTGCTGGCGTCGTCCGAACTGCTGGGTGATCGCCTGCTGGTGCGGGGTGTGGAGGAAAGCGACGATGCCCTGCTCGCCACGTCCGCCCGGCTGAGTCTGCGACAGGCCAGGCCGCTGCAGCACCGCGCTGCCTTGTTGATCTCCACCGATCCCGCGCTCGCCGAGACCCTGGCGCTGGAGGCGGTCGCTCGCGATCCCTCGACCCGCGGTTGGCTGGTCGCGGGCGACGCGGCGATGCACATTCCCGATCCAGATGGAGCCATCCCCCACTACCGGGAGGCCGTTCGCCTCAACCCGCGCCTGTTTGCCGGCCACTTCAACCTGGCCCGCGCCTACGAGGAGGCCGGTGATCGCCAAAGCGCCCGCCGCCACGCCGAGCGCGCCCGATCCCTGCGCCCTTCCGATCCCCGCCTCGATTGGCTCCCCCGCTGACCAGAGCCGCTCCGGTCCGGTGGGAATCACCGCTTTGTTGGCGCGGGCACCGCGTGTCCGGACGCGAGTGCAATTGTGAATCGGGTGGCACCGCGAGGTATCCCCAGTTCTTGAGCGGTGTCTCACACGACGAGAAGTAGCAAGCACGTCTGAACGCCCGCATTTCTATTTCCCCACCCAGCTTCGCTATGGATTTGCCATCGTCGTGGATTCCGTGGACAGGTGGAACGTGTTCCCACGTTGGTTCCCCCCGCACCGCCTTGTGCGTGCAACGTCCGCCTCACCCGTGAGGCCTGCCCACCGATTCCACCGCGATTTGGACAACCTTGCGCTTCGCGCTGCGGTTGCCCACAACTCCACAGCGACGACGACGATCACAAAAAATGAATTTTATATTCGTCGTCGTCGCTGTGGAGATGTGTAAACCGCGGATAAAAGCAGCGTGACACGCTGCGCCGTGGTGTGCAAAGGGCTGTGGAATCTGTGGGCGGGCCTTCCATGGCCCTTTCGCGCTCCGGCAGCTCTCGGAGCTTCCATGGACAATCCCGTCTCGCCTACTCGAAGCCCGTCCATAGAATCCACAGACCTGGCCCGGCCGGGAGCGGATATCCATGGCCTGGCCCGGGTTAAATAAACGTATTTTCACTTAATATAAACGTGGGCTACGCGACCCGACTCTGATAAGATCTCTGAATACTCGCCGGCGCACCGACGCATGGAGATCCCAACATGGACAATACCCAGCAAGCCCGACTTCTGCACGAGAGCCTCGCCACGGCAGTGCGTGCCTCACGCCAGTGTATGCGGGAGGTCGCCCACGGCCTCGCCGAGATGCGAGCCAAGAAACTGTTCAAGGAGCTGGGCTACGCCTCTCTCGCCGAGTACGGCGAGCAGGCCCTGAACTTCCGGGACGGCAAGACCGGCCAGCTCGCCACCCTCGGGGACAGGTTGAAGGGCCTGCCCCACCTCGATGATGCGATGAAACTCGGGACCTTCGGATGGACGACGGCGCGAGCCATCGCCCGGGTTGCCACACCTGAAACAGAAGTGGAGTGGATCAAGCGGGCCAACTCCGTACCCAGTCGCGAGCTGGAGGACCTGGTCTGTGACGCCCGCAGCGGTGACCTGCCAACCGACGGCGACGGCGACGACGACATGGGACCGTATCGACAGGTATGGACTGACATCCGCCTGGATGTGCTGGACGCAGACCTGCTGATGCGGGCATTCGCGACGATGCGGCTGGAGTGGGGTGACATCTCGGCGAGCCAGATGTTGATGTTGATGGCCGAACGGCAGCTGTACGAGTCGAAGAAAGCCAACGAGGAGTCCGAGGAACCCGTAGTGGACGAGGCTCCGAATCTCGGTGAGAACGCCTACGCCATCCACAACCGGGTCATCGAGCATCGGTGCCCGGACTGCGACAAGGCCTGGGTGGAGACCGAGGCCGGCGAGTACGAACTGGAAGAACACGAGCGCGAGCACATCGAGGACGATGCCGAGGTCGTCAACGCGGTCGAGGGCTCGAAAGACCACGGCCACGTCACCCGCACCATCCCCCCAGCCATCCGCAAGTCCGTGCTCATCCGCGACAAGGGCCGTTGCCAGGTGCCGGGGTGCAGGTGCAACCGTCACCTCGAACTCCACCACATCAAGTACCGGTCGGACGGCGGCGCCCACGCCCCTGACAACCTCGTTACCCTGTGCTGGGCCCACCACTCGATGGTCCACAAGGACGTCATCCGGTTGAAACGGAGCGTGGACGGGGCCATCGAGGTCGATCGAGGTCTACAGAACGACCTCGGGCTCGTCCTCTCCATCTGGCGGGAGAGAGCCCCCATCGAGCACTACTACCTCGACGAGTTCGACGGCGATCCGGGGAAGTGGGGTTGCATCGAGGGGTACTTCGGCAAGGAGGTCGCGAAGGAGGCAAAGGAGAGAAAAGACGAACACGCGTTCGTCCCACCGCCGCAACAAGACGAACACACGTTCGTCCGTCCGAGGGCTCCGAGGCTGAAGTTCAAGCGGGGAAAGATGATGTTCAGGTACGGGGATGACGAGCGTCCGGCGCCGTTTTGGATGGAGAAGCCGATACGGGTGTAGCGAGAGCGGGGACACCCGCGAACCCTGGCGAAGTGCCACCGACTGGCGAAGTGGGGGAGCCCCCTCCCGTCAAGGCTCGGGTCCTGTCGGTCTTGTTCTTGGGAAAACCTGCGCGCAAGGGCAGGACCAGCAGGGCCTCCACGATGCGGATCTCAGGAGTACGCTCAAGCTGATTCGAGCCCGCATCGGCACCTCACGCCCTGCAATCACAATTAGACTCGCGGGGGGCCCTCAGGGTGGCACCGCGAGGGACGTGTGCTCCTCCCGCTACACCTTCTTGTCGGCCACGTACAGGCGCAGCCAACTCGCGACCAGCAGGCGCTCGTCGGTGGTGCCCGACCAGTCCTCGTCCACCGCCACGGTCACCGGCTGCGTCGCGAACAGGCGAAACGCGATCGAGGTGTTGCGGCGGTAGAACCCCACGCGCTCCCCCTCTGCGAGGAGGGCGAATCCAGGAGGATTCATGAACGCCGGGAAGATGAGGAAGGAAAACAGGTGCGCGATGAGAATCGAGCCACCGTCCTTCATGCTCAACCTCGACGCGTTCGAGTCTGCATCCTCCAGCACGTAGTGACCGTGAATCCAGCTCACCTTGCCCCGGACTGACCCCAGCACAGCACCCTCTTCGCCCTCCTTCGTCGCCTCACGCACCACGTATTGTGTCCGGTCGTCCGCATCGGCCTCGACGAAGAACGAGGCGATGGTGCGTGCTTCATCCTCGAAGACCGTGAAGCTCATGCGTGGCTTGAGGCGGCCGTACACCACGATCAACACCGTCGGAGCGACGATGAAACTCACCAGGAGGCCGGCGAGCAGGGCGAGGTCCGTTTCGGCCATCGGCAGCAGCGTTCCACCGACGAAGAGCACACCCCCGGCGAGACCTGCGACCAGGGACGCCACCATCGTGGATGGGGGTGGTCCGCAGTAGTACCGGGGCTTCCCGCTCGAATCGGACACCACGCACGAACGAGAGAGCTTCAGGTGTTGTGTCTTGATGGCAAAGGACCTCATCGGGGAATCGGACATGTGACCTCCGTTGCCGCGACGCCGCCCCGCGGCCCCTGCGACGCTGTACAGCGTAGGCCGGGAGGTCGGTGGCAGGGTTTCGGAGGGGTTTCAGGACCGCTCCTGCGCAGACATGACTGCGCGTTTCCCGCGGACGGGTCCTCGGGTGCGGCATCGCTGATTCGGCGTCCTGTGCGAGACAACCGGGATTGGGGAGGGATGTGGTGAGCCGGACGAGACCGTAGGTAGAACCTTGGTGATCGTGGTGAAGGTGCCGGCAGTCCGGCCGGAGCAATGCGCCCGGAAGAAGGGAAAGGAGAACGCGCGCACGCGAGGGCGAGAGCGCTGGCTGCGGTGGAAGACCCTGCTGGACGAGGGGGTGTACGAGAGCCGGTCGGCGCTGGCGCGGGGCGAGGGCGTGAGCCCGGCGGCGGTGACGATGGGGTTGCAGAAGCTGGCTGCCGGAGCCGAAGCGCGAGAAGAAGGGTGATGGCGATCGCCGCCCGTGGTCGGTCGATCAGCGGATTGAGCCGGCGGCCGATGAGACGGCCCTCATCGAATCACGTCAGCACGAGGCTTGCCGCATCGAACAGCCGTGGGCCAGAGAGGCACGCTCTCGGCCGGTGGATGGTCACGGCCCATCGAGGAGAGCGGCGAGGCAACGGCAAGCGGCCATATTCCCACTCGAACCGGTTCCATGGACTCCCGCGTGATCACAAGGGAATTTATTCGCCACACCGTCATTTCGTAGCGTCGGCTTGGTAGGATAGCGGCCGCGTCCGGGGAAGGTCCCTGGACGGGTGAATGGGCGCGGCCGCGGACCTCTCGATCTTTGGCGGAACCAGAGCCCGCGGCCGCCCCCCGAAAGGACGGTCAGGATGGCACAGGGTTCGGTCGAAGTCAGCTACACATCCGCAGATCTGGATCGCATCCCCGACACGTTGACGGAGGGCGCGGCCCTGCTGCTGGACCTGCGGCGTCGCGGCCTCGTGGACGCCATGGGGAGGAGGGTACGCATCCGCCGTCAGGGCGGTTTCTGCGGTCTGGACGTGTGGGTGTTGCTGCTGCTGTTCTTCACGGCGGGTCTCGGCAGAGGCGTGAAGTCGTTCTGGGAAGACGTCGCGCGGCCGCACGCAGCGCGCCTCGCGGCGCTTGCCGGCCGCCGCCGTCTCCCTTCACCGGCCTCGTTGACGCGGGCGCTGGGCGCGGTGGAGCCGGACCTGCTGCGAGCGTCGTCGATCGAGCTGTTGTTGGGGGTGGCCGCGGTGGACAACCTGCTCCGGCACCCCGCGGTGCAGACCTATGATGGCCAGGGCCAGGGGTGGCACCTGTACGACCTGGATCCCACGGTGAAGGCGCTGCGTCACCGCGCGTTGCCGGCGGACGACGACCTGCCCGCGCCACGCCGCCGGTCGGCCGGCACCGGAGCCCGTGGCCACAGCGGTCGCAAGCGGGGCGACATCCAGTTCCGGCGGACCACCGTGCAGCATGCCGGATCGGGGGTGTGGACTCACGCTCACCTGTCGCCGGGCAACGGCGAAGGGATGGCTGACTTCGATCGGGCGCTGGACAGCATCGTGGAGACCAGCGCGCGCCTGGGACATCCCCTCGACCGGACGCTGACCCGCATGGACGGCGAATTCGGCCACGTGCCCTGGTACTCGGCCTGTCGCGAGCGCGGGCTGCCGTTCATCACGCGGCTGAACCGAGCGAAGCTGTACGAGGACCCTGCGGTGCTGGCCCGGCTGCGGACGGCGACCTGGCATCGGGTGCCGGACAGCCTCTCGGGTCCGCGGCGAGGCGCCGCGGACCTCGGCGTCCTCACCGTCAAGCCGGGCCAGACCACGCGGCGGCCGGATGGAGGTCGATACGATCCCATCGAGGTCCGCGTGGTCGCGAGCCGCTTCCCGAGGACCGGCAAGGCCAACCACGGACGGGTCGTGGATGGCTGGCAAGTCGAGCTCTTCGCCGTGGACGTACCCGCAGACGCCTGGCCCGCCCCCGAAGCCATCACGGCCTACTTCGGGCGCAACGGCGAGGAGAACCGCTTCGCCCAGGAGGACCGCGAGCTGGGCCTGGACCGGATCATCAGCTACCACCTGCCCGGCCAGGAGCTGGCCACCCTGGTCGGGCTGTCCCTGTGGAACCTGCGGCTGGTCCGCGGCTTCGAGCTTCAACGGCCGCCCGCAGAGCGTCCCGTGCAGCCGCCACGTCAGTCCCCGATCGATGAACGCGCCCACGAGAACTGGCCCCGAGATCCCGTGACCAGCCGCGTCCTCGACAAGCTGGACTGGCCCACGCTCCTGGCCCAGCGGCCCGGGTGGCACTGGGATGCCAGCCGTAGTGAGCTGATCTGCGAGGACGGTCGCGGCCTGACCCTCACGACGGTCCGTCCGCAGGAGCATGCCCCGGGCCGGACGAACATCATCCTGCGCCGGCCGGTCCGCGGCTGCATGGATTGCCCGCCGCGACCGCGCTGCCTGCGGTCGGAGCGACCCCAGGCGTGCAAGCACGTCGAGATCGCGATCCCGACCCCGGTCGCCGAACGGCTCCGCGAGCGGCTCTCCCTCATCCGCCAGCCAGCTCCCACTCCGGCCTTCGAACCGATCCGAGACCCGGCGGGCCCCCTGGCCGTCGTGGACACGCTCTTCCTGCCGGCCGAGGCTCGTCACGCCTTCGAGGAGGTCTTCCTCGGGGCCATGCTGCGAGTCCATGTGGACCTCCCGCGGCAGGACAGGCAGCGCACGCGACTCGTCGCCATCGACGTGGCCGACCGACAGCGGCGACGCAAGACCTGGGCGCAGAACGTCGAGCGCAACGAGCTGCCCCACGACGCCACGATCCGGGTCGAGGTCGCCGGCGCGGCGCCGATCAGGAGGATGCTCGGCGAACGTGACCAGGAGAAACGGGCGGTGAGGGCGGGATGACGGGGCGAGGCGTGGCGGATTCAGGCGTGATTCCAATGTGTTTCATGGAACCGGTTCGAGTGGGATATTCGGGGCACAGTGAGCCAGAAAGCCGGCGACGACGGATTCGAGGTCGCGCGCCCTCGACAGGCTCCCCGCGGTTCGCAGCAGGGTGTCGACGTCCACGTTGCTGAAGCCGAGGTGGACCGTTTCGTCGAGGTGTTCGGCCTCGGTGAGGTCGAGGTCATCCAGGTGCGTGTGGTGGAACCTCGCACCGGCGACGCTGGCGCGCTCCAGTCGGACGCTGTGCAGCACGGCCATACGCAGGTCGGCGCGTTCGAGCACGGCGCGCGACAGGTCCGTTCCGCTCAACCAGGCGCGCCGCAGATCCGCGCTGGTCAGATCGGCCCCGGCCAGGTGCGCTCCCTCGAGATCGGCTCGGGAAAGGTCGGCGGAGCACAGGTTCGCGCCGCAGAGCCACGCGTCGCGCAGGTCGGCGCCGCGCAGATCAGCGCCCGAGAGGTCGACGTCCCCGAGCCAGGCGCATGTGAGAGTAGCGCCGCGCAGTGTCGAGTTGCGGAGATCCGTCTGGCCGTCCGCGACGAGATCCATCAAGGCGAGGACGTCCTCGGTCGAGGCGCATCGGTTCCTTTGCGTCATGGTCCCTCCCCCTGGGTCTCGGTATCACATCGGACGGGTCGTCCCCAGGACGCGTGCGATCACAGGCAGACCCCGGTCCCCTCGCAGGTGAAGGTCTCGTTGGCGCCGTAGTCGTGGTAGTAGATGTCCTGGTACCACATCCACACATCGAACGAGTCGTTGTCCGTCACACCATTTCCCCAGTCGGTGTTCTCCGACACCAACGTACAGCCTTCGAACACACCCATACCGCCGCCGACATTCGAGGTCACAGCGCTGTCGATCAGCGAGACACCCTGTGTACCCGAGCACCAGATGGCGCCCTCCGAGATGGGGGACTCGTTGCCGTCTATCAAGCAGTCGGTGAACGTCGCCCCGGTGTCGTCCGAGATGAAGATGGCTGGACCATCCGATTCGCTCGCCACGTTGCCCTGAAAGGTGCAGTGATCCAGATCGAGGTAGCCGATGCCCCCGGTCTCGATTCCTCCTCCGGCTCGTTCGGCGTGGTTGTCGATGAGCTCGACGTCGCTCATCGTCACCGTGCTGCCCCATTCGGGTACGAATGTGTGCGTGAACTGTAACTGCATGGCTCCGCCCGAGTTGTCGGACACATTGCCTATGAAAGACGAGTCCTCGATAAGCAAGCTGCAGCTGCGCTCGGCCAGGAAGCTCAGACCACCGCCTTCGTAGCCCGATCTGTTGGACGCGAAGATGCTGCCGGTAATCGTGGCCGTAGACGGCTCCTCGGCCATTCGGAAATAGAGACCACCGCCACTTGTTCCGTTCCCGATGTTCTCGGTGAGGTCCGAGCCCGACAGCTCGAACGAAAGCTGATTCGCAGCATAGACAGCCCCACCGCTGGCCTCGGCCTGGTTGCCCGTGAACGAGCTGTCCGTGATGACGGTGGTGCTCGTCGCGTAGGGAGTGCCGACGCTAACGGCACCGCCTTCACTTGCACTCGAGTTGTCGACGAAATACGACTCCTCGATGCTCAGTTCGATCGGCGCCCGACCTTCGATCTTCAACGCTCCCCCCGATCCTGCAGCGTTGCGCGAGAAGCTACAACGCGTGAAAGAGAGGGATAGGTCTAGCCAACCATTCCCGTAGACTCCACCGCCATGGCTCACAGCGTCGTTGTCCTCGAACAAGGTATCCTCAAAGGTCGCCCAGATCCCGGAGGAGAGGTCATCGTCGGCGTACAACGCCACACCAGGAGCAGTCTGCACCGAATAGTTCTCGCGGAAGACACAGTTGGAAACCTCAAGCGACTGGGCGAAGGACATGATTCCGCCGCCGTAGTGCTCGCCACCGATCCACGGCTCGGCCCACCCGTGCTGGAAGGTCAGATCGTGCACCTGAATCGCCGCCTCTAGGCCGAGATAAAGGCAGGTGTGATCGTCCTGGCCGTCCAACACCGTGTCCTCGGGATCGCCTGACCACGAGCCCAGGCCGAGCACGCGGCCGGAGTCGATGTAGATCTGCTCGGTGTGCACCCCGGGACAAAGCAGGATCGTGTCACCGTCCTGCGCCGCAGCCACGGCGTCCGCGTCCGTGGTGTACTCAACACCATCCACGACCGCCTCCACGCCCACACCCTGGCCGTCGCAGTCCGAGTCCACCTGGTCGCACGGTGTCTCGGGAGCACCAGGGTAGATACTGGCGTCCTCGTCGTCGCAATCGCCCTGCTGGGGACTGAACCCGTCTCCATCCAGGTCGTCCGGACCTGGTGTGGTGTCGTCGTCTCCGGTCGCGTCGTCGTCATCGGGCCCGATGTCGTCGTCGTCGCCCACGTTGTCGTCGTCGTCGGTGGGATGCAGATCATCGTCCTGCGTGCCAGTGCACCCCACGAGAACGACGCACACCGCACCTACCAGGATGGACAGCTTCATGGTCACCACGCCTTTCCATACTCGACGCGCCAATCCGAATGGTGAGCTACGAAATAGCAGACGCGTCAGGGCTCACAATCGCAACTGCATGACGCGCTGTAGTGGGCAGTGCAGTGGTCCGTGCTGTCCGTGCCATCGCACCAGTACGCATCATCGCTGCCGAGGTTTCCGTCCATGGTATCGGGGTCGCCGTCGCAGTTGTAGCCGGCATCGAACCGCCCGCCACAGATGCAGTCGTCGTCGTCATTGCCGTACAGTGAGTCGGTGCCGTCACCGCCGCAGATCTGATCGTCACCGTCGCCGCCGTAGACCACATCATCGCCATACCAGCCCTTGATCTGGTCGGCTCCGTCATCGCCGTAGATGGTGTCACCTCCGTAGTCGACCGTGCAGGAATCACAGTCCCCCATGATCACGTCATCGCCACTTCCTCCGTGGATGACATCGGCCCCATCACCGCCGTCGATGGTGTCGATGCCGCTGTCCCCGTAGAGATAGTCATCTTCAGCTCCGCCGTCGATGGTGTCGTTGTGGTCACCGCCATACAGGTAGTCCACGCCAGCGCCACCATTGATCGTATCCGCGCCGCCCCAGGTGAGTACGTACCCACCGCCATCTCCGGTGTTCACCGTGTCGTCGTGTACGCCCACCGGAGAGGTGGAGATCAGGTCGATTCCATCACGGCCTTCGACGACCACCTCCTCGGGCCAGTACTGGACCCCTGCGCCGCTGATGTCCTCGCAGATGGTCACGCTGTTCACGGACAGGTCCGAGTCGTGGAGACACACGATGTCGTCGTTGCCTCGCGTGTCGATCTCGGCCTCCACCACGGAGGTGCCGAGTTCGGCTGCATCGCAGCAGAAGTACTCCTGGGAACCTTCTCCGATATGCACGGTCCCATACGCCCACAGATTGCCGTCCTGAGTGACGAGGTAGATCTCGTCGTCGTGGTCGGTGAGATCGCATTCGATCTTGCCGGCGTTCACGGCGCAGACGTCATAAGCGTCGGGATCGCAGTCGGCACCGGCATAGACCCCCGGACAGTCGACCCACGTCGCCCAGGCTGGAGACGCGACTACCGCCACAATCACGGCCACTCCCATCGCCAACATGTTGAGCTTCAGGAACATACGAACCTCCCCACGGCATCTCGTCGGATGCCCGTTGTCGCGGGCCACAAGCAGACCCCCCCCCCTGGCGGCCGCACACCCCCGCGTCGTTGAGTCGATCTGGAGCCCCCATTGCAGGAGCAACACTCACGCACGACGAAGACAGGACCCTGCTTCGCGTGGTGCCCACCCCACCCAGCGAGAGCCACGGCTCTCTGGGGGCGTCTTCGGTTGCCTATTGGGAATCCGTCCTGGATGTCCCCACCACGTTTGGGATCGTACCACTGGTTTTGCCGGCGAGCATCGGTATCTGACCTCCGGTGGAACCCTCACCTCGTCCTGGAGAGGCGACACACGCGCCAGAAAGAGCTGACAGAGCGCAAATCCGCGTCTTTTTCGCAGGATGGCCATAGGAATCGTTCCGCGTTTTTTTTTTTTACGTTCTTTTGACTTGCAGTGCCGGCCGGCCCCACCCTGCGAATCCCCGCCTCTTCCATTTCTCCGTCGCTAACCCTGCACCCTTCATCTCATCAAGTGACCTCGTCCTGAGTTCGTCGCAGGGGCCACCATCAGCACAGAAGCCCGTCACGCTTTCGAACAGCTGCGGCTCAGCCCTCCGCAACGGTCTGGCGACAACCACCAGGTGCGTCGTTGTGCTGGCTCCACTGGCACCAGCCCAGGTGCGCCAGCAGCCAAAGCGCATCCATCGGCGCCAGCCCGGTCTGCTCCGACACGGCCTCCTGGCGCTGGAAGACCACTTCCGGGATTCGCACCTCCCGCCGCGGGAGGCACGGCACCTCCGACCTGGGCCTCCCGGGCCGGCGCGGCGGTCGAGTCGCCTTCTTCGCCTGTCTCTTCGCCGGCTTCTTCGCCGGCTTCTTCGCCGGAGGTGTCGCCGTCGTCTTCCGGCGGGAAGCGGC
>CAZLEO010000266.1:0-13115 GCA_964558555.1 uncultured Rickettsiales bacterium | reverse complement strand
GACGACGATGACGACGACACCGTGGGTGACGACGACGACGACGACACCGTGGGTGACGACGACGACTCGGCGGTGGGGGATGACGACGACACCACCGCGGGCGACGATGACGACACCACCGCGGGCGACGACGACGACTCCGCTCCGAGCGGCGACGACGACGCGGACGGTGGCTGCGAGTGCTCCGCTGCAGGCGGTTCGAGCCACGGCTCGGCGGCCCTGTTCGCCCTGATGGCCCTGGGCCTGCTCTGCCGCCGGCGGTAGCGTTCGGAACTTCCGCGACCCCGCCACTGTCCCATCATCGAACAGTCCCCTCCGCCCTGCGCGCGTTCTTTGCTAGGATGATGCGCTCCGGACGGAGTCGTGATGAGGTAGTTCCGCACGGAGCCCAGGGAAGATCCGATGAACGACGACCGAACCACACGAGAATGGCCCTCCCTGTTCGGGGAGTTCCGCGTCCTGGGCGAGGTGGGACTGGGCCCATGCGCCACCACCCTCAAGGTGCGCATGATCGGCGATCCCGAGCGGCGCGGCGAGATGGCCCTGAAGGTGTTCCACGAGATCGCCATCCCGGCATGGAAGGCCGTCAAGCAGCTGGACGACTCCGTGGCGATGGCGATCCGCGAGAACCCATACCCGGGTCTTTGCCAGACCTACGAGTACGGGCAGCTGGTGGACGACGTGTACGTGCTGCAACAGCACGTGGACGGCATCGATTTGCGTACCCTGCTGACCCAGTTCCCCGAACCCCTGGGGGAGCTGCCCCTGCGCGCCCGACTGGGCATCGCAGTCCAGGTCGCCGCTGCGCTGGAGCACCTGCATTCCATTCGTTTCGGGGAGAAGGGCCGGGACCGGCTGGTCCACGGCGACCTCTGCCCCGCCAACGTGATGATCGGCCGCGACGGCGTCGTGCGGGTGATGGACCTGGGCTTCAGCGAGGCCGCCCGCGCCGTGGTCCGCCCCTCCCTCGAGGGGGGGGTGATGGGTTCGGCTGGATTCCTGGCGCCCGAGCAGCTGTCGGGCCGCCGCACCACGCCGGCCACGGACGTGTACGCCTTCGGCGCCCTGCTGGGGCAACTCCTGCTGGGCCGCGCCCTGTTCCAGGGCGACACGGCGGCCGACGTGCTCGACAAGACCCACGCGTCGGCTCTGGGTGATCTCGCCGCGCAGCTGGAGTCCGTCCACGCGGGCGCCGGCCGCATCGTGCAGCGCGCGGTGACCCCGGCGCGCAAGGGCCGCATCCTCGACGGCGTGTTGCTGGTGGGCGAGATGTTCGCGGTGGGCCTCACCGACCCCGCCGAAGAGGTCCTGGCCGATCTGGCGCAGCGCGCCTTGGCCGACCCCGACGCACGGCTGGTCCCGCGCGAGCTGGTGGACACCACCGGCGCGCCGGTGAACATCTACGTCGGCGCCGTCGGCGCCGCCGCCGTGTACGAGGAACCCACCCAGGACGAGCCCTCCTACGAGTCGGGCAACTACGAGGACTACAGCAAGGACTTACCCCACCCCACCACCGAGGTGGACCACCCCTCCGAGGAGGAGACCGAGGGCATGGTGTTGCCGTCGGTGGAACTCGAGACCGCCGAGGAGCCCGCGGTCACGCCCAAGTACGAGTCGGCCACCGTGCCGTCCAAGGCGCCCGAGCCGGAGCCGGTCAGGACCGAGGAGGTCGCGCCCCCGCCGGCGAAGAAGAAGAAGAAGGGCCTGGGCGTGACCATCGCGCTGGCCGTCGTGGGGGTGCTGCTGCTGATCGTGTGCGCCGGCGTGTCCATCCCCACCGTGACCGCCCTCGTGCTCACGGATCGCAGCACCGACGAGTTCGACGGCCCCACCATCGTGCCCGATCCCCGGGAGGCCGCCGCCGTGCCCGTGGACGTGGTCCACGCGGAGGGCGACCCGGCCGGTGAGGAGGGCGAGGACGCCGAGGACGCCGAGGAAGACGCCCTCGCCGAGGAGGACGAGGACGCCGAGGAGATCGAGGAGGACGAGGAGCCGACTCCGGAGCCCGAGCCCCTCACCGAGGAGGAGCTGGAGCGCCAGCGCGAGGAAGATGAGCGCCGCCGCGAGGAGCGCGAGGAGCGCGCGCGCAAGCGCGAAGAGGAGCGCGAGGCCGCCGCTGCCGCCGCCGCCGCCGAGGCCTTCTCCGACCGCGAGGAGGATCTCGAGGACGCGGACCTCGACATCGACTGGGGCGACATGGGCTCCGGCGAGGACGAGGACTGGCTCTCCGACGGCTCGTCAGGGGACGGCGACGACAAGATCGACATCGACATCGACGCGCTGACCTCCAGCGCGCCCGAGGTCTCGATGCCGACCTCCTCACCGCCCAAGGTCCGCCACACCCCCATCCGCAGCGGCCGGGTGGACTCGACGGTCTCCCTCAAGCTCACCGTGACCCCCAACGACTCCTACACCGGCGTGCTGTACTACCGCGGCGCCCCGGGCGGCTCCTGGAACAGCCAGGACATCGCCGGCGGTGACAACGGCCGGATCGTCGCCAAGCTCTTCCTGGGCAGCTGGGTCTCCGACGACCACGACTCCGTCGAGTACTACTTCCTCGTGGACGGGCCGGGTGGCTCGTCGGGCGCAGGTACGCGCCTCTCGCCGTACAGCTTCGCGATCAAGTAGGGGAAGAAGGTCGACGATTGACGGTCGACGGTCGACGGTTGGGGTCGACGGTTGGGTAGTCATCGGTTCTCGAGTCGACCGTAGAGCGTCTTCGATTGTCAGGGAAACCGTCGACCCACAAACCGTCGACCAGAACCGTCGACCGTCAACTGTCGACCGTCGACTAGTACTTACACGCCGCCTCGCGGTCCGTCGCGAGCGCGGTCAGGGCGCCGTCGAGGGCCTCGAGCTCCCGCTTGCGCTTGTGCTCGTCCAGGGCGCCGCGCACGGGCTTGGTGATCTCCTCGAGGGCCTGGTAGCACAGGCAGGGCTCGTCGTAGAAGTGGTCGTTGGCCGCGAAGTAGGTCTTGAGCCCCTGGTGAGCGTCGGTGACGCGCTCGGCGGCCTTGCGGTCGTAGCGTCGCTTGCGCCACTCGGTGCCGAGGACGGCCACGGCGGTGATCGGGTCGTCGGCGTTGGCCTTCCACTCGTCGGCGAGGATGTCGGGGATGAAGTTGTCGTGGTACTCGCCCCAGATGACCTCGTCGAGGTGGCGCGTCAGGTTGGCGCGGACCAGCGGATCGTGCATGCGCCACTGGTTCCAGTAGATCTCCTCGTCCTTGTCCCGGTTCATCTCCGCGACCTTCTTGCCGAGGGCGGGATCGTGCAGGCACAGGCGGGCCAGGGCGCGGCTCGTGGCCAGGTCCGGGTCCTTCTTGTAGGCGAAGCGCACGGGGCTGTAGCGCAGGTTCATGCCCGGATCGATGGTGACGTCGTCCTTGGGGGGCTCGAGGCGCAGCAGCAGCTTGAGCATGGCCGCGTCCACGCAGCCGCCCGTGGCCGTTGCCTTGAGGTAGTCGTCGAGGATCTGATCGGGGGTGCCGACCTCCTCGAGCACACCCAGCAGGATGTCCACGGCCTCGTCGTTGGGCTCGGCCACGGCGCACAGCTCGGCCACACGGGCCGCGGTGGGTGCGTAGCTCTCCTCGCCGATCAGGGTCAGCACGTTGCCGATGCCGCCCATCGCCTCTGGGTTGTCGATGCCGGCCAGCAGCGCGGGGATGGACTGGGTGTCCAGCTCGAGTAGCTGGGTCTTGGCCTTCTCCCGGACCAGGGTCTGGGGATCGCCGAGGTCGGTGACCAGCTGCTCCGGGGTCTTGGTGCACCCGGTGGTGAGCAGGCCGGCCAGCAGGACCAGGCCGAAGACGAAGACGAGTTGAGTGTGGATGTACTGCGTACCCCTCATGACATTCCCTCCAAAAGCAAAAACGCCTCTATATACCCGCAACCCCCCCCCGCTTGGCAAGCCCCCTCTGGCTCACTGCATCCCGGCGCTGCGCCCCGACGCTACTCCTGGAGGTCCTCCACCGGCAGGACCTGCCACCAGATCCAGCCGTAGGCGTCGTCCCAGCGCTCGGGCTCCAGGCGATAGTAGTACAGCTCCACGGGCTCGGGCACGGACAGAAATGGCGCGACCGTGGGAGCGCGGGTCCAGCCCTCGCGGAACCACAGGGCGTAGACCACCTCCTCCTTGCCCAGCAGGGCGTCGAACTGGAAGCGGCTGCCCGGCTTGATCTCGTCCTCGATGTCGAACCACGACAGCAGCACGTACCCGTGGTGCCGGCGGTTGAGGTAGCTGCGCGGCACGTTGTCCACGATCAGGGCCTCGCCGGGGGGGATCTCGGCCTCGATCCAGCGGGCCAGCTCCACCTGCGGGTAGTACAGGTCGTCCGCGCGGCGGATCTGGAAGCGGGTCTCCAGGGCCGCGCAGACCACGAACCACGCCAGCGCCGCGGCCAGCAGGATCTTGCCCAGGCCGGCGCGGCGGTCGTCGAGGCGCTCCACGAGGTCGTCGAGGCCGAACACGGCCGTCAATGTCAGGAAGGGCACCGACACGTACAGCCACTTCCAGTACAGGTTGTGCTCGATGCCGTGCTGGAAGCACAGCCCGGTGCCCAGCCAGAAGCCCATGTGCAGGGCGAAGAACAGGGCCACGGCCACGGCGGCGCGATCCCACAGCCGCCGCCGCGCCACCAGGGTGACGGCCCACAGGGCCGCCAGCAGCAGCGGCCAGCCCACCTTGCGTGGCAGCACGTGGGTGACCAGGCCGACGCACACCTCGACGCCCTGGCGCAGGAACACCGACCACGACAGCCCCTCCTCGAGGCCGCCGAAGTCGAGGTTGGCGTACAGCTGCGGCGCGAAGAACAGCCACGAGCCGGTCTCGGGCTTCGACCACACCGACCAGCCCACCAGCACGGCGATCAGGCACGCCGCGCCCGCCAGGAACGGCTTGATGGTCGCACGCTTGCGCGGCACCGTCAGCAGCAGATAGCCCGCCCAGAACGTGAGCATGGCGTCGGCGCGTACCAGCATGGTGCAGGCCATGAACACCCCGGCCCACACGGTTCGACCGCGCACCAGCAGCCACACCCCGGCCAGCCCCAGCGCCGTGTACATGGGCTCGCGCAGCGAGGTGGCCGCGTACAGGGCGAACTCCCCCTGGATCAGCAGCACCAGGCCGGTCAGCAGCTCGGCCCGCGCCCCGGCCACCCGTCGCGCCAGGTCCATGGCCAGGCCCATGGCGATCAGCCCGCAGACCATGGACGTGCCCACGCACACCACCTCGGCGTGGCCGAAGATGCGGATCAGGCCGGCGTTGACCAGGTAGTACAGGGGCAGGTGGGAGACCGCGAGCTCACTCAGGCCGCCGTGCGCCACGGCAAAGGAGCGCGCCAGGTTGCCGTAGTCGTCCTCCTCCCAGCCGTAGAAGCGCCAGGCGAGGAACAGCCGCCACGCCAGCCCCAGCGCGAGCATCCCCACGAGCACCGGGCGCCCGCGGATGGCCTGCAACACACGATTCACCCAGCGAGTGTAGGCCTTACCGGGGCCAAATTCCAAAAACCCCGCGCTCCGATCGGCAGCCTCTCTTCATCCGGGGTAAACTCGAATGTCATGGAGACGCGGCCCGACCAGCGGGATTCCATCGACGGCCCGGTGGAGGCGCACAAGGCCCCCATCAGCGTCGTGGTGCCCGTGTACAACGAGCAGGAGAACCTCGACGCCCTCGCGGACGCCATCCGCGACGCGCTGGACCCTGCGGGTATCCCCTTCGAGGTGCTGCTGGTGGATGACGGCTCCACCGACGGGTCGGCACACGTGATGGACCGCATCCACGAGACCGACCCCCGCTTCAAGCTCGTGCGCTTCATCCGCAACTACGGCCAGACCGCGGCCATGTCCGCGGGCATCCACCACGCGACCCACGACGTGGTGGTCACCATGGACGCGGACCTGCAGAACGACCCGTCGGACATCCCGGCCATGCTCGCGGTGCTCGACGACGGCTACGACGTGGTGTGCGGCTGGCGCAAGGACCGCAAGGACCGCTGGCTGGACCGCAAGATCCCCTCGAAGATCGCCAACTGGCTCATCTCCACCATGTCCAAGGTGTACCTGCACGACTACGGGTGCACCCTGCGCGTGTGCAAGCGCGAGTACATCAACGCGATCCCCCTGTTCGGGGAGATGCACCGCTTCATCCCCATCTACGTCACCTGGGCGGGGGCCAAGCTCGTGGAGGTGCCGGTCAAGCACCACCCGCGCCGCGCCGGGACCACCAAGTACGGCCTGGGACGCACGTTCCGGGTGTTGCTGGACCTGATGACGGTCAAGTTCCTGCGGGACTTCTACGTCAACCCCATCTACTTCTTCGGCTACTTCGGCTTCAGCAGCATCTTCGCGGGGGGCCTCGCGGCGGGCGCCGCGGTGTTCATGAAGTTCTACTACGACACGTGGATGCACAAGAATCCGCTGGTGATCATCGCGGCCATGTGTGTCCTGCTGGGGTTCAACGCCTTCTTCTTCGGGCTGATCGCCGAGATCCTGATCCGCATGAACTTCGAGATCCAGCACAAGACCTCGTACCGCATCCGCGAGACCCGAGGCGACGTCCGCACGGAAAAGAACGACTGACCCGTGTGCGGTATCGCCGGGTTCAGCCCCCTCGACCCCACGGCACCCCCTCCGTCCGGCGCCGACGGTGTGCTGCGCGCCATGCGCGACACCCTGATCCCGCGCGGCCCCGACCAGGGCGGCCAGGCGATCCTCCACGGCACCGGCCTGGCGGCGCGGCGGCTGTCCATCATCGACGTGGCGGGCTCGGACCAGCCCATCTCCACGCCGGATGGCCGATCCACGGTGGTGTACAACGGCGAGGTCTACAACTTCGCCGAGATCCGCGCCGAGCTGGCCGGCTGCGGGCGGACGCTGACGCGTAGCGGCGACACCGAGACCATCCCCCACCTCGTCGAGGAGTTCGGCATCGAGGGCGCCCTGCGGCGGCTGCGCGGCATCTTCGCCTTTGCCGTGTACGACCGGCAGCGCCGCGAGCTGGTGCTCGCCCGCGACCGCCTCGGCGTCAAGCCCCTGTACTGGGGCGTGTTCGACGGCGTGCTGCTGTTCGGCTCCGAGATCAAGGCCGTGCAGCAGCACCCCGCCTTCCGGCGCGACCTCGACCGCGAGGCCCTGGCCCAGTTCCTGCTGCTGGAGTACGTGCCGTCGCCGCGCTCCATCTATGCGGGCCTGCACAAGCTGCCGCCAGCCCACTACCTCGTGCTGCGCGACGGCGAGGTCATGGTGCGCCGGTACTGGCACCCGCCGGTGGTGGACGGCGCGCGGCGCCCCGAGGTGGCGTGGGTCGAGGAGCTGGACGACCTCATCGCCGACGCGGTCGAGGAGCAGCTGGTCAGCGAGGTGCCCCTGGGATCGCTGCTGTCCGGCGGCATCGATTCATCCACCGTGTCCTGGTACGTCTGCCAGGCGCGCGAGCGGCCGCGCACGTTCTCGATCCGGTTCGACGAGCCCAGCTTCGACGAGTCGCCCCACTTCCGCATGGTGGCGCGGCGGCTGGAGACCGACCACGTGGAGTGGCAGGTGGACGCCGGCCGCCTCGACGAGCTGCTCACGGACGTGCTGGGGTTCATGGACGAGCCCCTGGCGGACTCCTCGCTGCTGCCCACCTACGCCCTGAGCCGCCTCGTGCGCCAGGACGGCACCACGGTGGTGCTCAGCGGTGACGGCGGCGACGAGCTGCTGGCCGGCTACCCCACGTACCTGGCCCACCAGGTGGCCGAGGCCATGCCGATGCGTGGGGCGGTCACCGGCCCCCTGCGGGCCCTGGCCGGGCTGCTGCCGACCCGCTATGACAACGTGTCGCGCGACTACCAGATCAAGCGCTTCCTCGCCGGCCTGCCCGGCGACCTGCCGGGGCGGTCCGCGGTGTGGCTGGGGGCCTTCCTGCCCGACGAGATCCGCGAGCTGCTGGGCGGCGACGCCCCTGACTCGCTGCTGTTCGAGGCGCACAGGCGTCACGCCGCGGACATGGACGGCGCCGATCCGGTGACCGTGGCCCAGTACATCGACCTGCGCACGTACATGGGCGACGGCATCCTCACCAAGGTGGACCGCGCCTCCATGGCCTGCTCGGTGGAGGTGCGCGTGCCCCTGCTGGACCACCGCGTCGCCGAGCTGGCGTTCCGCATGCCCGCGTCCGTGCGCCGCCAGTGGCTGTGGGGCAAGATCCCCCTGCGGCGGCTCATGGACCGCCGCCTGCCCAGGCAGGTGCTGTGGCGGGGCAAGAAGGGCTTTGGCGCGCCCGTGGCCGCCTGGCTGCGCGGCGCCGGGCGCGACCAGATGATGGACACCCTGGGCAGCGGCGCGGCAGCCGGCCTGCTGGACCAGGCCGTGATCGACCGGCTGATCCGCGAGCACATCGAGGGACAGGCGGACCACCGCCGCCGCCTGTACGCGCTGACCGTGCTGCTAGGCTGGATGGGCGGGGAGTACGGACCGAGGGAGGAGGTCTGCACATGACGAGGGTTCTGGCGACGATGATCGTCGCGGCCGCGCTGGCCGGTCCGGCCAGCGCCGAGCCACCGATCACGGGCTTCTACGAGGTGATCAGCGTCCAGCCCGCGGAGGGGGAGCCGGTCTCGCTGACCGAGTCGATCAAGGCCGCCAACCCCCACGTCTACTGGGTGCGGATCGTGTTCGAGTTCGCCGCGCCGCGTTGCTCGGTCAAGGGCCACTTCCTGGGCTACGACGAGGCCTTCGGCGACCACGCCTGCGACGTGGTGGTGGACTTCGATCCGCGCTGGGAGGACGACGCGGTGGTGGTGCCCATGTCCATGTCCGCCACCAGCCAGTTCAAGACCTTCACCCGCCGTCCGGAGGACGGCGAGGACATCGTCGAGACGGTCGAGCGCAGCTGCAACGTCAGCATGCCCGCGGGCACCTTCCGCTTCGAGCCCATCGCCGGTGGCGCGGTCCGCATGATCAACGCCGACAACGGCGAGGTCCTGTTGCTGGTCCCCACGGACGTCATCCCTTCGTACATCTACCGGCTCCCCGAACGCTGATCATGGCGATCCCGGCGACCCTCGGCGCGCGGATCCGGGGATGGATCCCCGACCTGCTGCTGATGGCGTCGGCCGCTGCCGTGGGCATCGCGCTGCGACTGTGGGTGTTGCCGTACTCCCTGGTCTCCGACGACAGCATGGGGCCGTTCCTCACCGCATACGGCATGACGCGCGACGGGACCTGGATCCCCGAACCCCACGCCGTGCCCTTCGGCCCCGCCCTGTACTGGTCGCACGCGCTGCTGATGGCCGGCGCGTCGTCGCTGGAGGACGTGTTCCTGCGCCGCGCGGTCACGCAGGTGCTGATGGGGGTGGTGCTGTACGCGGCCCTGCGCTGGGTCCTGGGACCGGACACGCCGCGGCAGACCGCGGTGACGGTGAGCATCCCGTCGCCGTGGCCGGCGCGCCTGGGCGCGTGGGTCGCCGCCGTGGCCGTGACGTGCTCCAACGGCCTGCTCATGACGCTGCAGTCCAGCTTCGAGATGTACCAGGCGCCCGACCTGGCCGCGTGGATGACCGCGGCGGTGGTGTTGGTGCTGCTGGACGAGCGGCACCGTCTGGTGATCGTGGCGATGGTGCTGCTGCCCGTGGCGGTGATGATCCACCCGTTCTCGGTGTGTTTCGCACCGGGATTGCTGCTGGTGTGTGTCTGGGTGTGGCGCCGGGGCAAGCCGGTGACCGCCGTGGTCGGCGCCGCCCTGGCCGCCCTGGGCATGGTGCCGCGGCTGGTGCAGATGGGGCGCATCAAGGGGGACGAGGACCAGACGGGCCTCGCCGCGGTGACCGAGGACGTGCAGGGCACCGCCTTTGTCGAGGACTCGCCGTTCATGGTGCTGGCCCGCAGCGTGGTGGAGACCTTCATCAACCGGGAGCCCCCGCCCCTGGGATTGTTGCTGTTGCTGGCCCCGATGATCGTGGTGGGCCTGCTGCTGTGGTTGCCGCGCACCACGTGGCTCCCCCAGGGTTGCCTGCCGCCGGACGGTCGCACCGGCGGCCTGGGACGCCTCGCGGTGTGGACCTGGGTCAACATCGCCTCGCTGCTCGTGACCGGCTTCGCCATCGGCTACCTGCAGACCTACCACTGGCGCGTGCTCACGCCGGTGCTGGCGGTGCAGCTGGGCCTGGCGGTGTACCTCGTGGTGCTGGTGGCGGTGGGGCGGCTGACGGCGCGACCATGGCCCGCGCCGGCGCGGATCGCGGCGCAGCTGGCCGCGGTGATCCTCGCGCTCGCCCTGTTGCTGGGGCTCGCCGCCCGGATGCGCAGCGAGTGGTTGGTGAAGCCCCCGTCCAGCGGCGATCTGCCCTCGCACCGCTGGGCTGCCGCGGCCATCCAGGAGGACGCGCACTTCGACACCCGCTGGTTCGACATCGTCTTCCTCGGCGTGGAGCCGTGGCGGTGGGGATCGGCCCCTGCCCTGTTCATCGAGCAGCGCATGAACCACGTCCCCGAGGAGGCGTTCCAGGCCGAGGGCACCCTGTACATGGTCCTCGCGGGCAACGGCGACGAGATGGACGTGCTGCGCCGCCGCAACCAGTGGCGCGACTACGACCTCGCCCACTGGCCCGACGACGTGCGCCAGCGCAGCGGCGATCCCATCCCCGCCAAGGAGGTCGAGGGCGTGTCGCTGATCGGCTTCGACCCGGGCAGCCTGACGCCGTCGCTGATGGTCCTGCGCATCGACGGCCCCGACGCCGCCCAGGCCTGGTCCGGCTGGCTGTGCGAGCAGTTCACCCCCGAGGCCGTGCACGTCAAGCTCGACGCCAACGACTTCCTCACCATCCTGTGGCCCAAGCACCGCTTCCAGGACACCCGCCGCTGGTACGACGAGTGCGTGTTCGTCAACTTCGACGGCGCCTCGCCGGATGTCGGGCCGTAAAAGTCTCCTGACGATAGCCCCGCGCACACGGTACAGTTATGCAGGGGCGCGAGGTATCGGCCCGGCGATGTACCTGATCCCGCCGCACGGGACGTCGTACACTGCGAGGATCTGGAGGAATCGATGGATCGAATCATGGGGATCCGCGCGTGGATCGTGGTCTGGGCTGCACTCGCGTTGCTGGTGGGTTGCCCCGGTGGCGGCATCACCGTTCCGGACGACGACGACGTCTCGGGCGACGACGACGACGACGATCACAGCGGCGACGACGACGATCACAGCGGCGACGACGACGACAACAGCGGCGACGACGACGACGACGCAGCGCCCACGGACGAGGACGGCGACGGCTGGCTCTCCGACGAGGACTGCGACGACACCGATCCCGACATCAACCCCGACGCCGAGGAGGTCGCCGACGGCATCGACAACGACTGCGACGGCACCATCGACACCCAGTTCGTCTGCCACGACGGCTCCGGCCACTACGAGGAGATCCAGGAGGGCATCGATCTGGCCCCCGAGGGCTTCACCCTCGAGGTCTGCCCCGGCGTGTACGACGAGAACCCCCTCCTCGACGACAAGGTCCTGACCATCCGCGGCACCGACGGCCCGGAGGTCACCATCGTCGACGGCAACGGCTCGGGCCAGGTGTGGACCGTCACCAGCGTCGGCCAGCCCGGCGCCGCCATCGAGGGCTTCACGGTGGTCGGCGGTGACTCCGACCTCACCGGCGGCGGCATCGTCTGCGACCAGTCGGATCTGCGCATCGACGACTGCATCGTCGAGGGCAACCGCGGCGTGCACGGCGGCGGCATCCTCGGCAACGAGTGTGCCCTCGAGATCACCGGCGCCGAGGTGCGCGACAACGTCGCCTCGGAGTACGGCGGCGGCGCCCTGCTGTACCAGTGCAGTGGCAGCGTGTCCGGGTCCACCTTCGCAGACAACACCGCCTTCGAGGGCGGCGGCCTCGCCGTCAACGGCGGCTCCATCGAGATCGAGGACAACGAGATCGATCACAACGAGACCACCTGCGCCGAGGAGTACTGCGGCGGCGGCGGCGTCTGGCTGTCCGGCAACGCGCCGTTGATCGACAACACAATCTCCGCCAACGTCTCCACCGTCATGGGCGGCGGCGTCTACCTGTACGACTCCAGCGGCGACGTGCACGGCAACCTGATCACCGACAACGTCTGCTACGAGGACGGCGCCGGCCTCTACTCCTTCTACGGCTCGTCCGCCATCACCGAGAACACCTTCACTTACAACGAGGCCTGGGACGACGCCGGCGGTCTGCGCATCATGACCGGCACCTGCGTGGTCGAGGACAACACCATCTCCTACAACACCGCCGTGGACGACGGCGGCGGCGTGAAGTTCTCCCACTCCATCAACGAGTTCCGCCGAAACCACATCGAGGGCAACGTCACCGGCGACGAGGGCGGCGGCTTCGAGCTCGACAACGACATCACCCCCATCGAGGACTGCACCTTCATCGACAACCAGGCCGGCCGCGGCGCCGGCATCCACTCCGGCGAGTCCTGGGGCGACGTGTGGATCATCGGCACCCTCATCGAGGGCAACGTCGCCACCGATCGCGGCGGCGCCATCCAATTCGAGGAGGACACCGCCGCCAACGCCTACGTGATCCACGTCACCGCCGTGGACAACCACGCCAACTACGGCGGCGCCATCTGCGTCACCGACTCCACCTTCACCCTCGTCGCGTCGGTCATCGACGACAACCGCGCGTCCGTCTCCGGCGGCGGCGTGTACATCGACAACTCCTCCGGCGACATCTACAACCTCACCGTCCACGACAACCAGGCCCCCGACGGCGCCGGCATCACCGTCCACGACTCCACCGGCGTCACCGTGGTCAACAACATCGTCGCCGACTCCGTCAGCGGCTCCGGCGTCTCCATCTCCGGCTCCATCCCCACGTGGTCCTACAACGACGTCTACGGCTCCGACGGCCCCGACTACGACGGCATGCCCAGCCCCACCGGCACCCAGGGCAACATCTCCGTCGACGCGTCCTTCTTCGACCCCGGCACCGGCGACTTCACGCTGGCGGGCAACAGCCCGTGCGTCGACAGCGGCACGCCGGTGCTGGACGACGAGACGGATGGGACGCGATCGGACATGGGGGCGTATGGGGGGCCGTATGGGTCATGGCCGTGATAACCGCCCAACCCGTAGGTGACGTGAA
>CAZLEO010000265.1:0-13130 GCA_964558555.1 uncultured Rickettsiales bacterium | reverse complement strand
AACGGCATCGACGACAACTGCAACGGCCAGATCGACGAGGAGGTGGACGAGGACGGCGACGGCGCCACGCCCTGCGGAGGGGACTGCGACGACCAGGACCCGGCGATCCACCCCGGCGCGCTGGACGGCCCCGACGGCGTGGACAACGACTGCGACAAGCTGATCGACGAGTTCTACGGCTGGGACCTGAGCGCGGCGTCGTTGCCCGTGGGTTCCCTCGGCGCGGTCAACGCCCACTTCGGCGACGCCGTGGCCGGCGGCGGCGACGTGGACGGCGACGGCGTGGACGACATGCTGGTGGGCGCCCCCTTCGCCGACGGCACCGACTCGGAGACGGGGGAGGCCATCGTCGTGGCGGGGGAGACCGGTGCCTGGTTCACCACACCGCCCCAGCTGGCGCAGATCCACGACATCGACGGCACGGCGTCGGACGCTCAGGTGGGCGGCGCCGTCGCCATGGGTGATCTCGACGACGACGGCGTCGCCGATCTCGTCATCGGCGCGCCCTATCGCCCCTTCACCTACGTGCCCGACGGCGAGGTCTACGTCTTCCTCGGCGACGGTGTCGCCGCCAATCCGACGGTGAACGACGCCGACGCGGTGCTGCGGGGCGACTTCCCGGGCGAACACGTGGGGTACTCCGTGTCCGCGGCCGGCGACGTGGACGGAGACGGCCTGGTGGATCTGCTGATGGGGGCGCCGTTCAACAACGCCGAGCCGGGCGTGCCCGGGATCGCGTACCTCATGTACGGGCGGTCGAGCTGGTCGGGGTTGACCGGCACCGAGGACGCGGACGTGTCGCTGCAGGGGGCACCCGGGGACAGCCTCACCGGCAACTCCGTGGCCATCGTGCCGGACATGGACGGCGACGGGTACGACGAGATCCTGGTGGGCGGCGAGGACGCCGACGGCGGCAACGGCCGCGCCCACCTCGTGTACGGCAGCAACAGCCTCGAGGACAGCAACCTCGAGGACTCGGACGCCCAGTTCGGCGGCAGCGGCTACTACGGCTGGGGCTTCGGCGTCGGCGGCTGCGAGGACCTCGACGGCGACGGCCTCGGCGAGATGTGGGTGGGGGCCCTGGGGTACGGCGCCGGGGGCGGGGTGGCGGTGTACTTCGGCGGCGGCACGCGCCTCGCCGGCGCGCTGGGGATCGTCTCCACGGCGGACACCCTGTTCAGCGGGGCCAGCGGCGACGACACCGGGATCATGGGCTGCCCCGGCGACATGGACGGCGACGGGTCGCCCGACGTCGCCCTGGGCGCGCGCGGCAACGACCTGGCCGGGGGTGACGCCGGCGCCGTGTACCTCGTCACGGACGACGCCTCGGGCTGGGCGGCCGCCCTCGACCTGGGCACGACGGCCGACGCGCGCGTGCTCGGCGAGGCAGTGGGGGACTGGTTCGGTCACGCCCTGGCGCCGGCGGGCGACGTCAACGACGACGGCTACGACGATCTCGTCGTGGGTGCGCCCTACAACGACGAGGTGGGATCGGCGTCGGGCAAGGTGTATGTACTGTACGGTTACTAGCGGGCTTGCAGCGGAGGCGAAGACGTGACGATTCGACGGTTCGTGATCCTGGCCCTGGGCGTGATGCTCGCGGGCTGCCCCTTCGACGCGGACGATCCCTCTTCCGCCGCCGGCGCCGTGGTCCTCGACAGCAACGGCGCGGTGACCGCGTACTCCATCGACGGCTCCAGCGAGGTCTGGAGCGCGTCCGTGGCCGGCGGCGGCTACGGTGACCTGCTGGTGGACGGCGGGTACGTGTTCGTGATCTCCGACGACGCCACCGTGATCGCCTTCGACGGCGACGACGGCACCGAGCTCTGGGAGGCGCCCCTCGCGGGTACGGCCCGCGGCCGCATGGCCATCCTCGGCGACACGCTGTACGTGCAGACCGCCGATGACGTGACCGCCCTGGACGCGGACTCGGGCGGCGATATGTGGTCCGCCCCCCTGACCCTGTCGGGGCTCTCCGGCTCCATGTCCGTGGGCGAGAGCTCGCTGTACTGCGCGGGCAAGCCCACGACGCTGCGCGTGGATCCCGACACGGGCGACGAGCTGGACTCGTACGACAACGACCAGTCCAACGCGGAGATCGTCGTCACCGGCGGCTACGCGGTGCTCGGTGGCTCTTCGGCGGTGGTGGGCCTGGCCGCGTCGGACCTGACCTGGGACTGGGAGTACGTCCTCGAGGACGCCTCGGTCACGGGCATGGCCGCGGACCTGGGGGACATCTACGTGTCCACGGACAACGACGGCGTGCTCGGCTTCGACAGCGGCTCCGAGGCTCCGTTCCTGCACGAGCTCACCGGCAAGGCGCTGGATCCCCCGGTGGTGGCGGACGGCATCATCTACGTCTCGGAGAGCTACGGCTCCCTGTACGCCCTCGACGCCGCGTCCGGCGCCGAGGAGTGGTCCTGGGACGACAACCCGGCCAGCGATCCCATCGGCGGCGTGCGCGCCCTCGGCACCACGGTCTACCTCGCCCTCGGCAGCTCCCTGGTCGGGCTGGACGCGGACACCGGGGCCGCGGACTGGGAGCAGAGCGCCGGCGGTACCATCGTCGACATCGAGGTCCTCTAGGAGCCTGTCGGGGATAGGGGCTTCGGCTGCAAATCCGCCATGCACGCCATCTCCGCCCCCCAAGATACGGAGCATATAGCCCGATATAGCCCCATATCTTGGGGGACGGATCTGACGCACCTGTCGAATTTTCGCTTCGAACCCCTATCCCCGACAGACTCCTAGCCCCCTGCGGGGGCTAAGTGCCTCCAGTCAGGGGGCGTTGGGCATGGCGCCGGGCCCGCCGGTGGCGTAGGATCTCCGTCCCATGAGCGATTCAGGAACGGTCAAGAAGGGCGGGGACAAGGAATACTGGCGCGCTGTCGCCGCTCTGCGCATCCTGATGGAGGAGCTGTTCCCCGAAGGGGGGGCGGTCGGTGTGCGCGCCCTGGCCGACCGGCTCGAGCCCTTGCTCGACCACATGGCCACCATCCCCGACGAGATCCCCACCCTCGTGCCCAAGGCCGGCCCCTCGTCCACGCTGATGGAACTCGAACTGGAGGGCAAGGGCGCGAAGATCTCGCGCATCCTGCTGCCCCCCGCGACCGGCAAGGGCGAGGGCCCGCGACCGTTCCCCAAGACCGACGAGCCCGGGGGTCCCAACCTGGGCATGCGCTACGCCTACCAGTCGGAGCTCGGCCGCGGCGGCCAGGGCACCATCATCTCGGCCTTCGACCGCGACGTGGGCCGCATCGTCGCCTTGAAGATCCTGCGCGAGGACGCCTCCAAGACCATGAACCTGCTCGAGAGGTTCCTGGGCGAGGCGCAGGTCACCGGCCAGCTCGAACACCCCAACATCGTGCCGGTGCACGGCATGGGCCGCCTGCCCAACGGCACGGTCTACTACACCATGAAGCGCGTGGAGGGGCGATCCCTGGACCAGGTGCTGCGGGGCATCCGCAAGGCCGATCCCGAGATCGCCGGGCGGTACAACCGCATCCGGCTGCTGTCCATCCTCCAGCAGGTCTGCCAGGGCATGGAGTACGCCCACGCCCGCGGCGTGATCCACCGGGACCTCAAGCCCGCCAACATCATGCTCGGGGACTTCGGCGAGGTGCTGATCCTCGACTGGGGCCTGGCCAAGGTCATCGGCCAGGGTGAGGGGCTGGCCCCGGAGATGGAGGAGGATCGGGACCTCGAGCCGGTGGAGCTGTCCGAGGGCGCCCAGCTCAAGACCCGCGACGGCTATGTCCAGGGCACGCCGCCCTTCATGGCCCCCGAACAGGCCAAGAACGAGCGCGATCGCATCGGACCGTGGTCCGACGTCTACGCGCTGGGCGGCATCCTGTACCAGATCCTCACCCAGAAGCTGCACTTCCACGGCAAGAACCCCCGCGACGTGATGATCCGCTGCGTGGAGGAGGACCCCATCCCGCCGCGGGAGCGGGCACCCCAGCTGCGCGTGGACGAGGAGCTCAACGACATCTGCATGCGGGCCCTGTGCCGCGATCCGGAGGAGCGCTACCGATCGGCCCGCGCCCTGTCCGAGGAGATCGCGGGATTCCTCGAGGGCACCAAGCGCCGCGAGGCGGCCCAGAAGCGGGTGGTCGAGGGGCGCAAGGCCATGGAGACCTACCACGCCAGCCGGCTCGAGATGGACCGGCTGCGCGAGGAGGTGCACAAGGCCCTGTCCGCCCTGCGCGGCTGGGAGCAGGTGGAGGAGAAGGCCCCGGCCTGGGAGCTCGAGGACCGCGCCGAGGAGGCCGCGCGCGAGGTGGCGGTGGCCTTCCTCAAGACCGAGGGGTTGTTCGAGCAGGCCCTGGCCTACGACGAGCACAACGAGGCCGCCCGGGCGGGCCTCGCCGCCCTCTACTGGACCCGGTTCCGCGACGCCGAGGCGCGCCGCGACGTGGCCGACCAGATCTACTACGAGGGGCTGATCCGACGGTACGACGACGGTCGCTACGTGGAGCGGTTGCGCGGCGACGGGCTGATGTCCGTGTCGTCACAGCCCGCCGGCGCCGAGGTCTGGATCTACCGCTTCGTGGAGCGCAACCGCATCAAGCGGGCTGCCGAGCCGCGGCTGCTGGGCAAGACGCCGGTCAAGGACGTCCCCGTCTCCATGGGGAGCTACCTGCTGGTGCTGCGGCGCGACGGGTTCCGGGACACGCGCTTCCCCGTGCTCATGGGCCGCGGTGAGACCCGGCGCATCCGCATCGTGCTGCTGGAGGAGAAGGCGGCGCCCAAGAACCTGGTCTACGTGCCGGCGGGCTCCTTCGTCCTCGGGGGCGACGTCAACGCGCCGGGGTCGTGGCCGCGCAGCCTCAAGCAGGTGGACGACTTCCTCATCTCCCGGTTCCCCGTGAGCGTGGGCGAGTACCTGCAGTTCGTCCGTTCCGTGGGCAAGGCCGACAGCGAGGCCGCCCAGGCCGCCGTGCCCCGCGCCCACCCCGGCGGCCCGCCGGCGTGGCCCGTGGGTTCTGACGGCTGCTTCACCCTGCCCGAAGGGGAGGGGCCCGGCGGGCGCCTCGACATCCGCCGCACCGTCGGCGGCGTGGACGTGGCCGCGGCCACGTTGTACGCCGAATGGAAGAGTAGCCGCGAGAACGGGCTGACCTACCGCCTGCCCAACGAGGTGGAGTGGGAGAAGGCGGCCCGCGGCGCGGACGGGCGCTTCTTCCCCTGGGGCGACCGCTTCGATCCCACGTTCTGCAAGATGCGCCTGAGCCGCTCCGGTCCCCCCCGACCCGAGTCCATCGGCACCTACACGGTGGACGCCTCCCCCTACGACGCGCGCGACATGGCCGGCACCTGCCGCGAGTGGACCCTCACGGACACCGAGGGCGACTACACGGCCGTGATCCGCGGCGGCTCCTGGCTCAGCCCGGCCGAGGACTGCCGCGCAGCTCGACGCTGCCCGGAGGCCGCCGACTACCGCAACATCGACGTGGGATTCCGGCTGGTGTGCGAGGTGGATGGGGGCGGGCGCTGACGCGCCCGCAGTCGACCGTCGACCGTCGACAACCATGGGATTCCAGGCGCGGATCTGATAAAATCCCCGGTCCAATGGACAAGCAACAGCTGATCAAGGAGTTCCGCAAGGCCCGAAAGCAGAAGGACCGGCAGCGACTTTTGATGCTGGCCCGTCGAGCCGTGCAGATGGACCCCACCGACCGTCAGCTCCGGACATCGGCTGCCGAGGGTTTCCTTCGGGCCACCCGGCTCGAGGAGGCCGAAGGTATCCTGGGCCCCCTGCTGCGCGAGATTCCCGACGATCCCTGGCTGCTCACCCTCAACGGCGACCTGCTCACCGCCCGCCGGCGCTGGGACGAGGCCGCCGGCCAGTACGAGAAGGCCCTCGAGCTGCGCCCCGGCTCCATCTTCCTCTACCGCCGCCTCGCCCGCTTCTTCGTGCGCCGCGGCGAGCCCCGCAAGGCCCTCTTCTGGGCCCGCGAGGGTCTCGAGATTCGCCCCGCCGACCCCGGCCTCTCCGACGCCATCGAGCGCGCCGAGCTCGCCCTGAGCCACAGCCAGTCCACCCGCGCCGTTCAGTAGTCTCTAGTACCCCTCCCAGGCATAGTCCTCCGGCAGATCCACCACGTACTGCAGGTGCACCCGCTTCTCCTCGCCGCCGGCCAGTGACAGGGTCCAGGTGTACAGGCTCTCGTCCTTGGCGACGTCGAACCCGGCGGTGGTCTCGTCGTCGATCTCCACCTTGACCTGGTCCACGCGGCTGACGGGGACGGCCTCCTCGATGACCACGTCCATGGGATCGCCGCCGTAGTTGTTGACGACGAGGTCGTACACGAAGTGGACCTTCTTGCGGCCCAGGGATCGCTCGACCACGCGGTTGCGCTGGGCGTCGAACTCGCGGCTGACGGTGACGGGGCCGGCCGGACCGAGGCTGATGGCGATGTCCTCGCCGGGGGCGAGGTCGGGGATGGGCATGGTGCCGACGTAGCCGCTGGAGAGGAACACGTCGGCGGGCCCGGAGAGCAGCTGCAGGCCTGTCTGGTTGCTGGTCTGCGCGCGCAAGAAGACGTGGGGAGAGCGGCTGGGTGCCGCGTAGCGGTCCAGCTCGGAGTCCAGCGCCTGCTCGAGCACGGCGATGCGGTAGGGGCGCCCGTCGGCGGGCACGGAGGCGGGGCGGAGCAGCTCGAGGTCCACGGCCAGGGACCGCTGGACCACGGCGACGGTCTCCCCGGCGTCGACGATCCCACCGGAGTCGGGGCGGGACCAGTCGTCGCGGCCCTCCTCGCGCAGGCTGCCGAGCTGGACGGTCTCCTCCTTCTCCTTGTACCCGCTGAGGTACAGGGGCTGGTTCGCCGGCGGCGGCACCATCTCGTCGGGGCGCGCGGTGGTGAACACGAGGCGCACGTCGCCCCAGTCCTCGCCGGACGACTGGCGCACCTCGGCCATGTAGGCCAGGGTGAGCTGGTCGTCGCGGTAGCGCAGGTCGTAGCGGGGGCTCCACGAGACGCCGCCGACCCCGTAGGTGAGCACCAGCGGGGCGGAGCCGGCGCGGTCGGCCTCCACGGTCACCGAGACGGTGGTGGTGGTGCGGTCGCTGCCGTACTGGAGGTCGGCGATGCGCTGCTGACGCGAGGCGATCTGTTGATCCAGCTCCGCCACCGCGGCCTGTAGCTCGCTGCGCCGGGCGATGGCGTCCTCGGACTCGGCGACGAACAGGTCGAGGGTACGGTCGAAGGCCTCGGTGTCCACGCCGGGATCGGTCTGCTGCGCGGCGACCGTCGTGCGCGTGTACGCGCGCATCTGCGCGATCTGCTCCTGCCGGGACTGCAGCGCCGCCTCCTCGACCTGGTGGGCGCGGATCCCGCCCTGGAGATCGCGGATCTCGTCGAGGAGCTGCTGCACCTCGGCGCGTCGCTGTTCCAGGTGCACCTCCTCGCGCTGGGTCAGACCGATGACCTCCACGGAGGTGACGTCGTCGCCGACGCGTGCGCGGACGCTGCCCGGCAGCAGGGGGGCCGGCAGGTGGGTGAACGTGACCTCGGAGCGGCCCGCGGGCACGCTCACGGTCACGGTGCGGTCGACCTGCGCGCGGTCCTGGTAGACGACCACGCGGTCCATGGCCGCGCGGTCGGTGTCCACGGTGGTGGCGCCGGCGGCGCCGGCCACCACGGTCAGGAGGAAGAGTAGGTACAGGGAATTCTTCATCGTCTCGTCCCTCCTCTACGGGTGCCAGACCCGGTAGTGCTTGTGGTGCTTGAGGGTGTAGGTGAACACCAGCTCCTCGCGCTCCCCAGCGGCCAGGTCGAACTGCCACTCGAGCATGCCCGTGCCGTGGTCCGTGTGGGGTTCGCGGGAACGGTCGCCGACGGTCAGCTTGATGTCCTCGTCGTAGGTGTAGGGCACGCGGTCGTACAGACGCACGCCCACGGGCTGGTCGCGGTAGCTCTCCAGCTCCACGGTGATCTGGTACGCGCGGACCTTCTGGTTGCCGAACAGCCCGCCCTTGTCGCTGAGCTGCTCCTGGCGGCGCTCGACCTTGACGCTGCGGTCGA
Organism: uncultured Rickettsiales bacterium; assembly: GCA_964558555.1. GTDB lineage: Bacteria > Myxococcota_A > UBA796 > UBA9615 > CAYRNR01 > CAYRNR01. The sequence goes on along the minus strand of CAZLEO010000265.1, from coordinate 5,100 downwards.
TGCCCAGCGCCAGCTCCAGGGGTTGCCCCGGGGCGACGGTGTGGGTGGGCAGGCGGCCCAGGTAGCCCCCGTCCAGGAAGATGTTGCTCATGCCCGCGAGCATGGGGTAGGGGCTGCCGTTGTCCACGACGGCCTGGACGAAGGCGGCCTCCTCCACCACCGGCACGATCACGTACTCGATTCGCGACGGCAGCGTGGTGGAGACCAGCGGCAGCTTGTGCACCTGACCATCGCTGGGCACCGAGGCGTCCCCCTCGACGGTGAACGCGAAGTCGAAGCCCATGGCGTTGGACGAGGGGGCGTAGGGACCCCACGTGGCCATCGAGGACTCGTACTCGCTGCTCTGGGCCGGGGGCGGGACCAGCTGCTGGCCCGCGTGCGCATCGAAGGCGCGCCCGCCGCCCGTGGCGAGGTTGCTGCGGGTGGAGGTGTCCAGCAGGGGCCAGCTGCGGTCCTGCAGGTAGGCGCGCGCGCTGGCCTCGTTGCGCAGCGCGTCGGTGAGCGACTGGGTGCGGGCGGGGGCCGACTGACCGCTGGCGCGGCCGTCGTAGACCGGCTGCACGGGCGCCGGTGTGTCGTAGTACGCCTCGTCCATCTCCGCGCCGTACGCGTAGTCGTAGTCGTAGTCGTAGGCCATCTCCTCTTCCGGGTACGGCTCCATCACCGCCATGGCCGGAGCGGCGGCCTCGGCCTTGGAGGCGCGGCCGGCGGCGCGTCGCCCGCGGGTGCTGCGCTCCGCCTCCTTGGGGGCGCTCAGCACCGGCTGCGGCGGCGGCGGGGGAGGGGTCTCCTCGATGAACCAGGCCATGACCTCGGGCAGCGCCGCCGCGTGGCCCGGCACCGCGGTGCTCAGCTTCAGGTCCACGCCCTGCCAGTCCTCCTCGGTCTGCTGCCAGACCAGCGCGTTGAGGCCCAGCTGCATCTCGTCGCTGCCGGTGAACAGCCGGACGTCGTAGCTGGGCACCCAGCGGGCGTCGTAGGTGCGGTACACCAGCGACATGGACGCCGTGCCCGCGCTCTCCAGCTCCACCTCGGCGACCACGCGCGGCCGGCTGAGGACCGCGCCGGCGCCCTGCGTCCCGAGCAGCTCGGACACGAGCACCTCCCGCTCCTCGACCCGCTCGATGCGCGCCAGATCGATGGCGTTGATCCGCGTGCCGGCGTCGTCCAGGCGGCCCGAGGACCAGTCGAGGAACCGGCCCATGGCGCGGGCGTCCACGGTGGGCAACGTCCCGTCCTCGCGGGGGACGGGCTGGCCGGCGGGGAGGTTGGTGAGGAACGCCACCTCGGCGGCGAGCACGGCCCGATTGCCGTCGAGCACGGCCAGCTCCCGGTCGATGGCCTCGATGCGGTCCCGGCGCGCCTCGAGCTCGGGGGGCAGCTCGGCCTCGCCGTAGCCACGGACCACCTCGAAGCCCAGCAAACGGCCTCCGTCCACGAGCACGCGGATGGAGGAACGGTCCACGGCGGTGGGCAGGCCGGCGAACACCAGCCGGTGGCGGCCGTCGCCCAGGCGCGCGTCCGCGGTGCGCGTGATCAGCGCCTGGTCCGAGTACAAGGTCACGGACTCGATCTGATCGTCGACGAGCTGGTCGGAGACCTCGTCGGCGGCGGCCGCGCCGCTCAGTCCGAGCGCGAGGACCAGTGCAAACACCCAGCCAACCGGTCGGCGGGTGGCCTCTTCGGGGCAAACCATCATTGCGCAACCTCCTCGTCGCCGCCACGACACCGGCAGTGGGATACGACACCGGCGCAGCGGAGAAGTTCCCAGGTTAACAGGAAGGGCCCCTCCCTGATGGGTGTCCTCCTTGCGGCCCTTCACATGCGCGTGCTAAGGGTTCGCGCTGGGACGCAATCCCGAGGGAGCAAACTCGATGATCCCGACGCTGTTCAGGATCCCGGCCATCGACCTGGGCTTCTACACCATCCCCGCCTTCCCGGTGGGGAGCTACGCGTTGATGATGTGCTGCGGGTTCATCGTCGGCTGGTGGTTCCTGCGACAGGCGTATGCCAGGCGAGGGTATCCGCTGCGGCTGGCCACCGACCTGGCCATCGTGGCCGCCCTGACCGGGCTCATCGGGGCGCGCGTGCTGTCCGTGCTGGAGAACTGGGACATCTTCATGCAGAACCCCATGGGCGTGCTGCTGGGTAGCGGCGGGCTCGTCTGGTACGGCGGCGTGCTGCTGGCCGTGCCGAGCTGCCTGTACCTGGCCCGTCGCGACGGCCTGAGCATGATCAAGGCCTTCGACTCCGTCGCGCCGGGGTTGTCGGTGGGGTACGCCTTCGGGCGGCTGGGGTGCCACCTGTCCGGCGACGGCTGCTACGGCATCCCCACCTCCCTGCCCTGGGGCATGGCCTACCCGCGTGGCGCGGTCAAGGTGTTCGAGCCGGTCCACCCCACCCCGATCTACGAGGCGATCTTCGCCTTCGGCCTGGCCGCCTTCCTCAGCTGGATCGACGGCCGCAAGCGCCTGCGGCCGGGCACGCTGATCTCGCTGTTCCTCGTGATCCACGGTTCGGCGCGGCTCAGCGTGGAGTTCATCCGCCGCAACTTCCGCTACTGGTTCGGCGAGGGCGGGTTCGTCCGCATCGAGTACACCGAATACCTCGACGGGCGCTTCGGGCTGAGCATGAGCCAGTGGGTGAGCCTGGGCACGATCGCCGCCGGGCTGATCTGGCTGTGGCTCATCAAGCGCCGTGACGCCGCCGACGATCCCCACACCACCGACGAGCCGACCGAGCCCTCCGAGCCGGCCGGAGAGTCCGCATAGCTCCCCGTAAACCGGCCCTCCGCCCCGCCCTCGTGCTGGGGATCTACCTCCCCGCTCTGGCCGTGGCCGGGGCCTGGTCCTACGTGGCCGATTCCTGGGTCGGGTGGTTCCCGCGTGGCGAGGGCTGGTGGGTGGCCGCGGCCGTCGATGTCGGCATCGGGGCGGCCGCCGGGCTCGCAACGGTCGGCCTGACCGCGTGGATGATCCGCTTCCTGCCCCCCTTCGCCCGCCTCGCCGACGCCATGGCCCGGGTGATCGGCCCCATGGGCTGGTCCACGGTCTTCGTCGCCGCTGCCGCCTCCTCCGTGGCCGAGGAGTGCCTGTTCCGCGGCGCCGTCCAGCCCTCCCTCGGGTGGATCGTCGCCTCGATCGTGTTCGGCCTGTGCCACTTCCTGCCGGACCGCCGGTTCCTCCCCTGGACGGTGTTCGCCCTGGCCGCCGGGTTCGGCCTGGGGGCGCTGTTCGAGTGGCGGGGCTCCCTCGTCGCGCCGGTGACGGCGCACTTCACCGTCAACCTGATCAACCTGCGGTTGCTGTCGAGGCGGGCGTCGGAGTCTAGTTGACGTCGATGAAGAGGGAGGTCGAGTCGGCCACACCGCTGGAGTCGTACACGGTGACGATCACCGAGTTGTTCCCCACGGGGAAGGTGTTGCCCGGGACCGAGATGCTGAAGTCGCCGTTGGCGTCGGCGAAGCCCCACTGGTAGACGTCCGGATCCAGGCTGCTGGCCACCACCACGAGCAGCTCGTCGAGGGCCTGGGTGTCGCTGACCTCACCGGAGAAGGTGACCGAGTCGCCCTGGTTCATGCTGTGGCCGTCGGCCGGGCTGTCCAGCTGGACGAAGCCGGGCGCCTCGTTGGAGGCGCGGCCGATGCTGACCACCTGCGATCCGTCCACGCCCGCGTCCAGGTAGGAGCCCGCGTAGAAGTAGTAGTGCACGCCGCCGTCGACGAGGTAGTCGGTGCCGTAGATCTGGGTGCCGTCGAAGCGGTCGGCGTCGTCGGCGTCCTCGAGGATGACGCCGAGCTCGTCCGCCAGACGCGTGGCCGCGCCCTGCACGCCGAAGGGCAGGGCGGCCGCGCCGTCGTGCCAGATCCCGCCGAGGATGAAGTCGCTCATCATGCCGGAGTACAGCAGCGACTGGGTCCCGTTGTTGTCCACCAGCACGGGGAAGGAGTGGAACAGCTCGTCGAAGTCCCCACCGCCCCCGATGGTGACCACGGGCTGCGGATCTTCGCCCACGCCGGGCTGCGGATCCCACTTCGTCCAGGTGTAGCCGCTGTCGGTGGAGATGGCCAGGCACAGCCCGGACCCGGGTGCGACCGAGCCGGTCGCCGCGTACAACATGTAGTACGTGGTGCCCTCGAGCCACACGTAGGGGGAGAAGGCGTTGTCCTCGTCGAACTCGCCGGCCCCGCCCGGGGCGACGATCTGGTCGGCGATGCCGTCGCCGTCGTCGTCGTAGCGCGTCCAGTTGACGCCGTCGGTGCTCAGCGCCAGGCCGATGCTGCGGCGGTCGTCGCCGTACTCGTACTTGGCCGAGTAGAACAGCTTGTAGGGGTAGCTGCCGTCGTTGGCGTCGTAGATGACGTTGGGCGTGCTCACGCCCCAGCCGTCCCAGTGGTTGTAGGGATCGCCCGTTCCCTGGAACACCGGGCCGTCGAGGTCCCAGGTGACGCCGTTGTCATCGGAGTAGTAGACGCCGAACTGCATCTCGTAGAGCCAGTAGCCGGTGCGGAAGTACATGGACATCCGGCTGCCGTCGTAGGCCAGGTTGGCCTGCTCGACGCGGTGGTTGTACCACTCCTCGTCGTCCAGGTCGGGCTCGAGCCAGGCGGCGCATTCCCGCTCGAAGCCGGAACCGCCCACGACCTCGGGGAACTCGTGTTCGTTGTTGTCGTCGCAGTCGGTCCCGCCGCACTGCAGGCCCTCGAATCCGTCGCCGTCGTAGTCGGCCTGATAGTCGGCGTCGGCGGCGTCCACGTCGCCGTCGCAGTCGTTGTCCTGCAGGTCGCACCACTCGGCGTTGCCCGGGAAGATCTCGTCGTCCGCGTCGTCGCAGTCGGTGGGGTCGTCGCAGGTGGTGACGCCGTCGCCGTCCACGTCCAGGCCCTCCACTGCGGCGTCGAAGTCGTCGCAGTCGGTCCCGCCGCACAGCTCGCCCGCGTCGCCGTCCGCGTCGTAGTCGGCGATGTAGTCCGGGTCGGACGTGTCGATCTGGTTGTCGCAGTCGTTGTCCACGCCGTCGCAGACCTCGGGCGCGCCCGGGTACACGTCGGCGTCGCCGTCGTCGCAGTCGGCCAGGCCGTCGCAGGTGGAGACGCCGTCG
>CAZLEO010000264.1:0-13137 GCA_964558555.1 uncultured Rickettsiales bacterium | reverse complement strand
CGGCCAACAACGGGCCTCTCAGCGAGTTCCTGCACTTCGACATCGGCGTGGGCGGTGGTGCCGGCGAGTGGGCCGTGGTGGAGATGTACATCGTCAGCAAGCCGGTGTGACGTGCCGGTCGGCATAGACCGAGAGGCGCTCAGGGATCCGCAGGACGCGGATCCTTGGGACGCCGACGTAGACGATCGACTGGGTTCCGGAGGCGCAGCTTCCGGGACCGGACGCGAGGCAACGAGGTCCACGCAGGGCACCACCGTCTTCGAGGTCAACACCAACGAGATGGTCTTCGACGCTCCGCCGGGCTACGGCAACGTACTCGAGGGCGTCGTCATCGCCTACGCTCCCGAACGTCGTGAGATCTACGGCGCGGGCAGCCTGACCGAGGACGTGGGGCTGGTCGACCTGGCCGCGGGTGAGGTCGCTCGTTCGTGGTCCCTGGGCTCCGAGGAGCAGGACTGGGTCAAGAAGGTGCGCTACGGCAACGACGTCGTCTGGACCATCCACGTGGACGGGGACGAGCTGTTCGCCAGCACGTTGCCCAGCGGCAAGACCTACTCCACGTTCGAGACCGGCTCGTTCGCCGAGTTGTGTTTCAGGGAGTTCTTCGAGGAGCACAGGCTGGTCGCCGGCGTTCCACGCCCGGTTCAGCTCGCCACGGCTATTCCCGAGAATGGCGACCTGTTCCTGATCCTCGCGTACGACGACCTCGTCGAGTCGCCCGACGCCTTCACAGCGGCCAGTTCTTACCAGATCAGCGCCAGGCGCCTCGTCCACCTGCGTTTCGAACCGATCATCGACCGCATCCGTCTGCTCGGTGACTTTGAAGCAGCAGCCGTTCACCACGTGCAGCAGGGTTGGCTAGACTACCTCAGGGAGAACTGGCCGCAGCTCGAGGAGCTGGTCGAGCCGCAGATGCCTGCCACGTCCGTCGAATCGGTCGTGGATATGATCTGGATCGATCCCTTCTTCGACGAGGAGGGAATCCGCAGAGGAGCCCTGTTGCTTCTGGTACGCGAGAAGGAGGTCTCGACCTCGGAAATACTGGGGCAGAAGCTCGTGATCCACCAGTACGAGGATGACTCGGCCCTGTGCCAGGTCGGCGTCGAGACCGAACTCCCCCCTGCCGGCGAAATCGGTGTGGCCAGCGCCCTCGCCTGGAACGAACAGGGCATCCTGCACGTAGCCACGAATCCATCGGAAATCGACTACGACGCCAGTGAGGGGGTATGGAAAGAGGGGATCGCACCCGGTCATCTACTCGGCTACCGCCCCAACGCCAGCTGGTTCCTGGAGGTCTACCGCAGCCGCCTCGCCCCCCTGTCCGACGTCGAGGCCCTGGCCTGCAATTCACGGACGGGGCGCGTGGGCGCGCTCTACAAGCGAAACCACCGGCCTCTGCGCGTCACCCCCGGCTTGTACGAGGAGGTGAGAAGTCACGACTACCCGGTCCCTCCGTACCTCTCCCGGGTGGACGTCTATGAAGCCGACGAGGCATCTAGGACGGCCACTCACCTGGCCTCGGCTCAAGCCGGTATCCAGTCCAAGGTCATCGTGGCCATCGACGGCGAGGATGACTACGAAGATCACGAGTTCGCCGTGGGCAGCGCGGGTGGGGACGTGGTGGTGTTCGTGCCCAACCTGGACGGCGTGGTGAAGTCCGCGCAAGTCGGCTCGCTCGACGTGGGCGACGCCGTGGTCAACCTCGACGTCCAGTGGAATCCGCAAGCCCAAGCAGCCATCGACGTCCTCGCGCCAGTCGAGATCCTCGGCAATGGCCTCGACGAAGCCCAGGACAACTATTCCGACACCGGCCTCCAGCTGGCCCGTCGCGCCAGCGCGCGCGATGTTCCCATCCTGGCTTGCGACGAGATCCAGCTGGGAACCGCTCCGTACATGATGCTGTTCTCGAACCGGTACGAGGACCGGCTGCTGGTGCTCAACCGGCTCGGCGGCAATCAAATCCTGATGATGGAGATCCCGGTGGATGGGCGGTTCCGTCCAGATGTCCTCAATCCAGTCCTAGAGCTCGTGCTCGGGCCCACCCTGTTCGACTCCTTCCACGGTCCGGAACAGGTCGGCTACTGGCCCAGCGGCATGACCCAGTCGGAGTCCGGGGACCACGTCTACGTGCTGAGCCACTTCGATCGCAGCTTCCGCATCCTCAACGCGGCGGCCATGCGATCCGCGTCCCAGAACAACGATCCTGCGGTCCTCACAGGGGTCATGAGACTTCCGCGGCAGGACAGAATCCTCGAGCCCGCGACGACCGTGAGCAACGCGATCGCCGACGGAGACTTGGTCGCTCCCGAGAGCTTGGAGCACACCGAAATACCCAATCCCGAGTACCAGTACGTGGACGTGCTGTCCGAGCTGACCTCCACACCGGACGGCATGTACCAGTTCGCCCTGCTCAGCGAGGTGGGGGAGTTCCACCTGTTACGCACGGACGAGGGGCAGGCCGAGGTGGTCGCCAGCGGTTCCATCCTGCCCGTGGAGGAGTCCTCGAGACGCGGGCCTGGAAGGATGCAAGGGGTATTCGAGCACTGGGGACAGTTGGCCGTGACTCTGTGGGTGTATGTGCCCCACTATCCCGACCTCGACGCCATGTACCAGAACGCGCAAGCCGGCACCAATCTACAAGAAGACTACAAGGCATTGGTGCGGATACAGGTCCACCGGATCGTGGCCTCGCCGGTATACCAGACCACTGTGTTCAATCTGGATGCTGCCTATTCCGAGTCCCAAGGGGATGACCTAAAAATCCAAGATACCGATGCACTTCGTCGTTTCATCAACCCACGACGGCTTGTCTTCTTCAGCCAGAACACCGATGAGCTATTCGTCGGTGAGACCGTCTGGAGATATGACGACACGCAACAGACCGTGGTCTTTCAGAGACAGGTGGAGGCTCACGACGAAACAACCGTCGCACACAGGATCGTGGGGGAGGATGCAACAGGCCTGTTCGGCGAGTACTACGCCGACGCAGCGGATGACGACCACCTTCTCCGCAAATTGGTTCTCTCAGGCGACGGCTACCAAATCGTGGACGAGTACTCCTTGGACGAGTACTACCAGATGAAACCCAGTATCGATATCCGTGAGTCGATGATGAACCTTGAGACAGCGTCATCCCAACCCACACGCGCCCTCGTTCACATCAAGTCATTCGTGACACGGTAGATGCAGTCGCCCAGATCGGGATCCCCTGTGCGTCAAACAACCCGTCGGATTTGTCTATGCGCGGCGCTCATGGTGCTGAGTTGCTCGTGTGTAGCTTGTGCGCCAGACGAACGAGTGGCCTGGATCGATCTTGCAGCGACAACGTCGACTGCGTGCGCTGTGCGAAGCGACGGTGCCCTTCGATGTTGGGGAGCAGATGTTGGGGGTGATGTCGCCCCAACCTCGGAATTCGCTATCTCGAAGGTAGCGCTGGGGCACGACAATGGCTGTTATCTCACTGACGAGGGGCTCCTCGATTGCTGGGGAGCCGCGGACGGTGGATTGCTCAACACCCCCACTGGAGAGTACGCAGGACTCGATTGCTACGGAGAGTGTGGATATGCAATCGATGCCAACGGGGCGCTTAGCAAGTGGGGCCAGGGCGACTGTCCAGATCCATCACCAGGATTGTATTCCGAGGTGTCCATCGGATGGGGCTACTCTTGTGGGATACACCTTGATGGCGAGCTCGCCTGCTGGGGAAACGCCGAGCATGGCGAGGCCGAGCCACCCTCAGGGGGGTACCACAGCGTGAACTGTCAGGGACATTGGAACGCGTTCGCCATCTCGCGTGAGACCTCAGCGCTCGCGTGCTGGGGAGCCCACTGCGAGGGGCTCCCGGAAGGCGAGTTCCTGCAGACCGACTCGAACGAAGATTTCACCCTCGGTGTACGTAGCGACCGTAAAGTCGTGCTGGTCCGGGACGGCATCGAGGTCGCCGGAGAGGCCCATCCGCCAGACGTCGAGATGACCCAGATCGCAATGGGTCACAACTTCGCTTGCGGCATCACCCTCGACGGCGAGATCACCTGTTGGGGCTGCGAGAACACCTGTTTCGCTGGGGACGGCTGCGGCAACTACGACTACGGCCAGTGCGATCCCCCCACCCTCGACGACGAGTAGACCTCCTCCAGCTCCGATCCCCCCTACTTCTTCACCACCGCCGCCCCCCATCCGTCGTACTTCGCCCCCGTCTGACGCGCGAACTCCCGCAGCGAGTGGGTCAGCCCGGTCACGTCGTCGAGGTCCAGCGCGGCGGACCTGCGCATCACCAGGCCGTCCCGGCCGTGGGACACGACCTTGAAGTGGTCCGTGGCGAGCTGGTCGCCGACGGAGTGCGCTATCTGGTGGACGCGCCGTGGGTGGCGGGCTTCCCGGGGCTGGCGATCCTGGTGGCCGTGGTCTCGGTGCAGGCGGTGGGGGACGGGCTGCGGGATGCGATGGATCCGCGCGGCGGGGTTTCCGGCTGAACCAAGCTCCACGGCGGTACCCCAGGCGCTATCCCGACGCACGGCCGGCATGCTGGGGTGGCATCGGCAGCGGGCGAAATCACCTGTCCTTTTTTCCCCTTGACTCCGCCCGCCCCCATGCGCCTACGCTAAATGTGAACGCGTGGGTGTACGTGCCGCGATACCCCCACCTGCTCAACAAGTACCTCAACATCCATCAACCGCTCCTGGGCGGTGCACAGAGACCGGAAGACTACAAGGCGCTGGTCCAGATCAAGGTCCATCGCATCGCGCTCTCACCGCTCTTCGAGACAGAGGTCTTCAATCTGGATTACATCTACCGCAAAGCCACACACAAGAAACTGGACATCCAGGACACAGACGCACTCGATAGGTTCATCAATCCACGTCGGCTCGTCTTCTTTGGCCAGGAGTCCCAGGAGTTCTTCATCGGCCAGACGGTCTGGAGGTTCGGCTTTGCCGATCAGACAGTGGTCTTCGTGCGATATCTGGAGGATGCCGATGACCGGACCGTAGCCCACAAGATCATCGGGGAGGACGCGACGGGGATCTACGGCGAGTACTACGCCGAAGCAGGGAGGTCCCACCTCCTTCGGAAGCTGGTTCTGTCAGGGGGCGGCTACCAGATCACAGACTCGTACACGCTGGACGACTACTACCAGATGAAGCCCCAGATCGACCTCCGATCGACGGTGACCGATCTCCGGGTAGCCACATCACAACCCACACACGCTCTGGTGAGCGTCGATTCGTTCGAGTGAAGAGATGGCATGGAGTCCCTTCCCCGGCAGCCTAGTACCGAAGCACATACCTCAACTCGTACTCTGCACGTCACTTCTCCTCGGACTCAGTGGGCTCTCCGCCTGCCCGCAGAGCGAACCGCTCTCGTGGATCGATATGGATGTGAGGACGTGGGGTGCCTGCGCAGTTCGCAGTGATGAGGGCCTGCGGTGCTGGGGCTCGGGAGTCTGGGTACACGCCCCGGATACCCCCGCTTCGAAGGTCGCGCTGACGAAGTACAATGGCTGCATCGTCACCGAGGACGGTAGTTTGGAGTGCTGGTGTTGGGGAGATCCAGACGACTGCCTGCCCGCCCCGCCACCAGGTGAGTTCATCGAACTCGACGCTCACGGAGACTGCGCCTACGCAATAGACACCAACGGCGTACTGTCGGGCTGGGGAGACGACGCCTGCCCTGCGCCAGCTACCGGGTTGTTCAAGGACCTCTCCGTCGGCTGGTCCTACGCCTGTGGGATACGAGAAGACGACACGGTGAGTTGCTGGGGCGAAGCCGAGCACGGCGAGGCCGATCCTCCGAGCGGCTCGTTCAGCGCTGTGAACTGCAAGGGTGGGTGGAATACGCTGGCCATCTCGCGCGACACCTCTGCCCTCGCGTGCTGGGGATCACAATGTGGCGGGCTTCCCGAAGGCGAGTTCCTGCAGATGGACTCGAACGGAGACTTCACCCTCGGCGTGAGAGCTGACCACTCCGTGGTGCTGGTTCGCGACGGAATCGAGGTCGCTGGGGAAGCGCATCCGCCGGACATCGAGATGACCCAGGTCGCCATGGGCCACAACTTCGCCTGTGGCATCTCCCTCGAAGGGGAAATCGTCTGCTGGGGCTGCGAGCACGCGTGCGCCTGCTCCGATGGCACGTGCCACAATCCCGACTGTGGCCAGTGCGATCCCCCGTCGCTCGAGGACGAGTAGCGACTCACCAGGTCCGATTCCAGACGGAACCACCCCAACCCTCAACCCGCGACGCTCATCCCCAGCTAAACTAAATCCCTCACGCGAGGGCGCACGCATGACACCCATCGAGTTCGTCTACCTCGGCAGCTTCCTGCTCGGCGGCGGATACCTGGCCATCGCCTCGGTGCTGCACTTCGTCGGCGGCGGAGACCACGACGCGGGCCACGACGTGGACGTGGACGTGGACGCGGGGGGCGTGGACGTGGACGCTGGCGTGGACGTGGATGCGGATGTGGGCCTGGACGTGGATGCGGACGTGGGCGTGGACGTGGACGCGGACGTCGACGCCGATCTGGGAGACCTGGACGGCCACGCAGACGCGGCCACGGCCCACGACATCGTCCACGCGGGCAACCATGCCCTGTCGCACCACGCGCCCGAGCCGCAGGGCGTGAGCTTCTTCAGCCCGCTGGTGCTGTCCACGCTGCTGTTCAGCTTCGGGCTGATGGGGTTCGTGGTGCACCACTGGATCATCGGCTTCGCGCTGATCTCGCTGGCCGCGGCGGTGATGTCCGCGCTCGTCGGCGGTGGGGGCACGTACTGGGGGATCAACCGCCTGGCCCAGGTGGAGGGCGGGAGCGAGACGCTGGTGGGGACGCTGCTGGGCCACCGGGCGGAGGTGAGCGTGGCGATCCCGGAGAAGGGGTTCGGGGAAATCGTCTACGTTCAGAATCAGACTCGCTACAATGCACCTGCCCGATCGAGGGAGGGTGTGGCCATACCCCGGGGAGCCACGGTCTTGATCGGCGGCATCGAGGGCTCCACCTTTGCGGTGGAGGAGGCGCGCAGCCAGCGCATCAAGCGGCTGGCGGCGGCAAGGCCGGTCCAGAAACAAGGGGAATGAACTCCGGATCGGGTCGTAAGGACAGTCACGACAGCAGTCGTTCAAGAGAGTCGAGGAGGTTGTGATGGGTGAAGCTCTGGGCCTGTTGGCATTGGCGGTGGCTGCGGTGCTGGGGGGCGTCTTCGGCGCCGTCCTGCTGTACGCGTCGCGCTACCGCAAGGTGGGTCCCAACGAGGTGCTGGTGATCTCGGGTCGGCGTCGCAAGCGCCAGCTACCCAGCGGCGAGACGACCGAGGTGGGCTACCGCATTTGCAAGGGTGGCGGCGCGTTCGTGTGGCCGATCATCGAGAAGTACGACACGCTCAGCCTCGAGCTGCTGACGCTGGCGGTGGGCACCAAGGACGAGGTGTACACGGTCCAGGGTGTGCCCGTGCTGGTGGACGGCGTGGCCCAGGTGAAGGTGCGCGGCGACGACGTCAGCATCGGTACCGCGGGCGAGCAGTTCCTGTCCAAGGGGCAAGAAGAGGTGGGGCGCGTCGCGACCCAGACCCTGGAGGGTCACCTCCGGGCCATCCTCGGCACGATGACCGTCGAGGACATCTACAAGAACCGGGACGCGTTCTCCAACCGCGTGCAGGACGTGGCCGCCAGTGATCTGGCCAACATGGGTCTGCAGATCGTCTCGTTCACCCTCAAGGACATCCGCGACAACCACGGATACCTCGAGGCCCTCGGAAAGCCCCGCACCGCCATGGTGCTGCGCGACGCCGAGATCGCCCGCGCCGAGGCCAAGCGCGACGCGGACATCGCCAAGGCCGAGGCCGAGCGCGACTCCACCATCCGCGGCGCCAACGCGCGCCAGGAGGGGGAGACCAACCGCTTCGACGCCGAGACCAAGATCGCCGAGTCGGCCCGCGACTACGAGATGAAGCGCGCCGACTACAACTCCTCGGTCAACGAGCGGCGCGCCGACGCCGACCTGGCCTACGACCTGGCCCGCCACAAGAAGAGCCAGCTCGTGCGCAAGGAGGAGATCCAGGTCGAGGTCGTGGCCAAGCAGCAGCAGGTGGCCGTGCAGGAACAGGAGATCCTGCGCCGCGAGAAGGAACTCATCGCCACCGTGCACAAGCCCGCCGAGGCCAAGCAGTACCAGGTGCAGAAGGAAGCCGAGGCCGAGCGCTTCCGCCTCGAGGCCGAGGCCGCCGGTCGCGCCGAGGCCGAGAAGCTGCGGGGCACCGCCGACGCGTCGGTCATCGAAGCCAAGGGCTCTGGTGAGGCGTCCGCCATCCAGGCCAAGGGGCTCGCCGAGGCCGAGGCCATCAAGGCCCAGGGTCTGGCCGAGGCCGAGGCCATGGCCGAGAAGGCCGAGTCCTGGAAGCAGTACAACCAGGCCGCCCTCGCCCAGATGATGGTCGACGTGCTGCCCAAGATGGCCGCCGCCGTGGCCGAACCCCTGTCCAAGACCGACCGCATCACCATCGTCGGCGGCGGCGACGGCACTGCGGGGGCCTCCAAGCTCACCCAGGACGTCACGCAGATCGTCTCGCAGGTCCCCCCGGTGGTGGAGTCGCTCACCGGCCTGGACCTGACCAAGATGGTGCGTAGCGTCGCGGGCATCGAAGAGGACGCATCGGACGGGGACGACGAGCCCGAGAAGCCCTGATCGATGACCCTGGACGCCGCCGCTCCGACCCTCGTCCTGACCACCGCATCGCCCGGCCTCGCCTGGGAGTGCCTCCGGGCCGCAGGGGTCGATCCATACGAGGCCGCGCTGATCACCTCCCCGGGCGTGGCCGTCGCCGGCTTCGACGGCGAGTTCGGCCGCGAGTTGGCGGTGATCACCTCGTTCATGAAGGGTTTCCAGGTCGCCGTGGTCGGACACTGCGACGACCCGGTCTTCGGCGCGCCGCTACCCCCGGAGCCCGGCCGGCCCCCGGGCACGGGCACCTTCCCCGGCCTCGGCCGTGACGCGCAGAGCACGGTCCTGGCGACCGTGAACAAGCTCCTCGACTGCTGGATGATCCCCCGGGGGACCGTGGTCTCGGGCCTCGTGATCGAGGACGACGGGAACGCGAGCCAGGTGGCCCTGGAGATCGCCCGCGGCGGCCGCAAGCCCGCGAGCGCGGACGGTGTCACCATCCGGGTCCAGGGCCGCGAGGTCGGCTGGGACGACATCGGCGTCGACATCGATCGTGATCTCGACAATCCCGACGTACACGTCCTCGACGAGGCCATGCTGGAGCCGCTGGTCGAAGGGGCCGCCAGGCCCGCGGATCCAGAGGCCGTCCTGAGGGGCCACGAGACCAGCAGCGGTCCCATCGACGGCGGCGGTCAGGTCTCCCTCGGCGCGTCCAGCCTCGGCGGCAAGATCGGCGCCGGCCCCTCTGTCCTGGGCGGTAGTGGCGCCATCGCCAGCGGCCCTGGTGCCATCGGCGGCGCCGACGGCGCCGGTCCGCTGTCCCGGTCCGGCCCCATCGGCAGCGGCCACTCCGAGAACGGGTCAGGGCCCCAGAAGCTCGGACGCGGCGACGACGCCCTCTCCCGCAAGGACCGGCACCGCACCGAGCGATCCCAGGGTGCGGCGCAGCTCGGCTCCACCGAGATCCCCGCGGCGAGGGCCGCGGATCACGGCAAGGCCCCTGCCCCAACGCCCGAAGCCGTCGCTGCCGAACCCATCGCCACAGAGCCCATCGGCACCGAGCCCATCGAGGGTCCCCGGGTCTCCGAGGTCGACCTCCTCGACCAGTGGTTCGAAAAAGAGAAGAACGCCCCCAAGACCCGGGCCCCCGAAAAGCCCAACACCCTGCAGAACCGCCTCGAGGACGCCGCCGTCACCCTCAGCGAGTTCATCGACGGCCGCTGCCTCGGCCATGGCCAGTGCAAGGAGACCCGCCGCCTGCTGCAGGCCGGCGCCTCCCCCGGCGCCGTCATGCGCAGCCTGCTGACGCTGGTCCGCGAGTTCGGCCACGACCGGCCCGACGTGCACGCGGCATACTCCACGCTCGAGATGGCGCAGTCGCTGCTGAGCAAGGAGGAGATGCGGTTGGTATTGCGGAGGGTGTTGCTCTAGCGACGCTTCCGGGCCGACGCCTCCAGCGTCTGCCGCTCCGGCGGCGGTTCCAATTCATCGAGAGGATCCGGGGGATCGTCGATGTACTGCGGGAACAGCTGGCGCTGCGCGTCGGTCCGCGCCAGCCGTTCGTACCACTCGCCCCGCAGCATGGCCTTGTGCTCGTCCGTCAGGTCCCCCCGCTCCCCGTCGCGCTCCTCCATCCGCCGGGCCAGCTCCCAGATCACGATGGCGGCGGTCACGGACACGTTCAGCGATCCCGTGAACCCGACCATGGGCAGGTAGAACCGGGCGTCGACCGCCTCCTTGAGGGTGTCGGACAACCCCAGCAGCTCGCTGCCCACGGCCACGGCCAGCCGCGGCGGCAGCTCCATCTCGTGGAGCGGGCGTGCGCCCTCGCCCACGTCGGCGGCCCACACCGTATAGCCCGCCTCGTGGAGCGCCTCCACGCAGGCCACGGGCTCCTCGAATCGCTGTACGGTCATCCACTGGTGCGCGCCCTGGGTGACGTTGCGGCCGATGCGCTCGTTCACCGAGGTCTCGACGCGGAACAGGTTCTGCACGCCGAAGGCCTCGGCGGTGCGGATCACGGCGTCGATGTTGTGGGAGTCGTGCAGGTCCTCGACGACGACGGCGAGGCGGGACATGCGGGCGGCAAGAACGGACTCGGCGCGGCGGAGGCGCCGGGGGGCGCCGTCACGGATCTCCATGATCTATTCGGCGGGCTCGGTCTCGGGTGCGGGCTCGGGGGGCGCGGCAGCGGCCTCGCGGACCTTGGGCAGGTTGCGCTCGGCGCGGCGGGCCTGCAGCGTGCCGGGGAACCGCTCGACGACCTCCTCGAGGCGGGGGATGGCCACGGCGTAGTTGCCCAGCCGGTACTGGCTCATGCCGTAGCGGTAGATGCTGCGGCGGAACAGGGGCGTGTCGGGGTAGTCCACGAGGACCCCCTCGTAGCGCCTCGACGCGGCGGTGAAGGCGGAGTGCTTGCGGTCGTCGCCGCGGCGCTGGACGCCCTGCCAGTAGTAGAAGTCGCCGACCTGGATCTCGGTGCGGGCGAGGCGGGTGCGGCAGCGCGATCGCATCTGCACCACCTCGGCGAGGTAGTCGCTCTCGGGGTAGCGGGTCTCGAACTCCTCCAGCGCCTTGAGCGTCAACCGGGTGTAGGTCTGGTCGTTCCCCGGGATACGATTGGTCTGCTTGAAGTAGGATCGCCCGATACGCATGTGCGCGTAGTCCAGCTCCTCGTGCTGGGGGTGCAGACGGACGAACTGCTGGTACGCGTCCACGGCCGAGATGAAGTCGGACTTCTCGTAGAGGCAGTCGGCGACGCGCAGCTCGGCCATGACCGAATAGGAGTTGAGCGGGAAGTGGTTGCGGACCTTGTCGAAGTTGGTGATGGCCTCGTCGTAGTAGCCGCGCTTCATCTGCCGGATCCCCTGCTCGTAGAGCTTCTCGGGGGTCTCGCGGCGAGGACGCGCGTCCGCGGGCGCGGCGAGGGCCGTGCCGAAGGCGATCAGGAGAAGCAGTGACAGGGAACGCACCATATGGGCTCCAATTGCGCTTCGCGGTCATACCCGCTGGGGGCTTTCTTGACAACCCCCGGCCGGTGATTAGGTTTCCCGCACACAGCACGAAAGACCCGAAAAATCGGGGCGTTACGAGATTCACCACCCACCACGGACGAGGGCCATGAGCGAAGAGGAAAACAAGGGATTTACGGTCCGGGACCGCCGCATCCACTCCGAGGGCACCGAGGAGGAGGCGCCGGAAGCCAACGAGGCGACCGACGAGGCCGCCGAAGGAGCCGCCGCCGAGGCCGCCGAGGAGGCCCCGGCCGAGGAGGCCCCGGCCGAGGAGGCCGCCGCCGACACGCCCGACGAGGAGGAGCCGCAGGCCGACGCAGCAGCGGAGGACGCCGGCGCCGGCATCCCCATCACCTTCGCGACCTTCGTCATCTCGCTGGGTGACAGCGCGATGATCCACCTCGGGGCGATCCCCCACCCGGCCACGGGCGAGCGCGCCACCGACCTGCTCGCCGCGCGCCAGACCATCGACATCCTGGGTATCCTCGAGGACAAGACCAAGGGGAACCTCAGCGAGGAGGAGCAGCAGCTGATGAGCCAGCTCCTGTACGCGCTGAGGATGCAATTCGTGCAGGCGGGACAGGGCGGCTGAGCCCCACCCCAGAGAACAACGACACTGAGGAGGGGTGCGTCTGCACCGGGAGAGGAGTGACGTCATGGCGATGAGGTTCGACAAGTTCACGCTCAAGGCCCAGGAGGCCATCGCCGAGGCCCAGGACGTGGCCGCCAACCACGAGCAGCAGGAGGTGGACATCGAGCACGTGCTCATCGCCGTCCTGCAGCAGACCGACGGCGCGGTGCCGCCGATCCTCAAGAAGATGGGGGTGCAGCCGGATCGGCTGGCCGACGAACTCGAGGAGTCCATCAGCCGGCGGCCCAAGGTCACCGGCGCCGGGGCCCAGGTCCACATGGGCAACCGCCTCAAGGGCATGCTCTCCCAGGCGTTCAACGAGCTGAAGTTCTTCAAGGACGAGTACGTCTCGACCGAGCACCTGATGCTCGCGTCCGTGGAAGACAAGGGCGACGCCGGCAACATCCTGCGCGGCATGGGCGTGACCCGCGACCGGCTGCTCAAGGCGCTGCAAGAGGTCCGCGGATCGGCCCGCGTCACGGACAAGACCCCCGAGGACAAGTACCAGACCCTGGAGCGCTTCGGCCGCGACCTCACCGACGCCGCGCGCCAGGGCAAGCTCGATCCGGTCATCGGCCGGTCCGAGGAGATCCGCCGCGTCATCCAGGTGCTGAGCCGCCGCACCAAGAACAACCCCGTGCTCATCGGCGAGCCCGGCACCGGCAAGACCGCCATCGTCGAGGGCCTCGCCCAGCGCATCGCCGAGGGCGACGTGCCCGAGGGACTCAAGGACAAGAAGCTGCTGACGCTGGACATGGGCGCGCTCATCGCCGGCGCCAAGTTCCGCGGCGAGTTCGAGGACCGCCTCAAGGCCGTCATCCAGGAGATCGTCGACGCCGAGGGCG
>CAZLEO010000263.1:0-13143 GCA_964558555.1 uncultured Rickettsiales bacterium | reverse complement strand
CCTTCAACCTTCGACCTTCAACCTTCAACCCCTTTCCCTCTCCCCCCTCCCCCCCTCCCCCTCCCAGTGGTACATTGCCTCCCGTGGAGGGAGAGCCATGCCTCGACTGACGGTACTCAAGGGACGCAAGGCGATCGGCGTATTCGATCTGACCCAGGAACGCACCCTGGTCGGCCGCGGCCGCGAGGTGGACGTGCTGCTGGAGAGCCCGACGGTCTCGCGGGAGCACTGCGAGCTCATCCGGGTGGGCGACAGCTTCCTGGTCAACAGCCTGTCGGGCAAGAACGGCCTGTTCGTCAACGGCACGTGGGTCGAGACCCTCGATCTGAGCGACGGCGACCAGATCGAGATCGACATGTACACGCTGAAGTTCGAGGCCACCGAGGGCACCGCCGACCTCGCCGAGGTCCCGACACCGCCCCCCCTGGCCCTGCCCAAGCGCACCGACGCCACGGTGCCCCTGGCGCTGGACGATCTGGCCGAGGTGCGCGCCAAGATGAAGGCCATCAAGGGCGTGCACCTGCAGCAGCGGGACGGGGACGAGATCCTGTACCACAAGCTGGATCGGCCCAAGACCGGCATCGGTCGCGCCCAGGACTGCCCCATCCGGCTCGGCGGCTGGATCGGCCCCAAGGTCAGCGCCTGGGTCTACAAGGACCCCAGCGGCCGCGTCTCGGTGGAGGCCGCCGGCGGCAAGGTCAAGGTCAACGGCGAGCAGATCCCCAAGGAGACCCCCCTGGTCAACGGCGACATCGTCGAGGTCGCCGGCACCAAGTTCAAGTTCGCCTCCAAGATCTGAGCAGGCGCTCACCACAGGAAGGGCCGTGGACGCGAAGCTGATACGAAGACTCGATCGCCTCGTGGGCACGCCCGTGTGTGGCGCCCTGTCGCTGATCGAGCGCGTCCGGCCCGCCCGCCCCGCGTCCGGTCCGCCCCGCAAGGTGCTCTACGTCAAGCTGGTCGAGATGGGCTCCACCGTGCTGGCGTGCCCCGCCTTTGCCGAGGGCGCCGATCGGGTGGGCGACGAGAACATCTACCTGCTGGTGTTCGAGCGCAACCGCGCCATCGTGGACGTGCTGCCCTACTTCGACCCGGACCACGTGATCTCCATCGACGACTCCTCCCTGGTCGGCTTCGCCACCAGCCTCGCGCGCGCCCTGGCCCACATCCGGCGCGAGGGGATCGACGCCGCCGTGGACCTCGAGGGGCTGCCGCGCGCCTCGGCCATCATCACCTACCTCACGGGCGCCCGCGCCCGCGCAGGTCACTTCAACTTCGCGTCCGAGGGGCCCTACCGCGGCCGCCTGTTCACCCACGAGGTGGGTTACACCTTCCAGCACCACACGTCCGAGGTGTTCGTCAGCCTGGTGCGCGCCCTGGACCGCCGCCCCGGCGACGAGCCGCTGCTCAAGGAGCGCATCGACGCCGACGATCTGCGCTACCCGAAGTTCGAGTCCGGCGACGCGGACCGGCGCCACGTGGACGACCTGCTGCGCGAGGCGCGCGTGCCCGACGGCGCCCGCCTGGTCTTGCTCAACCCGAACCTGTGCGACCTGCTCCCCCTGCGCACCTGGCCCCGCGAGAACTACCTCGAACTGGGCCGCCGCCTGCTCGACGCCCACGACGACGTCGCCGTGATCGTCACGGGTAATCCGGCCGAGTCCGAGCCCTCCCGACGGCTGGCCGAGGAGATCGGGCCGCGCGCCCACAGCCTCGCCGGCCGCACCGACATGCGCCAGCTGCTGACCCTGTACGACCGGGCCGCGCTGCTGGTGTCCAGCGACAGCGGGCCCATCCACTTCGCGTCGCTCACCGACGTGCCCATCGTCGCGCTGTTCGGCCCGGAGTCCCCCAACCTCTACGGCCCGCCGGGCCGCCGCACCGTCGCCCTGACCGCCGACCTCGCGTGCAGCCCCTGCCTGTCGGTGCTCAACCACCGCCACTCCGTGTGCCGCGACAACCGCTGCATGCGGGCCATCACCGTGGATCAGGTCCTCGACGCCTCCGCAGACCTCCTCTCGTAGTCCCGATCGCATCACGTCGCTGCGGTAACGCCTGCGTTACGGCGGTTCGTCCGGCCTCGCGGGAGACTGGACGGCGTCAATGGTTCGCAACACTGGAGATTTCATCATGTTGAAGAAAATGACCTGGTTCCTTCTCACCACCCTGCTCGTCGCCGGCGGCTGTACCACGACTCACGATCCGAGCTTCGTGGACGATCCCGACGAGGGCGAGGATCTGGACACCACCAGCTTCGAGATCGTGGGGGGCTACGACACGAGCATCGACCATCACCCCTGGCAGGTCGGGCTGCGGATGAACGGCGTCTTCTGCGGCGGATCGATCCTCGCCGAGGACTGGGTGCTGACCGCCGCGCACTGCGTGGACGGCTCCGTCGACGCCGAGGACGTGCACGTCTACGCCGGCATCACCGCGCGCTCTCGGATGGGCATCGACGGGCAGACCCGGGACGTGTCGCACATCGTGCTGCACCCCGAGTACGACGTGGCCCTGCTCGAGCTGGCCGCGCCCATGGACCTGACCGATCCCAGGGTCTCCACCATCCAGATGGCCACCACCGAGGACGCCCTCGCCGGGCTGATCCAGGTGGGCGTCTACTCCGCCGTCACCGGCTGGGGCAGCATGCAGACCGGCGTCGCCACCGAGACCTTGCAGGAGGTGGAGGTCCCCATCATCACCACCGAGGCCGCCGAGGAGCTGTACAGCCGCGACCTCGGCGACGACCAGCTCGCCGCCGGCTACGTGGGCGTGGGCGGCAAGGACGCCTGTTCCGGCGACAGCGGCGGTCCCCTGACCGTCCCGACCGCCGACGGCTCGGACGAATTGCTCGCCGGCGTGGTGAGCTGGGGCACCGGCTGCGCCGAGCCTGACTACCCCGGCATGTACGTGCGCGTCTCCACCTTCAACGAGTGGGCCCGCGACGAGATGGGCGCCCCCAACCAGCCCCTGGGCAACGGCAGCTACTGCACCGACGAGATCCCCTGCGGCGCCGGCAAGGGCGACTGCGACGACGACGGCCAGTGCATGGAGGGCCTCGAGTGCGTGCACAACGTGGGCGCCGACTACGGCTTCTCCGCGGTCACGGACATCTGCACCGCCCCCGCGCCCGTCGGCTCCAACGGCGGCTGGACCCACTGCGACCAGGACAACCCCTGCGACCTCGGCGAGGGCGACTGCGACGACGACTCCGAGTGCCTCCCCGGCCTGATCTGCAAGAACAACATCGGCGACGACTACGGCTTCTCCCGCGCCGTGGACATGTGCGAGCGCCCCTGCACCGTGGGCGAGCCCGGGACCTGGACCTTCTGCTCCGACGACTGCCCCTGCGGCATCGGCGAGGGTGACTGCGACAGCGACAGCGAGTGCGCCGCCGGCCTCATCTGCTGGCACGACTCGGGCGCCTACTACGGCTTCGGCGCCTCCGTGGACGTCTGCGAGTACCCCCTCCACTAGGAGCCTGTCGGCCATAGCCCCGCCCCTCCCCTATCCTTTACACGTCCCTCACCACCTCCCCTTTGGCGTTTCCCCGGATCATGCCTATCCTGGAGTAGGCACGCACCGGGAGCATCGCCTTGGACCTTCGAACCCTCCTGCCGTGGATACTGATGATCGCCGTGGGCTGTTCGCCCTGTCCCGACGTGTCGGACGACGACGACACCGTCGCGGACGATGACGACGACACGGGCGTGGGCGACGACGACGACACCGGGGTGGGCGACGACGACGACACCGCGCCGTGGGACGACCCGAACTCCTGGCGCGACCTGTCGGCCGGGCTGTTCCACGCGTGCGCCATCCGCGGCGACGGCGTGCTGGCCTGCTGGGGACAGGACACCGGCGGCCAGACCCTGCCCCCGGCCGGCGACCAGTGGCGCCAGGTGGTCGTGGGCAACGAACACGGCTGCGCCCTGGACGACACCGGCGCCATCACCTGCTGGGGCTGCGGCGGAGAGGACCCCGGCGACGAGGGGCAGTGTGATCCCCCCGCAGGCACCTTCATCCACCTCGACGCGGGGGAGGCCAACAACTGCGCCATGGACGGCGCCGGCGCGCTGCAGTGCTGGGGCAAGAACAACGCCGGTCAGAACGACGTCCCGGACGGCACCGTCGCCATCGACTTCTCCACGTACTACGGCCACACCTGCGCCATCCACCCGGACCGCACCATGACCTGCTGGGGCGAGGGGCTGTGGGGCCAGACCGACGTGCCCGAGGACATCGACTTCGATCGCGTGGGTGTATCCGACTGGACCACCTACGCCATCGACACCGACGGCGTCTTCCACTGCTGGGGCCGCAAGGACTGCGAGGACGCCGAGGACCGGCTGTGGAAGGACCTGAGCATCTACACCACATCCGTGTGCGCGGTCACCGTGAACGACGTCCCCGACTGCTTCGGCTACAACGTGGGCGAGCGCAACGACGAGCCCGAAGGGCTCGAGGGCTCGGTGGTGGCCGCCGGTCACAACTTCAGCTGCGCCATCGACCTCGACGGCGAGATCGTCTGCTGGGGTTGTGGCGAGTGCCCCGACGATCCCGCGAACCAGGGCCTGGAGTGCGGCGACTTCGGCCAGTGCGACCCGCCCGCGCCGGACGAGATCTAGCCCGCTCCCGCCCCCTCACAAACTTCTTACAAACCGCTCACCAACCTCGACGCTCCAGGACCGAGACTCGTTTTCATGGAGGAGCCCGCAGCGGTCGCGGGTTCCACAAAACACCCGGGTCCGGGAGAATCGAGATGGCGATGGTGACAAACACGACGAAGCGGACGCTCCGACAGGGCGTCCTGGTGCAGCTGGCCCTGGCGCTGGCCGCGATCCTGGGCCTGACGGCGACGGCGGGTGCCCAGCCCCTGTCCGATCTGGAGGCCTACGACATGACCGCCGCCACCGGCGCGGGTGACGTGGTCCTGCGGGCGGACCTGGCCAATCCGGTGGTGCTGGCAGGCGCCGGGACGCGTTCGTACCTGCGGGTGGGCATCACCGGCGCCAGCGCCGAGGACGTGGGGCGCCGCACGCCGGTCAACGTGTGCTTCGTCATCGACCGGTCCGGCTCCATGAGCGGCCAGAAGCTCGAGGACGCCAAGGCCGCAGCCTTGACGGGCATCGACCGGCTCGGCGAGGACGACATCGTCTCCATCGTGGCCTACGACTCCACCGTGAGCGTGCCGCTGCCCCCAACCCGGGCCAAGAACTGGTCGGACATCCACCGGGCGATCTCGTCGATCCAATCCGGCGGCAACACGGCCCTCTTCGCCGGGGTC
Source organism: uncultured Rickettsiales bacterium (assembly GCA_964558555.1). Classification (GTDB taxonomy): domain Bacteria; phylum Myxococcota_A; class UBA796; order UBA9615; family CAYRNR01; genus CAYRNR01. Next base: position 7,859 of record CAZLEO010000263.1, on the reverse strand, counting down.
AGCCAGGGGGCCGAACAGATCCGGCGATTCCTGGATCGCAACCAGGTCAACCGCGTCATCCTGATGTCCGACGGTCTGGCCAACGTGGGGCCGAGCTCGCCGGGCGAGCTGGCGTCCCTGGGTCGATCGCTGGCCCGCGAGGGCATCACCGTGTCCACCGTGGGTCTGGGCCTGGACTACAACGAGGACCTCATGGCCCAGCTGGCCATGGGGGGCAGCGGGTTCACCTACTTCGCCCAGGAGTCGGGCGACCTGCCGCGCATCTTCGAGAACGAGCTGGGCAACGTGCGGTCCGTGGTGGCCCAGGAGGTGACGATCGAGATCCGCTGCAAGGACGGCGTGCGCCCCATCCGCATCCTCGGTCGAGACGGCGTCATCGAGGGCTCCGACGTGATCGTCGACCTCACCCAGCTCTACGCCGGGTTCGAGAACTACGTGCTGATCGAGGTGGAGCTGCCCAGCACCGAGGCGGGCGCCACCCGGTCCGTCGCCGAGGTCCAGGCCGTGTACCGCGATCTGAACACCCAGGCGTCCGACTCCCGCAGCGCCAAGGTGGCCCTGCGGGGCACGTCGTCGTCCCTCGAGGTCACCGCGCGGGCCAACAAGGAGGTGCTCGTGGCCCTGGCCGAGTACCTGTCCAACGAGCAGTACGAGATGGCGCTGCTGCTGCGGGACAAGGGCGAGACCGACAAGGCCCGCCAGGTGCTCCAGGACAACGCCAGCTACCTGCGCGGCCAGGCCGGCGAGCTCGAAGCCGACCAGCTGCTGAGGCTGGAGCGTTACAACAACGAGGCCATGGATCAGATGGACGAGGCGTACTGGGAGGAAGGCCGCAAGCTCATGCGCCAGCGCGGCTACATGCTGGAACAAAACAACGCGTACTGACCTGGACCCACGCGGAGGCTGATTGAGGAGGAAGCTCGCCATCGTGCTCGCGGCGCTCGTCGCCGTACCCCTGGTCGCGTTGATCGGCCTGGGCACCAAGGTGGTGCGCGACGAGCAGGCCCTGCGGACGGACCGCATGGACGAGCTGCTCCAGGCGCGCCTGGACGACCTCGACGGGCTGACGGTGCGGGTGCTGGAGGACCGGCGCCAGGAGCTGCGGGGGGCGCTGGGCGCGGTCAGCGGCGACGCCAGCGCCATCCGCCATCTGCCGAGGAAGCTGCCGTTCGTGGAGCAGACCTTCATCCGCGACACCGAGGGCGCCTTCGTGTACCCCGATCCTCGCCAGCCGATCACCGACGCCGAGCGCGACTTCCTCCAGCGCACGCGGGCCCTGTGGCAGGAGCGCGACACCCTCGGCGACGCGTCCGAGGGCGCGTCGCCGGCCGTGTACGACGGCGGCGCGGGCGACGACGGCTGGTACGCGTGGTTCTGGGACAGCGGCCTGCAGCTGCTGTACTGGCGTCGCGCGCCCGACGGCCGGGTGGTGGGCGCGGAGCTGGGCCGGGTCCAGCTTCTGGCGGACCTGATCGGCGTGCTCCCGATCACCGACCCGACGGACGACGCCGCCACCACGGACCGTATCGTGCTGCTCGACGCGCGCGCCGAGCCGGTCTACCAGTGGGGACTCCACGAACCCGCGGACGACGAGGCTCCGCGCGCGCGACGCTCCCTGAGCCCGCCGCTGGGCGCGTGGTCGATGGTGTACTACGTGTCGGACACGGGCATCGAGGCGGCCACGGCGAGCGGCTCGGCGCTGGGCCTGACCGCCGGCCTGCTGGCGCTGGGCCTGGTGGTGGCCGGGCTGGGCCTGTGGTTCCACCGGGAGAGCTCGCGGGAGATCCGCGAGGCCTCCCAGCGGGTGGGCTTCGTCAACCAGGTCTCCCACGAACTCAAGACGCCGCTGACCAACATCCGCATGTACGCCGAGCTGCTGCAGCGCCGCGTGGACCCGGACGACGACCGCGCCCTCAAACACCTGGGCATCATCGTGACGGAGAGCCAGCGCCTGAGCCGCCTCATCGGCAACGTGCTGACGTTTGCGCGCCACCACCGCGACGCGCTGGTCCTGCGGCCCGCACCCGGGTGCCTGGACGACACCGTGGACGAGGTCCTCACCCAGTTCAGGCCGTCCCTGGAGACCCACGGGGTCGAGGTGGAATTCGAGCGCGGTGCGCCCGGCCCTCTGCGGTTCGACGCCGACGTGGTCACCCAGGTCGCGGCCAACCTCATCAGCAACGTGGAGAAGTACGCGGCCGGAGGCGGTCACCTCCGCGTGACCAGCTCCCTGGACGGCGACACGGCGACGATCTCGGTCGCGGACCGCGGGCCGGGCATCCCCGCGGGCAAGGCCGAGACCGTGTTCGAACCCTTCGTGCGCCTCGACGACGCCCTCACCGAGGGGGTCAGCGGCGCGGGCATCGGCCTGGCCCTGGCGCGGGAGCTGGCCCGGCTGCACGGCGGCGACCTCGTCCTGGGACCGTCCCGGGAGGGTTGCGTGTTCACGTTCACGCTGCGCTGCGAAGGGGCGGAGGAACCATGAAAGTGCTCGTGGCCGAGGACGACGCCTACATCCGCGAGGGCCTGGTGGAGATCCTCGAGGACGAAGGGTACGAGACCGTGCAGGCCGCCGACGGGGACGAGGCCGTGCGCCTGTACCACCGCGAGGAGCCCGACTTCGCCTGCCTGGACATCATGATGCCGGGCCGCAGCGGCTACGACGTGTGCCGCGAGATCCGCAAGCACGACGAGACGCTGCCGCTGATCTTCATCAGCGCCAAGTCCGAGGAGATCGACAAGGTGCTGGGCCTGGAGCTCGGGGCCGACGACTTCATCACCAAACCCTTCGGGGTCAAGGAGGTCGTGGCCCGCATCCGCGCCGTGAGCCGCCGGTGTCTGGCCAGGCCGTCGTCGAAGGCGGACGAGCACTTCACCCTGGGCGATCTGCGGATCTTCCCGGCCCAGCTGCGCGCCGTACGTGGCGACGAGGCCATCGACCTGTCCCTGAGGGACGTCAAGCTCCTGCGCACCTTTGCCGACAATCCCGGCGTGGTGCTGGACCGCGACACCCTGTTCAACCACTGCTGGGGTACCAACTACCTGCCGTCGAGCCGGTCGCTGGACCAGCACATCTCCCAGCTGCGCAAGCGAATCGAGGTGGATCCGAGGACCCCGCGGATCATCTGCACGGTCCATGGCGCGGGCTATCGCCACGATCCCTGAGCCCCTGTCCCTTTCCGCATCGATGGTGCACGATCGGTACCTCGACTGATCGGGGGGATATCCCGCGTGGACATGGATCCGACCCAGACGGGCGGCACGAGCGAACCCGTCCCGACCCTCACGGCGAGCGGCAAGTTCGAGATCCTCGGGGTGGTGGGCACGGGCGGCGCGGGCGTGGTCTACAAGGTCCGCCACCGCCGGCTCGACCAGATCCGCGCGGTCAAGGTGCTGGCCACGGAGGCCACCGAGGAGTCCGTCGAGCGGCTGCGGCGGGAGGCCGCCATCGCCACGGGGCTGACCCACCCCAACATCGTGCGGATACTCGACCTGGAGGTCCTCGAGGACGGCTCCCTGGCCATCGTCATGGAGCACCTCGAGGGTATGGACCTGCAGACCTACGTGACCGAGCGCGGGCCGCTGCCCCGGGACGAGCTGCTGCGCATGTTCGCGCCCGTCGCCGATGCCCTCGACCGCGTCCACGAGGCCGGCGTCCTGCACCGCGACCTCAAGCCCGCGAACCTCTTCGTGTGCGACGACGGTACGGTCAAGATCCTCGACTTCGGCGTGTCGCGACTCGCCGACGCCGACAGCGACCTCACCCGCGACGGGCAGATCATCGGCACGCCGCGCTACATGGCTCCGGAGCAGTTCGAGGGGGAGCCGGCCACGCCGGCCTCGGACATCTACGCGCTGGGTACGTCCATGTTCTTCGCCGCCACCGGACGCCCCCCCTTCCAGGGGTCCTCGCGGACCGAGCTGACGCGGGCCATCCTCGACACCCACCGACCGCGAGCGAACACCCTCAACCCGCGCGTCCAGCAGCGCGTCTCCCGCGCCCTGGGCCGGGCGCTGGCCAGGGTTCCCGAGGAACGCTGGTCCACGGCCGCGGCCATGCTCGAGGCGATGGAGGCGACGTCGACCACCCCGATCCCACGCCCACGGTCGGGCCGCGGTCGTCCTCAGCGCGCCGCGCTGGTGGCCCTGCTGGGTGTGCTGGCGATCACCGCGGGACTCCTGTTGTGGTCTCCGTGGCGTGGAGACACGTCAGCGCCGCCGCGCGGGGGCACCTTGCGTATGGGGTTGCCCACGGACCTGCCGTCCCTGGATCCGACCGTGGCGAAGTTCGAGCGCTTCTGGGGTATCCAGTTCCTGCTGTACGACACCCTCGTGGACGTGGAGTGGAACGGCGACATCGTGCCGGGTCTGGCCCACCGCTGGGAGGTCCGGGACGACGCCACCCGGTTCGTCTTCCACCTGCGCGAGGACGCGATCTTCCACGACGACCCTGCGCTGCCCGGGTCGGACCACGCCATGGACGCCGAGGACGTCCGCCGGTCCCTCGAGCGCGTGTTCGCGGAGATCGCCGAGGACGACAACAGCACCTGGGCATTCCTGCCGCCGCTGGTGGGCATCGACGACTACGTGAACGGGCGCTCCGCGCACCCCAGCGGCCTGCGGGTGCTGGCCCCGGACACCCTCGAGGTGGTCCTCGAGCGGCCGGCGCCGTCGTTCCTGCACTGCCTGCGCCGACCCCTGTGGTCCGTGGTCGCGGCCGAGGCGATCGACGCCTACGGTCCCGACGACGTGGGTCACCGCGCGGTGGGCACCGGACCGTGCCGGCTCGAATCCGCCGACCGCGAGGGGGCTGTCCTGGTGCGCCACGAGGCCGCGTGGCACCGCGACACGGACGGGCGCCCCCTGCCCTACCTCGATCGCGTGGAGGTCAGAACGTTCGCCAGCCCTCTGGCGGTGTCCACTGCGCTGCGGGAGGGACGCATCGATCTGGTCTTCCGCCGGGGGACCGCGGCCCTCGAGTCTGCCTTCGAGCTCGGAGGGTCGCGCCCGCCCCCCAGGGCGGGCTGGGAGGCGTTCCAGGTCGCGGCCCACGTCAACGAGGCCAACCGCCACCTGTCCCTGCTGCTGCTCGACAAGACCTCGGCCCACCCGTTCGCCAGTGACGTCCGCATCCGCCAGGCCATGGGCAAGGCCCTCCGCCGCACCGACCTGGCAGCCGACCCCTACGTCCCGGCCGACAGCCCGCTGGTGGAGGGGATGCTCGGCTACGAGCCACGTCCGCTGCACGACGGCGACGTGGAGGGGGCGGCCCAGCTGCTGGAGGACGCCGGGTACCCCGGCGCCGAGGGACTGCCCCCCCTCACGCTGTGCTCCCGGGCCACCCGCGCCGCCCACGCGCAGGCGATCGCGGGGCACCTCGGCGAGCTGTCCATCGAAGTCCAGGTGACCTCCGTGGAGTTCGAGACCTGGATGCAGTACCTGCTCCACGGCGGCTGTGACCTGCTGCTGGCCGTCTACGACGATCAGGTGGTCGACGACGACCCCTCCGACGTCCTCCGCGGGCTCGCGTCGCACGCGCAGCTCGAGGACCGCCGCCCCGAGGCGGCCGACATCATCCACCGGATCGGCGAGACCGGCGACCGCCAGCGCCGCGCCCGCCTGTGTCGGCAGCTCTCCGACGCCCTGGTGGAGGACGCGATGATCCTGGTCCTCGCCCATCGCTCCCCCAAGCGCCCGATATACCGGACCGTAGCCCACCAGCGTGTCCAGGGCCTCACCGATCCCGCGACCGGCTGGATGAACCCGCCCCGCCGCCGGATGCACCTGCTATGGCTGGAGACGGCCGGAGGCGCGGACTGATCCCTACTCGATCACCGCTCGCACCGCCTGGATCAGCTCCTCGGCCCGGTACGGCTTCTGGATGAACCCGGCCAGGCGCTTGCCCGCGAAGCGGTTGATGGCGTCCTGCTCGTTGTAGCCGCTGGACAGCAGCACGCGGACGTCCGGGTCCACGGCGCGCAGCTCGCGGTAGGTCTCCTCGCCGTCCATGTTGGGCATGGCCAGGTCGAGGATGACGCAATCGACCTCGCCGTGGCGCTGGGCGAACATGGCCAGCGCGGCGCGCCCGTCCTGGGCGGTGATCACGTCGAAGCCGCCCCGGCGTAGCATGGCCGATCCCACCAGGCGGACCGTCTCCTCGTCGTCCACCAGCAGCACCGTGCCACCGGACCTGGCGGCGTCGGGATCGCCGGATGGCAGGAGGTCGCCCGCGGTGGTCCCCTCCACGGCCGGGAACAGGATCTTGAACGTGGTGCCCTTGCCGGGCTCGCTGTAGACCTTGAGCGCGCCGCTGTGGCCCTTGACGATCCCCAGCGCGGCGGCCAGGCCGAGGCCGCGGCCCGTGAACTTGGTGGTGAAGAACGGCTCGAAGATGCGATGGGCGGTCTCGTCGTCCATGCCGGCGCCGGTGTCGGACACCTCGATGAACGCGTACACGCCGGGTGGGAGGTCGTCGTCGAGGTAGGTCTCGGCGAGGTAGGCCCGGTCGCAGTACATGGCGCCGGTGGACACGGAGATGATGCCGCTGTGCTCGCCGATGGCCTCCGAGGCGTTGGTGATGAGGTTCATCATCACCTGACGGATCTGGGTCGCGTCCCCCTCGATGGCCGGCACGTCGTCGGCGAAGCTGTACTTGAGCACCGCCTTCTTGGAGATGGAGACCTCCATCAGGTGGGCGATCTCCTCGAGCAGCTTGCGCAGGTCGAGGCGGTCCACCACGAAGCGGCCGCGGCCGGAGTAGGCGAGCATCTGGCGGGCGAGATCCGCGGCGCGGCGGGCGGCCAGCTCGATACCCTCCAGGCGCGAACGGGCCGGTGACTCCGCCGGCAGGTCGAGCAGGGCCAGGTCGGCGTTGCCGAGGATACCCACCAGCAGGTTGTTGAAGTCGTGGGCCACGCCCCCGGCCAGCACCCCCAGGCTCTCGATCCTCTGGGTCTGGGCGATACGCTCGGTCAGCGCCCGGTGCTCCTCCTCGGCCAGCTTGCGGCGGGTGACGTCCTTGACCATGCCGGTGAGGCGAAACACGGCGCCGGCCTCGTCGAACAGGGCCGCGCCGGTGTCCTCCACCCAGCGCACCTCGCCGTCCGCGCGGATCACCCGGTATTCAGCCTGGAACGCGGAGATCCGCCCCGCCAGGAGGTCCTCGAACTGGGTCAGCACCGGCCCCACGTCGTCGGGGTGGATGCACTTGGCCCACAGGCGGACGTCCGCGTAGAGATCGTCTGCCGTGCGGCCCCAGATCTGCTCGAAGGCGGGGCTGACGTACAGCATCCGCTCCGGCTGGACGCCCATGAACCAGATCACGTGGTCGGCCACGGCGGCCAGCTGGTGGAACAGCACGTCCCACTCCACCTCGCCGCCGGCGTCCTGGGCGCCCTCCAGCGCGGCCACGCGGCTGCGCAGCAGCGCGATCTCGGCGAGCAGTTCGTCGCGGTCCCGTCGTTCCTCGTCCGAAGCCATGCGCTCACCTCGGAAGTCCTGTGTGGTCCACCCTGCCGGGAGATTCTAGCGCGTTGGTGGAGACCGGGCACCAGGGGGTCGCCGACCGCCCACACAAAAACCCCTATAATTTCGCTGAGTTGGCAGCTTTTTTCTGCCCGGTCGTCATTACAGACAGGACCCACAAAGGGCCACGAGAGGAGCCAGACATGATTCAGGACACCACCCTTCGATTCACCCCCACGACCCCCCGCATCTGGATACCCGCGCTGTGGATGGTGCTCGTCGGCAGCCTCGTCCTCGGCGGTTGCGCCGTGGACGAGACGGCCGCGGACGACGACGACGCGGTCGGCGACGATGACGACGTGGTCGGCGACGACGACGACGCGGTCGGCGACGAC
>CAZLEO010000262.1:12863-13158 GCA_964558555.1 uncultured Rickettsiales bacterium | reverse complement strand
GGCCCCCGGCGCCTCCCTCGCCCCCCCACCACACACACAAACAAACCCCCCCCCCCCCCCGTGGGGGGAGGGTCGACGGTCGACAGTCGACGGTCGACAGTTCTGGTCGACGGTTCAGTAGTCGACGGTTGAGAGGGAAGAGGCCGATGTGTGCGACGTGTCGACCGCCGAAGGCCGGCAACAAACTGTCGACCCAAACCGTCGACGGTAGACAGTCGACAGTACACAGTTCAGGTCGACGGTTCAGTAGTCGACGGTTGAGAGGGAAGAGGCCGATGTGTGCGAAGTGTCGACC
>CAZLEO010000262.1:0-12853 GCA_964558555.1 uncultured Rickettsiales bacterium | reverse complement strand
GGGGGGGGCGCCCGTGGACTGTCGACAGCCGCCAAAGGCGGCCTCCTAGGGTCCTTCGGCGCCGTAGCGGATCTCGAGGATCTCGTACTCGGCGAGGCCGGCGGGGAGGCGGACCTCGACGAAGTCGCCCTCGCGCTTGCCCATGAGGGCGGAGCCGATGGGGGACTGGATGGAGATGCGGCCGGCCTTGGGGTCGGACTCGTCCTTGTCGACGAGGCGGACGAGGCGCTGTTCGCCGTCCTCGTTCTCGATGCGGACGACGGCGCCGAACTGGACGTGGTCGACGGAGTTCTGCTTGTCGAGGTCCACGACGGTGACGTCGTCGATCTTGCGCTGCAGGTAGCGCATGCGGGAGTCGATCTGGCGCAGGCGCTTCTTGCCGTAGATGTACTCGGCGTTCTCGGAGCGGTCACCGAGGGCGGCGGCGTCGGACACCTGCTGCACCACGAAGGGGCGCTCGACGGTCCAGAGCCTCTCCAGTTCGGCCTCGATGGCGTCATATCCTTGTCGGGTCATGTAGCGCGGCATGGGATCCATTGACTACCCTTCGGGGGCGACGTGTCAAACCCGAGGAGGACGACATGGCCGAGATCACCCGCAAGGAGCTCATCCTGGCGCTCGTGGGCGCCGACTATCCGAAGCTGTCGGGGGTGGACCTCAGCGGCCTGGACATGCGCGGCCTGCACCTGGAGCGCGCCTCTCTACTCGGTGCTGACCTGCGCGGCGCGGACCTGCGCGGGGCGCGGCTGAAGCTGGCGAGGTTCCACGGGGCGGACCTGACCGGGGCGGACCTGACCGGGGCGGAGCTGACCAAGGGGATGCCGCAGATCCAGTTCGCCGAGGCGATCCTGGACGGGGTGAAGGGGCTGGAGTTCGAGGGGGAAGAGGAGGGGGAGGAGTAGGCTAGACGCCCCCTCAGCACCCGGTGCCGGGGTAGACGTCGCGGTCCCGGTCGTCGCAATCCCAGCCCTGGAGGGGATACGTCGCGTGGTCGTAGGCGCCCGGCTGCCACCAGGCCGGATATCCGTCGGAGTCCAGGTCCCAGTCTCCCGCCCAGGTGCCGCCGTACGCCCCCATGTCGCTGGTGCCGCCGTCCGGATCCGTGAGCGCCGGGGTGCCGCCGTCCACCAGCGGGGAGGCGGCGTCGAGGTGCAGGTCCCACGCGAGGGGATCGAGCCCCGTGACGTCGAGGAAGAGCGGATCCGCGATCTGGTTGCCCAGGAATCCGAGGATCGGTGCGAGTCTGTGCTGGAGCATCGGCCGTCCCTCCCATGGGCGAGCCTATCACGAGCACTCCACACCCTCTCAGGCCTTCTCCGCCGCCTTCTGCGCCCGCCGGGCAAGCTTGAATGCCTGGTCCAGGCGGTCGTTCCACGTGATGTTGATCCGTTTCCAGGCGAAAACCGTCAGGCCGGTGGCGAGGGCGCCGACCGCGGCGATCAGTCGCCTGGCGTCGGCGTCCTGCGTGAGGCACACGGCGAAGGTGGTGACGAGGGCGAGGTTCAGCGCCGTGGAGCGGGCGATGCGCAGACGGCTGCGGACGTAGTCGAGGAAGGTGGTCATGTCGCCGCCGTACTGGCGGACGAGGAGGCGTTTCTCGCCGTTGCCGACGGTATCGTCCTTCTCCGCGTTCTTCGACCAGAAGTTCTTCGACTTCTTCAGCCACTTCTTCCGCTCGTCGCCGCAGACGATGGGGCCGATCACCAGGGTGAACAGGCTGTCGGCGAGCCGGTCGACGATCACGCCGGCGGCGTAGGCCATCCCGGCGATGGCGAAGGAGAGCAGCGCGGCCCAGGACTCGATGTCGTCCCAGGGGAGGTCCTTCGCCTCGGCGGGACCGACCACGATCAGCAGGAGCATGAGCATCCAGATCACGGCCTGGATGCCCACGAGCAGGATCTCGATGAAGACGGCGGTGGTGGCCATGGTCAGGTCTCCTCGTGCCGGCGCCAGGCCTCGAGGATGGCGCGGGTGCGGGGGGTGACGCGCTCGGTCCAGTCGCCGGCGCGGAGCTCGTCGAGGGGGACGAGGACGAGGCCGAGGCTCTCGACGGGATCGAAGGTGAGCGTGTCGAAGTCGGCGGCGTCGATGGGCAGCTCGTAGAGGTGGTGGGGGACGCCGGGGAGGTCGGAGACGAAGGGGACGGGTTCGGCGTGCAGGGCGCGCGCGGCGAGGGTGCCGGAGAGCTCCTCCTCACGCAGTTCGCGGAGCAGCGCCTCGAAGGGCTCCTCGCCGGGATCGAGGTGACCGCCGAAGAATTCGAGCTTGCCGTGCTTGCGCTCGCCGGGTGCCCGCTTGCGGGACATCAGCGCCCAGGTGCGTCCGCCCTGGTCCAGGGTGATGCGGATCTTGGCGACCTGGTCCTCGTGGGGCATCGGGCGACCTCTCAGGGCTGGTACCAGGGGCAGAGGCGAGTGGGCACGGCAAAGGAGTGGGCGAAGTCGTTGTCGAGCTCGGGGCCCACCGGCAGCAGGTTGCCGAAGGTGCCGTCGTTGTGGCCCAGCAGGGCGTGCACGCGGCTGGGGGGGCCCCAGACGCCGCCGGTGTGGACGCCGACCATGATGTCCATGTCGCCGTCGAAGTCGAAGTCGAAGGTGCGGGCCGAGGAGGTGGCGCCGGGGTCGTCGGCGCAGCCGGACTCGCACGACGTGTTGATGTCGAAGGCCTCCATGTACGAGGCGCTGAACTGGCCGGGGCCGGTGCCGGGGTAGATCCACGCCTGGCCCGCGTCGCCGTCGTCGTCCAGGCCCATGAGCACGTCGCCGATGCCGTCGCCGGTGAACTCGCCGAAGACCACGGAGTTGGCCGGCGACTGGTTGCCGCCGGAGTTGTGGGTGAAGATCGACACGGGGTCCTGGAAGGTGCCGTCGCCGTTGCCGGCGAGGTAGTACATGGGCATGGCCGAGTTCCCGCCGGTGGCGTAGTGGCCCATGATCAGGTCCTTGTGCCCGTCTGCGGTCACGTCCACGGCCTGGTAGGCCATCTTGACGACCCACTGGTTGTAGATGACGTCGGTGATGTCGTTGGCCTCGACGCGGGTGAAGGCGCAGGTGTTGCCCGGCGCCGTGTCCCAGGCGCAGGTGGCGTTGTGGATGTCGCCGTTGTTGAGGTAGGTGACGAACCGGGCCCACTCGAAGTTGCCGGGGCGGTAGTACTCCATGGCCACGATGTCGAAGCGGTCGTCCCCGTCCACGTCGTCCACCACGCCGTGCATGGCGTACTCCACCTCGCCGAGGTAGATCTGTTCGAAGTTGGTGGGGTTGTCGAAGCGGTAGAAGTACCAGACCTCGTGCAGGTCGGTGACCTCGTCGGCCTCGGTGTGGGCGATGAAGTCCATGACGCCGGTGCCGTCGAAGTCTGCGATGTCGAACGACGTGTAGTTCTTGCCGATGGCGTCGCCGATCTGCACCCACGGCTGGAAGCTGCCGTCGCGCTCGCTCAGCACGTACTCGATGGAGCCCACGTCGTTGCGCACGAGCACGAACTCGGGGAACGCGTCGCGGGGGTACGGATCGTGCCGATCGTCGATGCCGTCGGAGTCCGTGTCCGCCTGCAGCGGATCGCTCAGACGGCAGTCGACGCCGTACACCAGCTCCTCGTCGTCGGGGACGTGGTCGCCGTCGTCGTCGGGATCGGCGTTGTTGCCGGTGCCGTCGCCGTCGGTGTCCTCCCATTCCGTGGGATCGTCGGGGAAGGCGTCCTGGTCGTCGGGTACGCCGTCGCCGTCCGAGTCGGCGGCGGTGTCGTCGTCGTCGTCTGCCGTGTCGTCGTCGTCGTCGTCCGCGGTGACGTCGTCGTCATCCCCTGCGGTGGCGTCGTCGTCGTCCGCCACGGAGGAGTCGTCGTCCTCGTCACCCGGGCAGCCGGGGCCGAGGACGCAGATCAGGATGGAGAACACGAACGGGCCGAATCGCATGGCGGGACCTCCCGCCGCAGATTCTACCGGTGAAAGACGTCGAGGGTATCCCAGACGTTGCGGGCCAGGGTCTCGACGGTGTAGCCGCCCTCGAGGGTGGCCAGCAACCGGCCGTCGCAGTGGGTGTCGGCCATCTCGCGGACGATGGCGGCGAGGCGCTGGAAGCCCTCGTCGGTGACCGTCATCCCGCCGAGCATGTCCTCGTGGTGGGCGTCGTACCCGGCCGACAGCAGCACGAAGTCGGGCTCGAACTCGTCCACCGCGGCGCGGAACGTCTCGTCGAAGGCCGGGAGGATGACGTCGTCACCGTCGCCGTGGGACATGGGCACGTTGATCGTGAATCCGTCCCCGGCGCCGCTGCCGGTCTCACCCGCCTGGCCGGTCCCCGGATAGAACGGCCACAGGTGCGTCGAGCAGAACAGCACCGAGGGATCTTCGTAGAAGATGTCCTGGGTGCCGTTGCCGTGGTGCACGTCCCAGTCGAGGATGGCGATGCGCTCGAGGCCGTGGTGGCGCTGCAGGTAGCGCGCGGCCACGGCCACGTTGTTGAACACGCAAAAGCCCATACCCCCGTGGGGGACCGCGTGGTGGCCCGGCGGTCGCACCGCGCAGAACGCGTTGCGCACCGTGCCGTCCATGATCGCGTCACAGGCGGCCAGGGCGCCGCCAGCGGCTCTCAGGGCGATGTCGTAGCTCTCCACGCACACGTTGGTGTCCCCGGTGGGCAGCATGGAGGCGCCGGAGGCGCACACCTGCCGCACGAGGTCGGGGTACCGGGGGTGGTGGACCTCGGCGAGCCACTCGCCGTCCACCGGCGGGGAGTCGATGGCCACCAGCTCGTCGCGGAGTCCGGACTGGTCCAGACGTTCGACGATGTGTTCGAGGCGCTGGCGCCGTTCGGGGTGTCCCCACCCCGCGTCGTGGTCCAGGAAGACCGGGTCGTAGACGAGGCCGGTGGCGGTCATCGGTCGCCTACTTCCGCGCCATCAGCTCGTCGTACTTGGCCTCGGACGCGGCGCGCACGTCGGCGTGCAGGCTCTTGCCGTGGGAGTCCATGGTGACGATGACGGGGAAGTCCACCACGTCCAGGACCCACATGGCCTCGGGGGAGCCGAACTCCTCGAGCCAGCGCACCTCGCGCACCTTCTTGACGGACTGGGCCAGGATGACGGCGAGGCCGCCGATGGCGTGCAGGTAGCAGCAACCCAGCTCCTGACAGGCCTCCAGCGTCTTGGGACCCATGCCGCCCTTGCCGATGGCGGCGCGGACGCCGTACCGCTTGAACACCTCGCCCTGGTAGGGCTCCTCGCGGATGGAGGTGGTGGGGCCGGCGGCCACGAAGTGCCACTCGCCGGTCTCGTCCTGCTTCACCACGGGGCCGCAGTGGTAGATGAACGTGCCGTCGATCAGGTCGCGGGCCTCCTGGTCGTCGGTCTCGACGAGGTACTTGTGCACGTTGTCGCGGCCGGTGACCATCACGCCGGTGACCTCGACCACGTCGCCGCAGTGCAGCGCGCGCATGTCCTCTTCGGAGGCGGGGAGGGTGATCTTCTTGATAGCCATGATTCTTCCTCCTCCTACTGCACGAACTCGGCCTGGCCGCCGTCGAAGCGCAGCGTAGCCTTGCGGTTGGCCCAGCACATGTACATCACGGACACGAAGTAGCTGGCGGGAACCCGGTGGCGGAAGGCGATCTTCACGCCGAGCACCGAGGTGTTGCCGCCGAAGCCCATGGGACCGATGCCCAGCTCGTTGCACTGGTCGGTGAGCATCTTCTCCATGGCGTCGAGCTCGGGGTCGGGGTTGTCGTCGTCCACCTTGCGGAACAACGACTCCTTGGCCGCGAGGAACGAGCTCATGCGGTCGCCGCCCACGCCCACACCCACGTAGCCCGGAGCGCAGCCGAAGCCCTGGGTCTGGAAGACCGAGTCGATGACGCACTTGCGCACGCCCTCCATGTCGCGGCCGGCGCCGATGCGTCCGTCGGGCAGGGTGTACTGACGGCTCATGTTCTCGGAGCCGCCGCCCTTGAGCATCAGGTTGATCTCGAGGCCGGACTCGTCCATCTCCTCGAAGTGGATGTACGGGGCGCCGAGGCCGGTGTTGTCGCCGGAGTTCTTGCCGTCGTACGAGTCCACGGCGTTGGGCCGCAGGTAGGCGTTGCCGGTGGCGATGCGCGCCGCCTCGGCGATCTCGCCGGCCAGGAACTTCTGCCGGTACTCGGGACCGTAGTCCACGTAGAACAGCAGCGTGCCGGTGTCCTGGCAGCACGGCGTCGAGGATTCCTTTGCGACGCCGGAGTTCTTGAGCATCAGCTCGAAGGTTTCGCGGGACATGCTCCCTTCCGGCTCACCGTCTGCGGCGTGTCGAATTGCAGCCAGCTGATCCGGCGGAAGCGACGTGGAGGCGAGGCGGATCAGCTCCACCAACGCGTCCCTCAATTCCATCTGGGTTGCCATGGTTTCCTCCTCGGTGGGCTGCACATCCTACTCCTCCGCTGCCAGGTTTCAAAGCGCGGGTGCGTGAGCGGGTGCGGGCGGCCCATTGAACGTGGACTCGGGCGCTCGAAGTCGTTACCTTGTCAGTCCCGGATTCAACGAGGAGGGAACCGATGCGTTTGACGATCACCTGGCTCGCGGCCCTGGTCCTGGCCGGCACCCTGCTGGCCGCCTGTAGCGGCGAGAACACCGCCTACACCGAGGCCTGCGCTGCGGACACGCCCGAGTCCTACCGCGGCTACATCGAGCAGTTCCCGGACGGGATGCACATCGCCGACGTGCGTTACCGGCTGGACCTGGCCGAGTTCGAGATCGCCGAGAAGGCCGACACGGCCGCCGCGTACGAGAAGTACGTCGCCGACCACCCCGACGGGAAGTACTCCGACAAGGCCATCGACAAGGCCAAGAACCTGTCGTGGAACGACGCCGAGCTGGCCAACACGGTCGACGCCATGGTGGCGTTCAAGGAGAAGTACGGGACCGGCGCCTTCGGCATCAAGGCCGACAGCCGCCTCGAGGCCCTGCGCTACGCGATGACGAGCGTGCGCATCGAGGAGCTGGAGCTGAACCGCGTCAACGTGGGCGGTGACCGCCGCGCCGATCCCGATGGCTGGTCCGTCGAGTTCAAGGCCGTCAACGCGGGCGAACGCGTGGCCAAGGTGATGAAGATGCGCGTGGTGTTCACCGACGAGCACGGCGCCATCATCGACACCCGCCCGGACTTCATCGCCACGCCGTCCCACCCCATGGGCGTCCCGCTGCCCGACGTGGTCAAGAAGCCCTTCGGCCCGGGTCACGAGCGCGAGATCCAGCACCTGGTCGGCGACCCCAACGTCAAGAAGGGCTGGCCGGGCGATCTCGAGCACCTCCGCGTCGAGGTCACCGAGGTCGAGTTCGCCGAGGGCTGAGCCCTCCCCCGCCCCCCGCCCCGCTGCGCCCGCGGCGCCCGAGAATCGAGCCATGACCCCATCCGAGACCGTCACCGTAAAGCTGCGAATCAACGGCGAGCCCCTGCGCCTGGAGGTGTCCCCGACGCGGCGCCTCGTGGACCTGATCCGCCGCGACGCCGGCCAGACGGCCACCAAGGAGGGGTGCGGCTGCGGGGAATGTGGCGCGTGTACGGTTCTGTTGAACGGGCGGCCGGTGAACTCGTGCGTGGTGCCGGCGGTGGAAGCGGACGGGGGCGCCGTGATCACCGCCGAGGGCATCGGCGCGGGGCGGCTGCACCGGGTACAGCAGGCCCTGGTGGCCACGGGCGCGGTCCAGTGCGGCTACTGCACGCCGGGCATGGTCATCGCGGGGGCGGCGCTGCTGCAGCGCGATCCCGACCCGGACGAGGCCGCCATCCGCGAGGCCCTGGCGGGGAACGTGTGTCGTTGCAGCGGCTACGCGCAGATCGTCGCCGCGGTGCGCACGGCGGCCAGCGGTGAGATCCCCGCGCCCGAGCCCCACCGGGTGGGTTCGAGGGCTCCGCGCGAGGACGCCCTGGACAAGGTGACCGGCCGCACCCGCTACACCGACGACCTGCCCGAGCCCGACGGCCTGCTCCACGCGGTGGTGGTGCGGTCGACCGAGGCGCACGCCCTCGTGGCGGAGCTGGACGTGTCCGCGGCCCGCGGGGCAGACGGCGTCGTCGCGGTGATCACGGCGGATGACGTGCCCGGTGAGCCCCTGTTCGGCAACGCCATCGCCGATCAGCCGGTGCTGGCGTCGGACCGGGTGCGGTTCCTCGGCGAGGCGCTGGCCGTGGTGGTGGCCGAGAGCCGCGAGGCTGCGGCCGCCGCCCGCGACCTCGTGACCGTGGACTACGAGCGGCTCAACGCCGTGACCGACGCGGCCGCCGCCTTGAGGAACGACGCCCCCGTGGTCCACCCGGGCCGCGAGGACCGCAACCTCATGGGCCAGCTGCAGCTGCGTCGCGGCGACGTGGGCGGGGCGCTGAATGCCGCCCACCGTGTGGTCGAGCGCACCTACCGCACACCCTGGCAGGAGCACGCCTGCCTCGAGCCCGAGGTGGCCCAGGCCGAGCCGGACGGCGACGGGGGCGTGGTGGTCCGTTGCCCGTCGCAGAACGTGTTCTTCGACCGGCTGCACGTGCACAAGGCGCTGGACCTCGAGCGGATGCAGGTGCGGGTGATCCAGCAGCCCACCGGCGCCGCCTTCGGCGGCCGCGAGGACATCTACGCCCAGACCCACGCCGCCCTGGGTGCCCTGCTCACCGGCCGCCCCGTGCGCCTGCTGTGGTCGCGCGAGGAGAGCCAGATCGCCACGACCAAGCGCCACCCCATGACCCTGACCTACCGCGCCGGTGTGGATGCGGACGGGCGGATCACGGCCCTGGAGGTGGACGCCCTCGCCGACACCGGCGCGTACGCGTCGTGGGGCCCCAACATCGCCCGCAAGACCCTGGTCCACGCCTGCGGCCCCTTCGACGTGGAGCACCAGCGGGTGCGGGTGCGCATGGCGTACACCAACAATGGCATCTCCGGCGCCTTCCGGGGCTTCGGTGCCACCCAGGTCACCTTCGGCTACGGGATCTTCGCCCGCGAGCTGGCCGAGGCCTGCGGCCTGGATCACCTGGAGTTCCTGCGGCGCAACCACCTGCAGCCCGGCGACATCACCGCCACCGGCCAGACCGTGCGCGGGGACGGGCTCGCCCGCTGCGTCGAGCGCGCCCTGGAGTCCGCCGGCGATCCCCCGGCATCCGAGGAGGGCTCCCCCATCCGGCGCGGGCGGGGCCTGTGCACGTTCCTGTACGGCATCGGCTACGGCAACGCCATCCCCGACATCGGCTCGGCCGTGGTCGAGCTGGCCGACGACGGCCACATCCAGGTGCGCTGCGGCGCCGTGGACTACGGCCAGGGCGCCCGCACGGTGTTCCTGCAGGTGGTGTGCGACGTGCTCGGCGTGATCGCCGACCGCGTGCAGGTCATCACCGGCGACACCCACGTCACCCCCGACTCCGGGTCCACCGTGGCCTCGCGCCAGACCGTGGTCAGCGGCAGCGCCGTGGCCAAGGCCGCGCGCACCTTCGGCGGGGCCATGGTCAAGGCCGCGGCGGGTTTCCTCGAGCGGGAGCCGTCCGACCTCACCACTGGACCCGGGGGCATCGTCGACGAGGAAGACGGCGCCACGCTGGTCACCTGGGCCGACCTGGTGAGGCGCCTCGACGACGCCGGTGTCCGCCGCGGCAAGCAGGCGCGCTACCGCCTCAAGAGCACCCGCCTCGACCTGGACACCGGCCAGGGCAACGCCTACGGCACCTACGCCTTCGGCTGCCAGATCGCCGACGTGTCCGTGGACACCACCACCGGCGCCGTGGTCGTCGATCGCATCCACGCCGCCCACGACGTGGGCCGCGCCATCAACCCCGCCATGGTCGAGGGCCAGATCGTCGGCGGTACCGTCATGGGCCTCGGCTTCGCCCTGACCGAGCACCACCGCATCGACGGCGGCGTGCCCGTCACCTGGAACTTCGACACGTATCGCCTCCCCGCCGCCACCGACGCGTCGCCCGTCGTCCCCCTCATCGTCGAGGAGCCCGACGACGCCGGACCCTTTGGCGCGCGTGGGATCGGCGAGCCGGCCATGGTGGCCACGGCGCCGGCCATCGCCAATGCGGTCGCGGATGCGGTGGGGGTGGCTCCGAACGAGCTGCCGCTGACGCCCGAGCGGGTGTGGCGGCTGATGAAGGGGTAGGGGGCCCCGCGGCGCGGATCAGCTCGACGGTTTCTCTTGCTGCGACACGGACTCCGGCGCTTCCCGTCGGTACTGCGCCAGCTTCTCGGGATCGGCGGCCAGGGCCTTCGCCGCGATGATCAGACCGAAGAAGATGCCCAGGAAGGTCCAGTACGGCTTGTCCTCGAGGTGGAACTCGACGAAGGAGTGGGTCCAGTAGCCGAGCCAGCCGGCGAACATGCCGATGAGCCACAGCTCGACGGTGGTGCCGCGGACTGCGGCGACGGCCTCGCGGTAGGAGCGGCCGATGGTCCACCACAGGACGACCAGCAGGGTCAGGCCGACGAGGCCGAAGTGGGCCATCACGTCCCAGAACACGCCGTGGGGGTAGGCATAGAAGCTCAGGGTCAGGCGGTCGTTGAACATGGACACGAGGGTCTCGTAGCCGCCCGCGCCGATGCCGAGACCGAAGGACTCGACGAGCATCTGGTAGCACACGTGCCAGTTGGCGAAGCGTACGTTGCCCTGCCAGAAGGTGGTGATGCCCTGGGTGGCCACGCGCACGAAGCCCGAGGTCAGCCCGCCGAAGCCCACGAACAGGGCCACGCCGAACATGGCCGCGATGACGAACCAGTAGCGGTACAGGAACAGGCGCAGCTTGGTGTTGTTCAGCGCCAGGAAGAGGCTGCCGATGCCCGTGCCCCACACCGCGCCGCGGCTGCCCGTGCTCACCGCCACCACCAGCAGCCACAGGGCGATGCCCACCAGCAGCCACCGCCGGCCGCGGCTCTTCTCCGCGTACGCCATGGCGAATGCCGGGTTGATGCCGAACGCCATGGCCATGGCGAACCAGTTGGGGTGCTGTCCCAGGCCGCCGGAGCGGCCACCTCCGCTCATGGCCTGGAATGCCACATCGCCGTACACGGAGCTCTCGTACGTACCCAGCATCATGCCGAACAGGCCCACGACCGACGACACCACCAGCCACGTCCACATCAGGCCGTAGAACTTCTCGGGGGTTCGCGCCTCCGAGGCCACCAGCCAGACCAGGCCGAAGGCGATGCAGATGCGGATCACCAGCATCACGCCCTCGCCGCGCGACGGGGACCACACGATGGACAGCGCCGCCCAGACGACGAAGGCGAGCAGCAGCCTCGCCGCCGGGAAGTCCTTGAGGGCGGACGAGCGCTGCTGCACCGAGCGGATCAGCAGCGCCACGAATGCGAGGACGTACAGGGGTTCGAACGCCGACAGGAAGATCGGGCCCACCCGGATGGACAGGGAGTTGGTCGCCGAGAGCCGGGCGGTGACCGCGAGCATGACCGCGGCGTACGGGTAGCGCAGCGCGAGGAGGAAGAGGAGGATGCCGCCCACGAGGGCCAGGGCGAGCATCGGTTCGATCAGCAGCAGGAGGAGGAACGCGAACTGCAGGACGATGATCCCCAGCCAGAGAAGGGCTCTCTGGCCCGTCTCCATCGCGCTGAGGTTGGGTAGGCGGCCGCTGAGGAGGCTCACGGGGGGGATGGTTTCCGCGCGGGCGTGCGCTGTCAAGTGAATCCGTGCGCGAGGGGGGCGGGGAGGGGGATCGCGGCCCCTCGGACCCTCCATGTGTCGAGAACCAAGCCCCGATCCACCGCAACCGGGGACATACGTAACTTGGTCGCCCCGAAGCTTCGATCCACTACCCAAGCCACTGAGCAAGTTCACGTGTGCCGGTGCGCCGGACCGCCCCGTGTCGCCCTCAAGACCCCGTCGGACGATCGGCGACAGCCGCCAATGACCTGATCCCCGATGGGGGGAGGGCGCTGGAGCGCCCGGGGAGACGTTCCCTGGGCCGCACGCGGACGGAGGACCGTGGGAACGAGGGGAGGGGGAGGGCGCAAAGCGCCCAAGAAGACGTTCCCTGGGCCGCACGCGCGGACGGGGGACCGTGGGAACGAGGGGAGGGGGAGGGCGCAAAGCGCCCAAGAAGACGTTCCCTGGGCCGCACGCGGACGGAGGACCGTGGGAACGAGGGACGCGATCCGGGGGGTGGGGGGGCAACCGTGGGATACGTCGCCTGGTCAAGTCTGGACTTGCGACTTTCGGTTGCGAAACCCATCCGCTCGCCACGGGGAGGGGCGAACCGTGGCCATGGCCTACTGAGAGGCGGGAGAAAGTCGGCAAGATCCAGACGTTGACCAGCGTTGACGCCTGATCGGGGCTTGGTATGCCCATCGGGCAGAGCACGTGGCGAGCGCACACGAAGGGTTCGCCTTCGTGTGCAGCCACCCGCTGGGCCCGACATCGCCGGTACTCGGTACGTTGCCGGATGGGCAACCCAAGCCCCGAGCCGGCGTCAACGCTGGTCAGGTCTGGCTCTTGCCATCTTTACCGGCACCATGGTCTGAACTTGGACCATCGTCTGTCGGGAAAGATGCAAGACCAGACCTGACCAGGCGACGTATCCAACGGTTGCCCCCCCCAACCCCCGGATCGCGTCGCCACAGCAGCGCCCGGCTCGAGTCCTCAGCGACGCCGCGGACGGGCGAGGAGCAGCAGCAGCAGCAGCAACCCGACGGGAGTGCCGCGGGACGCTCCGGCCTCACAAGCACACCCCCCGCCGATCTGGTGCCCATCATCCCCGTCGATGTTCCAGTCCCCGCTGTCGTCGTCGTCATCGTCGTCGTCGTCGGTGATGTCGTCGTCGTCGTCGTCGTCATCGTCGTCGTCGTCGTCGTCGCCGCCGCAGTCCTCGTCCACGTCGCCGTCGCAGTCGTTG
>CAZLEO010000261.1:12941-13245 GCA_964558555.1 uncultured Rickettsiales bacterium | reverse complement strand
TCGACAACGACTGCGACGGGGCGCTCCCCGACGACGAGGCCGACCTGGACGGGGACGGCTACATGGCCTGCGACGAGGACTGCGACGACGACGACGACACCACGTACACCGGCGCGCCCGAGCTCTGCGACGATCTGGACAACGACTGCGACGGGTGGCTCGGCGACCTGGAGATCGACGACGACGGCGACGGCTACACCGAGTGCGACGGCGACTGCGACGACACCAACAACCGCATCTATCCCTGTGACCAGGACAACTCCCACGCCGAACACAACAACTTCGACTACACTAAGATTCAAGA
>CAZLEO010000261.1:8470-12931 GCA_964558555.1 uncultured Rickettsiales bacterium | reverse complement strand
CCCCCACCCACAGCGCGCCGGGGGCGCCGGTGGTCTGCGCGGGCGTCGACAACGACTGCGACGGCACGCTGCTGCCCGACGAGGTGGACGGCGACCTGGACGGGGTCCTGATCTGCGAGGGCGACTGCGACGACACCAACGCCGACATCTACGCCGGCGCGCCGGAGATCTGTGACGACGAGGACAACGACTGCGACGGCCTGCTCGGCCTGGAGGAGATCGACCACGACGGCGACGGCGCCTCGGAGTGCGACGGCGACTGCGACGACACCAACACGGGCCTCAACCCCTGGGACCTGGACAACGACCAGGCGAGCACGTGTGACGGCGACTGCAACGATCTCGACGCCACCCTCCACATCTCCGACTCGGATGGGGACGGCCTGAGCCCCTGCGACGGGGACTGCGACGACAGCGACCCCTTCCTGAACCTCCTGGACCTGGATCAAGACGGCGTGACCACCTGCGAGGGTGACTGCGACGACCTCGACGCGACCATCTACCCCGGCGCGGCCGAGATTGCCGGCGACGGCATCGACAGCGACTGCGACGGGAACGACGATCCCTGATCGCCGCTCCCGCTGGAGAACCGATGAAGTACTGCTTGCTCTGTGGCACCGAGTACCTCGACCACGTGACCTTCTGCGCCGAGGACGGCGAGCCGCTGGTGGACTCGGCCACGTACGATTCCCTCAAGAAGGAACCCCTGTCCGGCCCCATGCGGGTGCTGCGGCAGCTCGAGGGCCCCTTCCACGGGCACATGGTCACCCACGTGCTGGAGAAGGAGGGCATCCCGTTCGCCCTGCGCAGCAACGAGGACACGGCCTACTCGAAGATCTTCCTGCCCAGCCGGGGGTGGGGTGTGGTGCTGGTCCTGGACCGGGATCTGGATCGGGCGGATCAGGCCGTGCGCGCGGTCATGGAGGCGGCGTTCTCCCACGACGAGGACGCCGAGGACGCCGCCGAGTAGTCCGTAGTCCCGCTTCGGTCAGACCTTGTCAGCGCTCGAGGCGGTCCGCTGCGAGAACTCGCGGTAGTCCTCCTCGTCCAGCCGCACGAACTGCGCCTTGCCTGCTCCTGGAAGGGTGGCCACCATAGATCCCCTCACCCGACGGATGGAAGGGGGACGACTCCCATGACCGCCGATCCCGCCGCCGCGCGGATGTTCCTGTTCGACATCGACGGGGTCTTCCTCGCCGGCAAGCGCAACCCTCGCCTGGTCTCCGGGACCCGAGTGCTGCGGCGTCTGCGCGACCTGGAGATCCCGTTTCGACTGATCACCAACACGTCCACGCACCCCCGCCAGTTCCTCGCGGACACCCTCGGCACCCACGGCATCGAGGTGGCACCGGAGCACATCCACTCCGCCCTGGAGGTCACCGTGGCCGAGGCGACGCGGCGCTTCCCCGGCGGCCGCTGTCACGTGGTCGGTGAGCCGGGCATGGCCGAGGTGGCCGCCGCCGCCGGCCTGGAGGTGGTCCCCGAGGCCCCCGCCGACGTGGTCCTCGTGGGCCTGACCCGCCACGCAGACTACGCGCTGCTCTCCGCCGCCGCACGCTGCCTGGAGTCCGGCGCGGCCCTGCTGGCGTGCCACCGCAACCGCATGTGGGTCGACGACACGGGCCGCAGCCTCTCGTGCGGCCCGTGGCTGGCCGCCCTCGAGTACGCCACCGGGGCCGAGGCCGAGATCTTCGGCAAGCCCACCGCCGCGTTCTACGACGCCGCGCGCGAGCCCGTCGGCGTGCCCGCATCCCGCACCTGGATGGTCGGGGACGATCCCGAGTCCGACGTGCGCGGGGCGCAGCTCGCCGGCCTGCGCGGGGCCCTGGTCCTCACGGGCAAGACGTCGCGCGCCGACATCGAGGCCAGCGAGGTCGAACCCGACCTCGTCCTCGGGGAGGTGGACGACCTGGTAACTCTGCTGTAGCCCACCGCAGAAATAATCCGCCGCCCTCCCGCGTAGACCCCACCAGGAGGATGAAATGAATAGCTCCCATCACTCACCACCCCGCCTGCTGCAAAGCCGCAGCCGGCGGCTCGAGGGCGTCTGCAGCTTTTCGCAACGGCGCGGAGGTGAATGATGGGAGCACGGAGCACATACAATCCCGGCCTCGCCGCCCTCTTCTCGTTCATCGTTCCCGGCGTGGGCCAGATCTACAACGGCTGCATCCTTCGCGGCGTCTTCTGGCTGATCCTCACGCCAGGCTTCTGGATCGGTAGCGGCGGCACCCTGGGCTGGATCTGTCACATCGTCGCCGCGGCCACGGCGTTCGCCTACGCGTCCCGACGATCCTGATCCCCCGGATTTCGTTCCCCCCCGCGCCGCTGGTATCCTCCCGATCGAGGAGTGAACAGCCTTGCAGGACCGCTGGCGCCGGCTGACCGAGCGACTCGCCGAGGACGTCGCCCGTCGCCGTCTCGCCGTCGGCCTGCTGCTGGTCCTGTGTTCGACCCCCCTGGTCCTGTTCGGCCTGCTCGACACCCGCCTGCCCGACGACCACGACGTGTACTACACGCGCACGGTCGTCCATCCATTGCAGAACTCCGCCGGCGAAGGCCTCGGCGAGAACCTCGACGCCCTCGGCGCCCTGGCGGTGCACGGGGAGGGCATGATCCACCCACCCCTCGCGCAGACCGCGCTGCTGGCGGCGCTGCAGCTGTTCGGGACGTCCCTGCGCGTGTTCCGGCTGGCCCTCGTGCCGTTCTTGCTGCTGTTGCTGTGGGCCACGTACCGCGCGGGCCGGGAGCTGGTGGGGCACCGCTTCGGTCTGCTCGCAGCCTTCGTGGTGGGCACGCTGCCAGTCGTGCTCAACTACTCGCGCAAGTGGGAGCCCGGCCTGCCCAACGCCGCCCTCGCGGCGCTGTCGGTCTACCTGGTGATCCGGGTGGTGCGCCGGCCGGGGAGCCTCGGCGCGTGGGCCGCGCTGGGCGCGGTGCAGGGGCTGAGGATGTACGTGCACCCGGTGGCGGTGCCGGACGTGGCTCTGTGGTTCACCGCGGCTGCCCTCGGGTGCGTGCTCACCGCCCGAAAGGAGGGACGCGCCGCGCTGGGCTCGTGGATCCGTGGTGCCGCCCTCGCGGCGGGGTGCTTCCTCGCCGTGGGTGGCTGGTTCCTCGGCCTCGGAGGGATCTTCGGCGTACAGCCCGAGTACACCCTGGGGAACTACCTGGAGATCAAGGTATGGGGCGGCACGGGCGAAGGCGCCGGCGACCGCCGGCTCACCGTCCTCGCGGCCGTCGGCAAGCTCGCGCGGGATCTGACCTTCGTGGAGTGGATGCCCCAGTACACGTTGGCGTTGTTCGTGCCGGGCGCGCTCGCCGCATTCGCGCATCCGCTGCTGCGGGAGCGCAGCGCCGCCGACAGCACCCTGCGCATCTGCCTGCTGGTCCTGATGCTGCCGCTGCTCGCCTCGCTCCCCGCCGCCGTGTTCACGACCACCCGGGGCTGCTTCACCGTGGACTGGATGGGCCTCACCGCACCCACGGTCCTGCTGTGCCTGGCCAGCCTGTACCGCTTCCGCGTCGTGATCCGCAGGCGCCTGCCGCCGGCCCTGCCGCTGTACACCGGTGCGATCCTGCTCGTGGGCGGCTTTCACGCCTGCGTACCGCTGACGCTCTCCCTGCTGGGGTCCGATCCCTACGCGCGGCCGGCGCGCGAGCTCGGCCCCGTGGCGCTCGTCTACAGCTTCAGCGAGTGGGGGAACCGGGCACACACCCACCACCTGCCGTTCCGGAGCCCCTCGGCGCTGGGTGCCGTGGCGCGAACGAGGACCGACGGCCGCAAGGTCTCGTATTGCCTCTGGAATCTCAGGTACTTGCCCGAATACGACGGGGCGGCCGGCTCGTGGTTGCTCGAGGCCCCCGGCGTCGAAGGCATGCGGATGCTCCACAACCCGTGGGCCGCTGCGTTCGCGGAGCGGTCGGTGGACAGGCCCCTGTTCCAGAGCTGCTCCGAGGGCGACGGCCAGCGTCATCACGTCATCCGGCTCCTCACCTCCCGACCCTGGCAAGACGGCGACCTCGACGACCGTCCCACGGATCACGCCGCGCTGGAGCCCCGGAGTATCGAGCTGGCTGTCGAGACCGCGCGCCAGCGCCTCGCCCCTTCCGGCGCCGCGGTCACCCTCCTCGAGGACCTCGAACCCAGCCTCTACTACGATCCAGCGGCCGACCGCGACACGTACCTGCTGCAGCCCCGGCACCGCTGGTTCAACGTGCTCACCCCCAGCGCCCTGCCCACGCGCTACCTCATGCGCTCCATCCATATCGCGCCGGCCGCCCCCTGATCTAAGATCCCCCCTCGTGAATGCCACCACACCGCTGTTGATCGTCCTGCTCGTCGCGGCCGGCCCGGCCGCGGCCGCCCCCGTACACACCCGCGGCAACCGACCACCCGGGCGGCTAGTGGCCGGCCCCCCCGCCGCCCACTACCAACACGTCAGTCTCCAGGTCCACCTTATC
>CAZLEO010000261.1:0-8460 GCA_964558555.1 uncultured Rickettsiales bacterium | reverse complement strand
GGTTATGCCCACCCCCCGGGTGTTTCGGGCCGTGCGGGGCGCGCGCGGCCGGGCGGCGCCCGACCCGGTACACACCGGCGGCAACGGACCTCCGGTGCTGCTCGTGGCCGGCCCCGAGGCCGACGAAGGCCTCTACACCTGGCCCGACGGCGGTGGCCTGGCGCCGTTCCTGGCCCGCCGGGGTTTCTCGACCTGGATCGCCGGGTTCGACTCCCTCGGCGCCGACGTCGAGCACGTGGTCGCCGCCACGGGAGCCGACGAGGTCTCCCTGATCGGCCACGGCCTGGGGGGTACGGCGATCTACCGCTACCTCGCCGACGCGCCCGGGGACGCGCCGCTGCGGTGTGTCGTGGTGCTCGGCGCGCCCGTGGGCCTGGCGCCGTCCTCGCCGCTGCGCGAGGCCGTGTTCGTGGCGGCGGCGGAGGGGACCCCGAGGTGGTCGCTGCTGGCGTTCCGGACCGCGCCCTTCGACACCGCCGGGGTGGACCTGTTCGCCGCGGCCATGACCGCCACCCCCGACGAGGCCGACGTGTGGCGGCGGGCGCGGGAGGCCGGAGCGCTGGCGTCCACGCCGCCCATGGCCGATCTCGAGGGGTGGATCGGCGAGGCCGCCGACCTGGCGACGGTGGACTTCCCCGTATTGATCGCGTGCGGCGAGAAGGACCGCATGGCGCCCTGCGAGGAGGCGTGGCGGGCGCGCGACCTCACCGGCGGGACCTTCCACAAGGTGGGCTACATGAACCTCGACGGCGGCGACTACGGCCACCTCGATCTGGTGCTGACCGACCAGGCGCGCAGGCGGGTGTTCCCCGCGGTGGTGCGGTTCCTCCGACAGGGGGAGCTGCCGTGAGACGCGCCGCGCTGTTCGCCCTGGCCCTGGCCCTGAGCGCGACCGGCTGCGCGCCGCTGCACCAGACCACCACGGTCCAGCTCATCGAGCCCGCCGAGATACTCCGGGTGCCGACGGACGACGGCGCCGAGATCGCCCTGCACCACTACCCGCCGAAGATCTCGCCCGTCTCCACCATCCCCGTGCTCGTCTGCCACGGGATCGCGTCCAACACGCGGACCTGGGCGCTGGGGCCCGGACGGGACGTGGGCGAGTACCTGTCCGCCCAGGGCTTCGACGTGTACCTCGTGGATCTGCGAGGCCACGGCGCGTCCGGGCCGGCCGCCGACACCACGTCCATGGACACGTACGCGCTGCACGACGTGCCCGCAGCCGTGAACGCAGCGCGCGCCGCGAGCGGCGCCGACGAGGCGGTCTGGATCGGCCACAGCATGGGCGGCCTGGTCATGGTGGCGTACCTGCAGCGCGTGCCCGACCACCACCTCGCCGCCGCCGCCACGGTGGCCTCGCCGCTGGACTGGCGCGGCGCCGACCACCTCACCCGGGTGATCCACCGCCTGCTGACGCTGCTGGCCGGCCCGGGGCCGCTGCCCGCGCGCGACCTCGCCGCCTTCTACGCCCAGTGGGAGGGGGACATCCCCTTGCACCTGGACCGCGTCGTGTACGAGCCCACCAACATGGCCCGCCCCTTCCTCGCCGACATGATGCGCGTGGGCCTGTCCCCCATCCAGGCCGGCGTCCGCCGCCAGTTCGCCGCCACCATGGCCGCGCAGCGGTTCGTGTCCCTCGACGGGGCCCACGACTACCTCGACGGCGCCTCGTCCATCACCCTGCCCTTCCTGGTCGTGTCCGGCCGCACCGACCACCTGTGCCCGCCGGAGCGCACGGTCACCTTCTTCGACCGGCTGGGCTCGGCGGACAAGACCTGGCGTGTGTTCGGTCTGGACCAGGGGGACCACGCGGACTACGGACACGTGGACCTGTGCAACGGGGACCACGTGGCCGAGGACGTGTACCCGTTCCTGGCCGAATGGCTGCGCGGACGGATCGCGGGACGCTGAGCGGTTTCCCGATCCAAAATCCAGATTCCAAAATCCAGAATCCAAAATCACCCCCCTCCCTGCTATCCTCCCCCGCCATGAATCCGATCCTGTTCGAGGTCCCCTGGTTCGGCCGCACGATCCCCTACCACGCGTACGGGTTCTTCCTGGCCGTGGCGTTCCTCGTGGGCATGTCCTACGCGGTGCGGGAGGGCAAGAAGCAGGGGATTCGCGGCGACGACACGGTGTCTGCGGCGTTCATGAGTATCGTGATGTCCCTGATCGGCTCACGCCTGCTGCACCTGTTGATGGTGGAGCGGGAGGCCTTCTTCGCCGATCCCGGCATCTTCTTGCAGTTCTCCAAGGGCGGGTACGCGTTCTACGGCGGGTTCCTGCTGGCCATCCCCTCGCTGCTGGTGTTCTGCCGCCTCAAGAAGATCAGCTTCCTGCAGCTGGCGGACAACTTCGTGCCCGGCATGGCGCTGGGCCTCGCGTTCGGCCGCACCGGGTGTCTGCTGGCCGGGTGCTGCCACGGCCGGCCGGTGGGCGAGCCGTTGCCCGGCTGGCTCGCGACGGCCATCCCGCTGAAGTGGCCCGAGTTCTTCTCGCTGACGTTCCCGGCCGAGGCCCAGGGACTGGGCAGCCTGCCCGATCTGATGCTCGTCCCCACCCAGCCCCTGTCGGGACTGTACTCCATCGCGATCTTCCTCTTCCTGGCCCTGTGGATCGCCCCACGCAAGCGCTACCACGGCGAGATCTTCGTGTGGTTCTGCATCGTCTACGCCTTCTGCCGGTCCACCATCGAGCTCTTCCGCGGCGACGAGCGCGGGCTGTACTTCGGCGAGGCGCTGTCCACCTCCCAGATCGTCTCCGTGCCGGTGGTGATCATCGGCGTCGGGGTGTTGATCTGGCTGCGCGGCCGGCTCCTCGGCGGCAAGCTCGCGCCGTTGAGCCCCGACTGGGCCGAGCAGGGCCGACTGGCCGCCCAGAAGGCGACGGCCCCCGCCTCCAAGGGCAAGGTCAAGGTGCGAAAGCGACGCTGATCCCCTTTACAGCTCGCCACCGTCGCGCAGGCTCGTGCAGCCCTGCCGCCCGATGATCACGTGATCGAGCAGATCCACACCCAGCAGCTCCGCCGTGGCGGCCAGCCGGCGGGTCACGGCGCGGTCCTCCGCCGAGGGCGTCGGATCGCCAGAGGGGTGGTTGTGCACGAGGATCACGGCGGCGGCGGATTCGGCCACCGCGGGCTTGAACACCTCGCGGGGGTGGACGATGGCCGAGTCGAGGCAGCCGATGGACACGCAGACCTCCTTGATCTTGCGGTGCTTGGAGTCCAGCAACAGGACGTAGAAGCACTCCCGGTCGAGGTGCGCCAGGCGGGGTGCGTAGGCCCGGACCACCTGGCGCGAGCTGCGGATGATCTCCCCGCGATCGAGGGGGCCTGCGGCTGCGCGGCGGCCCAGCTCGAGGGCCGCGAGGACGCGGGTGGCCTTGGCCGTCCCGACGCCGGACACCGATTGCAGCTGGGTCAAGGAGGCTCGGTCCAGGCCTCCGAGCCCGCCCACGCGAGCGAGGAGCTGGCGGGCCACGGTGATCGCGTCGGCCCGTGCGGTGCCGGTGGCGAGGAGGAGCGCGACCAGCTCGGCGTCGGTGAGAACCGCGCCGGAGGCCATGCGCTCGCGAGCGTCCAGGGAGGGTCGAGGGTCCATGGACACAGGCGCAGCACGAACCGTGCCAGCCGGCGTGGACGCCGCCGGTCCGGCCCTTGCAACCCCGACCGACCGATTTTCGGACGCACCGTCCGGAAATCGAACCACCGTCCGGGGGTGTACCCGGCGCTCCGGCAGTGGCAAAATCATGGATCACCAACCAATCCTGGGTGGAGATCGACCGTTGAACGCAGACCAGTCCCGACAGCCCCAGAGCCGGCCGGGTATCCCGTGTCTGGTGCCCGTGCGGCTGGTGTCGCCCATGGGGACCGTGGAGGGCGTCATCACGCGAATCTCGGAGGTGGCCGCCTCCATCACGCTCGAGGCGCCCTTCGAGGGAAGCCACGACGTGCTGGCGCGCTTCCGTCGTCCGGGCGATCGCGTGGACGTGGAGGTCCCCGGGCAGGTCATCGGCGTGTCCAAGGATGGCGGAATCTGGCGCGGGCGCCCGTCGGTGGTGCTGCAGTTCCTCACGTCGCTGAACGACGCCACACCAGCACCGGACGAGGAAGAGGCGCCGCCCGAACCCCCTGCCGAGCCAGAGCCCGAGCAGCCCGAGCCCGAGCAGCCCGAGCCCGAGCAGCCGGCCGAGGAACCTCAGGACGACGAACCCTCCTGGGAGGCACGCCTCGACGCGTCCGCCCGTTCGTCCCTGCCCTCGCTGGACAGCAACCCCGAAAGTGGTGACGCCCTGCCCGGGCTCGAGCCGATCACCGACGACGGCGCCGTCCCCACCGGCCCACCCATCGTCGCGGCCCACGATCTGCCCGAACCCGAGGCCTACGGCTTCGGCAGCTACTCGGGAGACGGCGAGGACTTCGACGAGAGCACCATCGACCGCCTCAAGCGCGCCGGCCCGCGCATCGTCAGCTCCCTGCCGGTGACCTTCATCGCCGTGGGCGAGGAGTACCACGGGCTGGCGTGCAACTTCAGCGCGGGCGGGCTGTACATGGCCGCCGAGACGTTCCCCCGCATCGGCAGCGTCGTGCACGTGATCTTCCCGTTGCGCGACGCTGGCGGAACCGAGCAAGAGGTGGAGTTCAACGCCGTGGTCCGCTGGTACCGCAAGGACCGGCCCGATCTGCCCCTCCCCGACGGCTTCGGCCTGCAGATCATCTCCTTCGAGAGCCCCGAGGACCGCTGGCTGTACACGTCGTTCACCGACAGGATCATGTCCCAGCCACAGTTCTAGCCCGCCAGGTCAGTCCAGCCACCCCTGGGGTGCGATCAGCATGCCCGGCGTCTCCACCCAGAAGCGCAGCCGCTCCACGTCGAGTTCGAAGGTGACCTGGTCGGCATGGAACTCCTGTGGATCCAGGAAGGACGGGAACTGGGATGGCGGACGGCGGGGATCCAGGACGACGACCGCGTCGTCGCGACCCGGGTTGACCTCGAACGCGTAGGGGAAGGAGCCGAACTCGCGGAAGAGCTCGCCCATGGTCAGGGTGATCCGGAAGCGGCCGGTCCCGTCGGGCGCCATGGCGAACCGCTCCTCCGACTGATCCGGACCGCAGCGGAAGCACAGCAGCGCCACCTCCGCCACCTCGGTGGTCTCGAGTACCACGTCGTCCGCGGCCGCCTCGGCGCGACCCGGGACGCGCCCCGCCGCGCCCGCCGTCACCAGCAGCCCGCCCATGCCCCGCCCGCACAGCACGAACCAGCCGTCCTCGGCGACCGGCCCCTCGTCCACCTGCTCCCACCAGGTACCGCGCGCCCGCCACAGGCGTGCGGTCACACCGCCGGGATCCCCCGCGACCCGACCGGATGCCGTCACGGCGCGCCCGGGGGCCGGTTCGATGCGCACCTGGTGTTCGCTCAGCGCCCGGTCGACGAGCCAGCCGTCCAGATCGTCGAGGGGACCGGGTTGCAGCAGCTGGGGCGGCGCGAGGAGGAGGCCGTCCCCGTACCAGGCGGCCGGACGATCCACCGCGACGATCGTCAGCGGCCGGCCGCGGCCGGTGTGTCGCGACACGGCGCGAGCCACCCCCCGTGCCCGCTGCTCCACCTCGTCCGGCGCCCCGGCGGGCAGGTACGCCTTCACCCCGGCGGACAGCCCCACCCGGCGCCGGTCTCCCCACACCAGCAGCGGCGTCCGTTCGTCCCCGTTCTTGATCAGGGAGGCGGCGCCCCCGCGGGTGGCG
The DNA here is from genome assembly GCA_964558555.1 of uncultured Rickettsiales bacterium. GTDB lineage: Bacteria > Myxococcota_A > UBA796 > UBA9615 > CAYRNR01 > CAYRNR01. The sequence continues at coordinate 2,720 of CAZLEO010000261.1, read as the reverse complement.
AGATCGACCGTCACCCGCCCGCGGGCGGCGTAGGGATCGTCCGCCTCACCGCGGATCCGGGGGAACCAGTTGGACTCCGGCATCACGTAGCCGCCGGTCTCGCCCACGTACCAGGCCAGGAGGACGCCCTCGAGGGGCAGCCGGTACGCCATGGAGACGACTCCCTCGGGGCTCTCCATCCGCACCAGGACGCGGCCGTCGCCGGCGTCGTGGGGCGCGCACGGCGACGAGCATTCGAGGACCTCGGCCCGCGCCGAGACCTGCAACCAGAGCTCCCCCTGCCCCTGAACGTCCCCCTCCACCTCCACCTCACCCGCGACCGTCACCTCCCCCTCCGCCACCCCCACATCCAACCGCCACCGAGCCACCTGCGCGCCGGTCCGCTCCCGCCAGGCGTCGAAGCGATCCCGCACGTCGGCGGGCGCGTACGGGTGCCCCTCCTGTACTCCCCAGCCGCCGTCCGCCCATACGAGGGAGGCCATCCGCTCGCCGCCAGCATCCAGCAGCAGCGCAGACGCCGCGATGTCATTGCGGATGCGCCGGTCCAGGCCACGCAGCGCCGCTGGCGTGGTCCCGTACAGCACGATCACCCAGCGGCCCGCGTGGTGGGGGTGGGGCAGGCACAGCGCCGCCGCCGGCTCGTCGCCGGCCAGCTGCAGGCCCACCACGTCCAGCCCGCTGCCACGCTCCCGCAGACCGATCCCCGGGGCGACGGCGAGCAGGGCGGGCGCGGCGGGCTCGCTCGCGAGCAGGACCACGTTTGCGCCGCGCCAGTGCAGCCGGTCGAGGTCCCCGCACGCGGCTCGCTCGGGTCGCACGCCGCCACGCAGGTGCCGCAGCTCGTCGGCCACCTTGTCGGCGAGCTCCTCGTGGGGCCGGTCCTCGCCGCAGTCCGCGACGATCAGGGGGCCGACGGATCGCAGGGACGCCGCCAGGGTCGGGGCGCGCCCCTCGCCAGAGGCCGGCGCGGCGATCCACAGGGCCGACAGGAGGAAGGCGACGCGGATCGTCGGGTTCATCCGATGTCTTCGGCGTTGCGGGACACGGACTCGAGCAGGTCGGTGAGGCGCTCGGCCTCGGCAGGGTCGAGATCGGCGAACAGGATCGACTCCACGGTCTCGCGCAACGGCTGGACGGCGCGCAGCACCTGGCGGCCGGAGTCGGTGAGATCCACCAGCACGACGCGGCGGTCCCCGGCCAGGGGGCGGCGGCGGACCAGCCCGGACCGCACCAGGCGGCTGATCAGCCCGGAGAGGTTGGCCCGGGACACCAGGATGTGATCGCCGATGCTACCCTGGGCCAGCGGCTCGCCGGCGGTTTCGAGTATCCTGAGGATCTGCACCTGATGATGGGTGACGCCGAAGCGCCGGTACACGCGGTTACATGCGCGCACGGCCTCGTGGTTGGCCTTGAGCATGGCCAGCAGCAGGCGCTGGTGTCGGTCGTCCGTGGGCACGGCAGCATCCTAGCAGCCGGAGGGAGTGAGGGAAATGAGCGCTGAAACGATGGCGGCTGGTGGACGCAAGCGTCGCCAGAACCTGATCGCGCGGTACGGTTGCCTGGCGAGCCTGGCCCTGTTCATGGCGGTGTGTCTGCTGTGCTCGGGCCTGATGGGGCTGGGGTACTTCCTGACCATGCCCGGGCTGTTCATCCTCGCCAACATCCTGGCCTTCTTCACGGCAATCCCCTACGGCCTGCTGCTGCTGTGGCTGGACCGCAACGAGCAGGAGCCGCTCTACCTGATCCTCACGGCGCTGATGTGGGGCGCGGCCGTGTCCACCCTGGTGTCGATGATCTTCAACGAGTCCTTCGCGGTCTCTGCCGAGGCATTCACCGGCAACGTCCTGGTCGCGCAGTTCCTCACCGCGTCCTTCTCCGCGCCCTTCATCGAGGAGCTGAGCAAGGGCGTGGCCGTGCTGTTCATCTTCTTGCTGTTCCGCGACGAGTTCGACAACGTCCTCGACGGCGTGCTCTACGGCGCCCTGGTGGGGCTCGGCTTCGCCACCATCGAGAACGTGATCTACTACATGCAGGCGGCCATGATGGGCGGCTACGTGGAGATGCTCGGGCTGACCTGGGTGCGCGGCGTGCTCGGCGGCATCGGCACGCACGCGGCGTTCACCGGCATCATCGGCTGCGGGTTCGGCCTGGTGCGGGTGATCCGCACGGGCTTCGCGCGCTGGCTGCTGGTCCCGGCGTTCTGGGGCCTGGGCATGTTCGCCCACTTCGCCTGGAACACGTTCTGCGGCCTGTTCATCATCGACGACTCCGTCGGCCTGATGTACCTCGTGGAGATCCCCGTGGCCGTGGCCTTCCTGCAGATGCCGTTCGTGCTGCTGCTGCTGATGGTCGTGCTGTTCGTGTGGAGCCACGAGAACAAGATCATCCTGCGCTACCTCTCCGACGAGGGCGACGACATCGTCACCGAGGAGCAGCGCCGGGCCATGGTCCCCGCACGCAAGCGCGTGCTGGGCGGCCTCAAGCGCTTCTTCTCCCACGGGCCGGGCCAGTGGTGGCACCACCGCAAGCTCGACCACGAGATCATCGAGCTGGCCTTCGTCAAGTGGCACCACCACCGCGACCTCGAGACCACCTGGACCGCGGACGAGGACGCCGACGTGATGCAGCTGCGGGACAAGATCCGGCGGCGCAGGGGCAAGCTGGCCTAGCAGCGTTCGGGGAAATGCCGCGCATACCATCGAGTGGAGTTCCGTCCGTGG
>CAZLEO010000260.1:0-13287 GCA_964558555.1 uncultured Rickettsiales bacterium | reverse complement strand
GGCCGGGGCCGCTTTCTCGGCGTGAACATGGGTGTCGCTGCGGACAGGGAGCGCTGCGCGCGGAAGTAATAATCCATCACCTTGCCCACCGCGTAGATCAACGCGAAGAACAGCGGCAACGTGGTGATCGCCCCCATGAACGGGAACGCGCTCTTGTAGATCCCCGCCAGCACCTGCCTCGCCGCAAACCCCATCCCCACTGTGGCCAGGATCTCCCCCGTCAACCTGGCGGCCTCGTGCTGCCGGATATCCACGCCCCGTATCCGGCCGATCTTGAATCCCATGTACGCCAGGATCGGCAGCTGCAGGGCAAAATCCGCCATGGGTACGGGCTGGATGGCGACGACCGCGGCGGTCGTCGCGCAGACCTTGATGACGCGCTCGACCTTCTCGTCGGGGGCGAGGTCGGGGTGTCTCTCGATGTGGATGAACTCCCGTTCGATGCGATCGCGGGTCTCCTGGAAACGACTCATCTGGCTGGTTCCTCCGGCAACGCAGGCGCCTCCGCGCCGCGGCAATAGCCTTCCTACGCAGCGCACGCGGCAACATTTCACCAGCGGGTTGCACAACGGTGCCGAAAAGGTTTCCGGGGGGCCGCGGAGGCTTGGTATAGTCGTCTCGTTCGAGGGGACACGACAACTATACGACTGTGGAACGTAGGGAGGGCTCCCCATGGAAAGAGAGCAGTACGTCTCCATCCGCGATATGAGCTGGGATGAACCCAAACCCGTGGTTTTCGTCCATGGGGACGTGGACGGCATGGTGGCCGCCTGTGTCTTCGTCCGCGGCCGCGGCGAGGGAGCGGAGATCCGTTTCACCGGCGCGCGGCGCCTGGCGGGCGATCTGCAGGCCCTGGCGGACCGGATCATGGGGGGCCTCGGGGTGACCGAGGTCCTCATCGGCAACGTGCCCGTGCGGCCGGCCAGCATCGGCGCGGCGCGGCAGATCCTCGGCCAGGGGGTCCCGATGGTCTGGGTCGACCACCACACCACCCGCCAGAACCTGGTGGAGGAGGTGTCGGGTCTGGCCTCGATGAACTTCCTGTACGAGGCCGAGCTGGAGGGGCCGCCTTGCGCGCTGGCCGCGCGGGCGCTCGAGCTCGACGACGAACACGTGCAGCGGCTGCTGCAGGTGGTGCAGGGGGCCGACTCCGAGGACGACTGGATCCGCGACCGCCACGTGCTGCTGTCCGCGTTCATCGGGCGCGGCTCGCCGGACACTCTGCGGCGGCTCGCCTTCTCCGAGGAGCTCGACGACCAGGACCGCGAGGTCATCGACACGCACCTGGCGCGCGAGGCCGCAGCGGACGAGTTCGTGTTGGAGGTGGAGCACCCCATCCACGAGATCAGCGGCCTGAAGATGGTGGTCCTCGACGCGCGCGATCGCGACGTGGGTTACCTCCCCCGCCGGGTCGAGGCCCGGTACGGCGACATGGACCTGCGCGTGATCGTGCCCGACGAGAAGACCATCGTGATGACGTCGGCCGAGCGGGGCCGCGACCTGGTCCGTCTGCTGCGGACGCTGCCGTGGCCGTCCGGCACCTTCGTGGGCGGGCGGCCGCACCAGGCCCGCATCACGCCCGGCCCGCTGCCCCTGCAGTCTGCGCTGGACATCCTGTGCGATCCCAGCAGCTGGCCCTCGGACATCGAGGCGGCGGCCACCCGTCCTCCGCGCGACAAGGGCCGCAGCAACCAGCGCTGGTCCCCGGGACCCCGCCGCGGTGGGCCGCCGGCCAACGCCCAGGACCGCTGGCAGCGCAACTTCTTCTCCCGCGTGGTGGAGCAGCGGGTCATCGCCGACCTGATGGAGGAGGCGCTGCACCTGGACAAACGGCTGGACGTGTTCCGCGGTGAGGGTGGCGACGCGTGCGCGGCCATCACCCTGGACGGCGGCAACGTGGTGCGGCGGGTCTCCCTGTACTGCTCCCGTGTCAACGCCGACGTCAGCCACATCCCCGTGCCCGCCAGCCTGGCCGGGCGGCCGGGCGCCTGCGCCGTGTGGGCCCGCGCCGAGGTCAATCCCGAAGACGGTTACCTCGACGTGGTGTTCGGCTGGTTCGGCCGCGACGCCAAGCAGCCCATGCCCCGCCTCGACGACGCCGGCAACACCGGCATGTGCCTCGTGCCCCAGGACCGCTTCACCCGCGTGCGCTCGGCCGAAGAGCTGATCGCGAAGCTCTTCGGTTGGCGGGAGATGTAGCCGGAGTCGGTCAGTCGCAGATCAGATCGCTGGTCATCGTCCAGTCCCCATCTCCGGGTCCGGACCATCCCTGTAGCGTGTACGCGCCCCTCGCGGGGCTGTGCATGACCCGCAGGCCGTCCGGCGCCAGGCGCCATCCGCCGGAGTCGAAGACGGCCTGGTCCGCCGGGCCGACGTACTCCCACCCGGACACGTCGTCGCCGAGGCGGTAGATACCGAGGCCGTCCACGCCGTCCACGAGGGCGAGGATGGAGCCGTCGTCGACGAACCGGGGCCCCTCGGCCTCGCCCAGGGCGGTCTCCTCCTCCTCGAGGAGGTCGTAGAGCCAGGCCTCGCCGTCGCGCCCGTAGGTGATGGACGTGCCGATGGGTGAGAAGCTCGGCGCGGTCCCCTCCACGCCGATGTCGTGGATGATCCCGTCGTCCGCGTCCACCCAGATCAGGCCCTCGGGCCCCTCGGCCACGAGCGCGTTCTTGCCGCCGTGGATGGAGCCCGGGCCCATGCCGCTGCCGAGCTCCACCTTGACGGTGCCGTAGCGGTCCGCGACCTCGGCGAAGTCCTCGAAGGCGTAGTACACGTGGATGCCGTCTTCCGATGCCGCCACGTGCACCTCGTCCCGCACCAGCCGCTCGCTGATCAGGAACGCGTCGGAGAACTCCTCGGACCGCGCCACGTGCGACCAGATCACCCAGACCTCGTTGTCCTCCAGCGGGACCGTGTCGCAGTCGCGATCGGCGCCCCAGACGCGCTCGTTGATCAGGGCCACCTCGTAGCCGCCCTCGAAGGACGCGCCGGTGTAGCTCATGATCAGATCGTCCTCGGAGCGCTCGCAGCCGAGGACCAGGGCCGTCGCCACTGCCAGCGCCGCCGTCCACCGGGGCATGTCCACCTCCAGCTCCGCCCCCCACCTCAGAGTATACTTGGGCGCCCCGTGACCGGAGGATTCCCATGAACCTGGCCCGCCCCCTCGCCGCCCTCGCCGTCACCCTCTCGCTGGTCGCCAGCGGTCCGGCCGTCGCCGGTTCGAAGAAGGGAGAGCCCGTGGACCTCGCCGCCGACGTGCACGTGCGCGCCGCCCTGATCGTGGGCGAACACGTGAAGCTGGATCGCCCCCTGTACCTGGACTACGGCGACTCCTTCTGGGAGGCCATGACCGAGGGCACCCCCGAGGGCTTCGAGGGCATGAAGGCGTCCCAGCTGGCGCGGCGCCAGGTCCGCGGAGACATCGGACGCTTCGCCCAGATCCGCGAGCTGCTCGCCGATCCGACCCTCACCGATCCCGACCTGCGGCGACAGCTCGAGATGCTGCAGATGCTGTACCTGCCCTACCAGATGGACGAGACCGCGCGGCAGCGGGCCAACGAGATCGAGACCCGCTGCAAGGAGATGTTCTCCACCTACCGCATGGACCTCGACGGCGAGCCGCGCTCCATGGCCTACGTGGAGACGCTGATGCGCACCAGCGACGACGGCGAGCAGCTGGAGCAGGCCTGGAAGGAGTCCAAGAAGGTCGGCGTGGAGCTGCTGCCGCTGCACCAGGAGCTCGTGACGCTGCGCAACGAGACCGCCCGCGGTCTGGGCTACGACACCTACGTGGACATGGCGCTGGCGTCGCAGGGATTCGACCCGGCCTGGCTCGAGGGCTTCTTCGCCGAGGTGGAGGCGGCCACCGACGCGCCCTTCCGCGAGCTCAAGGAGTCCGAGATCGATCCCATGCTGGCCGAACGCTTCGGCGTGGAGACGGGCGCTCTGCAGCCGTGGCACTACGGCAACCCCTACTTCCAGGACGTGCCGCCGGGCCTGTACGAGCTGGACCTGGACGACCTGTACGCGCGCCGCGATCACGAGCAGGTGGTGCAGGACGCCACGGACTTCTTCGACGGGATCGGGCTGCCCGCCGACGCCATCCTGGCCCGCAGCGATCTGTATCCCCGCGAGGGCAAGAACCCGCACGCGATGGCCCACAAGATGGACCAGGAGCGCCTCGACACCGCCGTGCTGCTGATGAACCTGCCCCTGCCCCCGGACAGCCAGACCCGCATGGGTACGTCCACGCTGCTGCACGAGCTCGGCCACTGCGTGCACTACGAGGCCGTGGATCACGGCCTGCCCTACCTCTTCCTGGACGTGGACTCCCAGATCACCGAATCGGTGGCCATGCTGATGGAGCGGCAGGTGATGACCGCGGGCTGGCTCGAGGGTTACCTGGGCGTGGAGCAGCAGGAGGCCGCCAGGCTGTCCGCGGAGTCCTTCCGCGCGATGCGAGCCCAGGAGCTGATCTTCGCCCGCTGGTGCCTGGTCATCTATCACTGGGAGCGCGACATCTACGCCAACCCCGACCAGGACTGGGGCGAGGCGTGGTGGCGTTACAAGGAGCGATTCCAGCTGCTGCAGCGGCCCGAAGGCTGGTCCAACCCGGATCCCCTGGGCAAGTACCACCTCGCCAACGCCATGAGCACCTATTACAACAACTACGCCGTGGGCGGCTTCATCGCCGCGCAGGTGGCCGACGCCCTCGCCGCACACCTGGGTCAGGACGTGCGCACCGCCGACTACCGGGGCCGGGCGGAGGCCGGCACGTGGTTGGCCGAGCGTGTGCTGTCACCGGGATCGCGCCTGGACTGGCTGGAGCTCGTACGTCACGCCACGGGGCAGGATCTCACCACCGCGGCGTGGAAGAAGCAGTTCGTGGAGTGATCAGGTCGGCGGTGGACGGCGGTCCGGGCCCTCCGTCGGATCAGCCGGCATGTTCTCCTCGTCGTCGGACGAGTCCAGATCCCGTCGTTGTTTCTCCATCGTCTTGCATCCCGTCGAACCGACGACGAACAGCAGGCAGACGAGCGCGGCGATCAGCGGTGCGAACTTGCGAAGCCAGGACATGCTTCCTCCAACCTCCACGGCCCCACCCCTGTGAGTGAACCTCTCAGGGGAAAGACCTCGCTTGCTTCCCTAGGTTAACAACTTCAAGGGGCTTCGTGCATCACCGCTGTATGGACAATTACGTCTGCGGGTCGGATCCGGCGCGCCTCTCCCCTACCCCCTTCACCCTCAGCTTGAAGGTCTGGATCATCACGGGGGTGAGGAACAGGTCCGCCAGAAGCGCAGCGGTCAGGGCCACCGCGCCAAGGAAGCCGAACTGGAACAGGCCGAAGAAGGAGCTGGACAGGAAGATGGCGAATCCGGCGACCAGCAGGGTCGAGGCGAAGACGATGGCCTGGCCGGTGGTGGCCACGGATCGGCGCAGGGCTGCGGCGATGTCGCCGTCCACCTCGAGCTCCTGGCGATACCGCGCCAGGATGTGGATGGTGTCGTCCACCGCCACGCCCAGGGACAGGGCGAAGATGAGCACCATGGACGTGCGGATGGTGATGCCGAGGTAGCCCATCACCCCCAGCGTGATCACCAGGGGCAACAGGTTGGGGATCATCGCCAGCGTGCCGATCTTCACCGACCGGAACAGCAGCGTCATCAGCAGGCTGATCACCACGAAGGCCGTGGCCAGGGAGGTGAAGGTGTCACCGACGATGTTGTCCAGGGCGCGGTTGGCGATGAGGATGGCGCCGGTGACGTGGACGTCCACACCCTCGGGCATACACCCTGCGGCGGTGGCGTCGAACTGCTCGAGCCACTCGAAGAAGTGGTCCGAGCCCCAGTCCAGGGCCGTGGTGGAGATGCGGGCGTGGCGGCGCTCCATGTCGGTGTACTGGTCCACGGGGCTGGCGTCGCCGCCGAGCTCGAACAGGAACAGCTCCTGCGTCACCGCGGCCTGGCTGTCGGGGATGCCCACCTCGCCCGTGGCCAGCATGTGGGCCTCGGAGACGATGTCGGCCAGCGAGACCCCGCGGCGCACGTACTCGTCCGCATCCATGCTCTCCTGAAGCGCGAGCATGCCCCGCAGCACCTCGGGCTCGAGCACGGTCCGCCCCTCGGGCACGGTGATCTCCACCTCGATGGGCAGCACACCGCCGAACTTCTCCTCGATGAAGATGTTGGCCACGCGGATGCGGTTCTCCGGCCACATCTCCTCGAGCAGGTAGTTGTTGGCGTCCAGGCGCGTGATGCCGATGAGCGACACCACCGTGACGATGATGCTGACGATCCACACCACCTTGCGCCCCTCCGGGGACGTCACGTAGCGCGCGACCCAGTCACACCAGCGCCCGGTGAGGCTGCGGCCCGCCTTGCCCGGCGCCTCGGGCTTCGGCGGCGGCAGGAAGGTGAAGCAGGCCGGGACCAGGATGATCGCCGTGACGAACGCGAACATGATCCCGGCCGCGGCGAAGATCCCCAGCACGCGCACCACGTTGATGCTCGCCGTCATCAGGGACGCGAAGCCCACCGCCGACGTGGCCGCCGTCAGCAGACACGCCAGCGCGACCCGCGCCACACCCACCTTCAGCGCCTCGTCCCTGGGCAGGCCCTGCGCCAGCAGCTCGCGGAACCGGGTGATCAGGTGGACCGCCTCGGACACGCCGATCACCAGCACGAGGCTGGTGATCACCGAGTTCACCAGGTCCACCGGGTGATCCGTCAGCACCATCACCGCCAGGGTCCATGTGAGGGCCGCCCCGACGGCGAGGTTGGAGACGATGATGGCGCTGAAGTTGCGGAACAGGATCCAGATGAAGACCGAGATCAGGATCACCGACAGCGCCGAGTTGCGCACCAGGTCCCGCGGCAGCAGCGTCGCGTACTCGCGCTGCACCTGCGGCAGGCCCACGGCGTGGCTCACGAACGGCTCGTGCACCGTCTCCGCCACGATCCGGTCCACCTCGTCCACCACGGGACGCCGCTGCTGTTCGCCCTCGAAGTCCTCCTCGAAGCGGACCACCACGATGGCCGTGTCACCCGCCTCGTTGATCAGCCGGCCCATGAGCAGCGGACTGCGCAGCGCCGCGCGCTTCGCCGTCCAGATCTCCGCCTCCTCGGTGGGGACCCCGTCCAGCAGCGGTCGGTGCGACAGGTCGCCTTCCACCGAGCGCATGGGCAGCCACACATTGGTCAGCGAGACCACCTCGTCGATGTGCTCGATCCCCTCCAGCCCCCGCGTCAGCTCGTCGAGCAGGGTCAGCCCCTCGGTGGACCACAACCGATCCACGTCCCCGTGCAACGCCACGACAAAGGCCGCGTCCTCCGCACCAAAACGGTTGCGGAAACCCTCGATGTAGTCGATCTCCTCGTCGTGGGTCAGGAACAGCGCGCGTGGGCTGAAGTCGAAGCGCAGCCCCTGGAAGACCACCACGGCGCAGACCGCGGTCACGATCGTCAACGCGATCAGCAACAGCCAGCGCAGCTTGATGATGGCCTGGACGATGGACGTCAAACGGGGCCCTCCAGGAAAGGCGCAGAATAATGGAACGCGCGTGTAAGTGGAAGCGGAGGTGGGAGTGGAGGCGGGATCAGGCGGATCGGCGGGTGGGCTCGACGCCCGGCAAGACGACGAGGTCGAGGTCGGGCAGGTCGTCGTCGACGACCGACATGGTGCGCCAGGGGCCGCGGGCGAAGCGGCCGACGAGCAGCGACGCCTGCAGCGTGATCATCACCAGCATGCCCAGCCACGCGCCGAGAATCCCCAGCTCGAGGCGGATGGCGAGCAGGTAGACCACGGGGATGCCGATACCCCAGCTGGTGCAGATCACCGCCCACATGGGCCACCGGGTGTCGCCGGCGCCGCGCAGGGCGCCGTAGGCGACCATGTTCAGCCCGTCGAGGACCTGGTAGGCCGCGGCCACGTACAGCAGCGGGATCACCAGTATGGCGACCTCCTCGTACGGGGCGAAGAGGCGCGCCAGGGGCCCCGGCAGCCCGGCGAAGAGCGCGGCACAGAACGCCGAGAAGATCAGCACGATGATCAGGGTCCGCCAGCCCGCGCGAGCGGCCAGATCGGGGCGCTTCTCACCCTGGTGACGGCCCACGAGGGTGGTGGCGGCCACCGAGATGCCCCACGCGGTCATGAAGCTGATGCTCAGCAGGCGCACCGCCACCTGGTTGGCCGACAGCTCGATGTCGCCGATCCAGCCCACCATGATGGAGATGACCAGGTAGGCTCCCACCTCGAAGAAGAACTGGAAGCCCATGGGCGTGCCCACGCGGATCATGCCGCGGACCAGCGGCCAGACGAGCCGTTCGCGCACTCGATCGACGCCGAACCTGCGGTACGGGCTGCCGCGCCGGTGCACGACCACCACGAAGCAGCCGAGCATGAACAGGTTGCTCGCGGCCGTGGCGATACCCGCGCCGTTCACGCCCAGTTCGGGGAACGGGCCGAGGCCGAAGATCAGCACCGCGTCGAGCACGATGTTCACCACGTTGGCCACCAGCGCGATGATCATGGGCGTGCGGGTCTGGCCGATGCCCTCGAGGAAGCCGTTGTAGGCCCAGTAGCCGAACACGCCGGCCACGCCGAGGCTACGCCAGAACATGTAGCTGTACCCGAGCTCCGAGACCACGTCGCTGAGGCCGGCCAGGCGGAACAGCGGGGCGGACGCCAGCACGATGGCCAGGGTGATCGAGCCCGCGATCACGGCCAGCCGGACTCCCTGGCCCAGGACCAGGCCGCACGCGCGCTCACGCCCTGCACCGTGGTACTGGGAGACGTAGGTGTTCACGACGCCCAGCAGGCCCAGCCCGAAGACGTAGACGGTGAACATGTACGTGGTGGCGATGCCGACGGCGCCCTGCTCCACCACGCCGAGGCGGCCCACCATGGCGGTGTCCACCAGCCCCATGGCCGTGAAGCTGAGCTTGGAGATCACCACCGGCGTGGCCAGTGCGAGGATCTCTCTCCATCCTCCGACGCGTGCCATCTTCCTATCCTCCGGCACCAAGAACCGAAAAACCCCGCCTACTGTTCCAGCGGCGGGGTCAACAAACCAGCTTTTGTCTGGTCAGATCATCCGCCACCCCTGCGCGCAGCCTGCGCGTCGGTAAACAAGACAGTAGGGTCGGTCGTCCACATCCGGAACCTCTCGTGGGTTGACGGGCCGAGGATGTGCAAGAAACGGGACCAAGTCAACGGGTCTTTTTGATCCCCCTGCGGCGCTGGCCCAGCCACAGACCGAGGAATCCCGCGGCGAGGAGGCCCGGCACGTCCGCCGGGCGACCGATGCCGCAGCTGCAGTCCTTGTACTCCACGTCCGCCGAGTCGTCGTCGTCGCCGAAGGTGCCGGGGAACTCTCCGTCGAAGAGGTCGCAGTCGAGGTCGGTGGGGCCGGCGGGGGCGTCTTCGTGGAGGATGCGGTAGATGCCCTCGGCGGTGGAGAACCAGAGGTTGCCGTCGGGTCCGTTGACCACGTCGAGGACGCCGTAGTAGGCCTGCTCGTCGTCGAGATCGTCCTGGGGCTGGGTCCAGAACTCGTCGTCGCGATCGGTGATGCGCTCGCCGTCGGCGCTGAGTTCGAGGCGGCGGACGCGGCCGCGCAGGCAGTTGCCCAGGAAGAGGTCACCCACGTACTCGACCGGGTAGTTGGAGCCGCAGTAGACCGCGAGGCCGGTGGGGCAGATGTTGGGATTCCAGGTGGTCAGGGCGTCCTCGTAGCCAGCCTCGCCGGGTGCGCCCGTGTACAGGGGCCAGCCGTAGTTGGCGCCGGCGCGCATGAGGTTGACCTCGTCGTCCACGGTGGGGCCGTTCTCGCTGCCGTACAGCTGCCCGTCGAGGGGGTTGAAGGCCAGGCCGAAGGTGTTGCGCAGGCCCAGCGCCCACACGGCGTCGTCGAAGGGGTTGCCGGAGGCCGGGGCGCCGTCGCGGTCCATGCGCAGGACCTTGCCCAGGACCGACTGCAGATCCTGGGAGCTCTCGGACTGCCCCTGCTCGCCGATGGACAGGTAGAGCGTCTCGTCCGGGCCGAAGACGATGGGGCCGCCGTTGTGGTTGCCCTCCCCCAGCAGGGGCAGGTCGTCGCGGAGGGCGACGATCTCCGCGGCGAGGCCGTCCTCCTCGCGGATCCGCACGAGCTTGTGGGTGCCGTCGGTGGACGAGTAGTAGACGTACAGGTAGTGGTTCTCGGCGAACCTCGGGTCGAGCTCGAGGCCCAGGAACCCACGCTCGAAGAACACCTCGACGTCGTCGAAGGTCGCGACCGGCTCCGGAGCCAGCTCCATCGCGGCGGACACCACGCGCACGTTGCCGGTGGTGTACTCGTTGAAGAACAACCGCCCGTCCGGGGCGAAGTCGAAGAACACGGGCACCTCGAGGTCACCCAGGACCTGCTCCACGGTGAACCCCTCGTCGAGGGCGTGGGCCGGGGCGATACCGAGCAGGGCGAGGGCACCCAACAGGGTTTGCAGTGCGGTTCGACGGTTCACTTTTCGCATCGCGGCCACTACTGTAGCGCCTCGAACCGAGGATCGCAGTCCATGCCCGACGAAACCCCCATCGAACGCCTCCGCGCAGCCCTGGGCGACACCCTGGTCGAGCACCTGGTCCGCCCCCGTCGCCGCGGACAGCTCCCCGACGCGGACGGCTGCGGCTGCGTCGCCTCCGACTGCGGCCACGATCACGTGGAGATCCAGCTGCGGGTGCGTGACGGGGAGATCCGGCAATCCGCCTTCGTCGCCCGCGGCTGCGCGCACACCCAGGCGTGCGCCTCCGCGGCGGCCGACCTCCTCGCGGACCGCACCCTGGCCGACGCCCGGCGTTCGGCCTCGGCCGCCGGCATCTCCGAGGCCCTGGACGGCCTGCCCCCCGAGAAGCTCCACTGCGCCGAGCTCGTCGCGACCGCGGCCAGGGCTGCCCTGGACGACGCCGTGCGTACGTCGGCGGAGCCGTGGAGGAAGCTGTACAGGAGGTAGGGGGAGCCGGTCGGGTCGGCTAGAAGGTCACGCCGACGGAGATGCCGACGCCGATGCCCAGGTCGGAGATCTCGGCGGCGTCCACGATGGGCTCGCTCCCCAGGCTCTCGTCGGTGACCTGCGCCTCGGCGCGGATGGAGCGGCTCACCAGCAGCCAGGAGATGTCGGCGACGATGTTCTTGTAGAGGCGGACCTCGGCGCCGATCTCGGACTCGTGCCCGATGAGACCGCCGCCCGTCACCGTGCCGTGGTAGTCACCGTGGATGACCAGCGCGGGTACCGCCTGGAAGCGCAGGCCGCCGCCGAAGCGGAAACCGTGGCCCCAGATGTTGTTGTAGGTCCACTGGCTCGAGGAGTGGGCCGTCTCGAAGTACAGGAAGTCCTGACCCTGGTAGCCCAGGTCGATGATGATGTCGAGGGGACCCTGGGCGCGCGTGGCGAGCAGGGGGAGCCGCACGCGGGCGCCGGCCTGGATGCGGTGGACGCCGTCGCCGAAGCTGCCCTCGGAGCCGTCCTCGCGGACCACCTTGTGCTCGGTGGAGTAGCCGAAGCGCTCGAACGCCACGGCCGCACCGAGGAACTCGATGGGGAAGATCTCACCGCCCACGCCGAAGGAAGCGGGCGCGGCCACGGGGCCGGTGCCCTCGGGGCCGGCGATCTCCAGGTCGGGGAAGGTGCAGGCGCGGTCCCCGGTGCAGGGGTCCGCGACCTGGCTGTACTTGTAGCCCACCACCGGGTAGCGCAGGTAGACCTTGGCCATGCGGTAGGGCTGATCCGTGTACGGGAACCTGGCGGTGCCCGTGGGCGCCGGCACCGTGGTCGTGGTCGCGGCGGTGCCCGTGTACTGCGGCGTGGTCAGCGGCTGGACCGGCTGCGCTGGCTGGACCGGCTGGACCGGCTGCACCGGCTGGGTCACCACGGGCTGGGTCACCACGGGCTGGGCCGGCTGCACCGGCTGCGTCGGCGGCTGCCAGGCCGGCGGCTGAGTCACCGCAGGCTGGGTCACCACGGGCTGCGTCACCACGGGCTGCGTCACCACGGGCTGCGTCACCACCGGCTGGGTCACCACGGGCTGCGTCACCACCGGCTGCACCGGCTGCACCGGCTGCGTCACCACCGGCTGCACCGGCTGCACCGGCTGCGCGGGCTGGGTCACCACCGGCGCCACGACCGGCGGCGCCACGACCGGGGCCGCGGGCTGCGTGGCGGCTGCGCCAGCGCCATACGACAGGGAGAAGTGGTTCGACGCCTTCTGCCCCCCGGCCATCACGTCCATCATCAGCTCGGCCTGGCCCGCAGCACCGCCGGCGGGCGGCGTGTAGGTGCAGGTCAGCATGCCGGGACTGAAGCTCGTACAGTCCGCGAAGGTGCCCTTGTCGGTGAAGCTCCAGCTGACCGTGGCGTCGGTGGCCAGCATGCCGGTGGGCAGCACGACCACGAAGTTCACGGCCCTGGGCTGGCCGTCCGCGACCAGACCCGACACGGGCATCATGTTGACCTGGATACTCTGGGCGGCCGCGACTCCGGGCAGGAGCAGCATGGCTGCGATCAGAGCAGCTGGGAAGGCGAGACAGCGTTTCACGTTGGCGTACATACAGGGGCCTCCTAGTCAGCGCGACCCAATCATATAGATCCGCGCGAGCGACGCAAAGTGCGTGCGCGTGGTCTTGTGTGTCGTAAGACGGAGGAATCCGTCGAAAGGGGGACGGAAAAGAGGGTCGACGGTCGACGGTCGACGGTCGACGGTTGGGTTGACGGTGGGTGGGTCGACGGTTGGGGGAGCGGAAGGAGGTGACTACCTCACGTTGCCCGTGTAGACGGTGGCGAGCTGGCGGTCCTTGATGTTGTCGGGCGTGTAGGCCGGGAGCAGGACGGGGGAACGACGATCGGTCTGGATGTCGGCCTCCTCGAGCTCGCGGTGGTGCGCGTCGACGTGGGCGAGGTTCAGCTCGGCGCCCGTGGCGGTGTCCGCGGCGAACCTCGCGGCGGAGGCGCCGGAGATGCGGCCGAAGACGTTGATGTCGAGCAGGGAGTTGCCCATGAGGCGGTTCTCGCCGTGGATGCCGCCGGCGACCTCGCCGGCCATGTACAGACCGGGCACGCAGGTGGAGCCGTCGGCCTCGAAGTCCACGCCGCCGTTCTGGTAGTGCAGGGTCGGGTAGACCAGCATGGGCTCGGTGGCGATGTCGATGCCGAAGCGCTTGAGCAGCATGTAGGCGCCGCAGAAGTTCTTCTCGACGTAACCCTCGCCGTGCAGCATCTCGAGCATCGGCGAGTCGAGCCAGATGCCCCAGGTGC
>CAZLEO010000259.1:2835-13389 GCA_964558555.1 uncultured Rickettsiales bacterium | reverse complement strand
GCGAGGCCAAGTGCACCTACGGCACCGGCGCCTTCCTGGTGCTCAACACCGGCGATCGCATCGTGGTCTCGGACAACGGCATGCTCACCACCGTGGCCTGGAAGCTCGGCGACGAGGTCGTGTACGCCCTCGAGGGCTCGGTCTTCATCGCCGGCGCGGCCGTCCAGTGGCTGCGCGACGGCCTCAACATCCTCGGCGCCGCCCCCGAGATCGAGGCCATGGCCGCCTCCGTGCCCGACTCCGGCGGCGTGGTCTTCGTGCCCGCCCTCGCCGGCCTCGGCGCCCCCCACTGGCGCTCTTCGGCCCGCGGCGCCATCCTCGGCATCGACCGCGGCACCACCCGCGCCCACCTCGCCCGCGCCACGCTGGAGGGCATCGCCCTGCAGATCGTCGACATCCTCCAGGCCATGGAGTCCGATATCGACGCCTCCCTCAAGGTGCTGCGCGTGGACGGCGGCGCCGCCGCCAACGACCTGCTCATGCAGCTGCAGAGCGACCTGCTCGACGTCCCCATCGTCCGCCCCCGCATGATCGAGACCACGGCCGCCGGCGCGGCCATGCTCGCCGGCCTCGCCACCGGCGTCTGGTCCAGCCTCGAGCAGGTGGGCAGCGCCTGGCGCGAGGACCGCCGGTTCACCCCGGACATGCCGCGGGAGCGGGCACGGGAGATGATGGCGGCGTGGGAGCGGGCGGTGGAGAAGGCTTGACGGGTCAGTACACCGGCACCTGGTCCGCCGAGCCCTCGATCGTACCCCCGTCCGACGTGCTGGTGGACAGCACCTCGATGTAGAACTCGATGGACACGGCCTGGTCGAAGGACTCGCCGGAGACGCCCTCCCAGGCGGTGGTCTTGAGCCAGGAGTCCTGGAGTTCGGCGATGGACACGCTGGAGGAGTGGTAGTTGCCGTCCATGCCGTAGTCGCCGCCCTCGCCGAAGTGCAGGCCGGGGCCCACGGTGCCGACGTTGGTCACGACCAGGTCGATCTGGCCGTCGTCGAGGTCGTGGATGGTGATGGACATGGTGTCGGTGCTGCGCATGAACTGCAGGCGCTCGCAGTCCACCTGGAAGGTGGCGAGGCTGCCGGTGCCCACGCCCACGCAGGTTTCGGTGCAGCCGGCGCTCAGCGCGAGGTACAGCACGGGCAAGGTCAGGGACAGGAATCGGTGCATGGGGTCTACCAGGTGGAGTTGGAGTGCAGCGTGGTGATCCCGGAGGGGTTGCCGACGCAGACCTGGATGCGCCCGGCGCTGGATGCGGCCTTGTTGCGGAACGCCACGCGGACCCAGCACTCACCGTCCTCGGGCGAGTAGCCGACGCAGTCGCCGGTGCCGTTGGTGACGGTGCCGCGGGTGGTGAATTCGAAGCAGTGGCCGTTGGTCAGGGTGGAGCTGGTCTCCATGGAGATGTTGGGGATGTAGTCCGGGCTCTCGTCGCCGAGGTAGTTGTCGTAGTCGTAGTACCCGGTCTGGCTGTAGTTGACGTCGGGGCCGTCCACGCCGTCGGCGGGGATGGTCTCCCAGTAGGCGGCGCCGTCGGCGGTGATGTACCGGGCCTGGATGTCCCAGGCGCAGCGGTTGGTGCGGGAGCCGTCCCCGGGGGACGAGTCGGGGTTGACGTGCACCACGCGCATCTGCCGGTTGAAGGCGATGGCCTGGGACCGCGCCAGGTTCACGGACATGGCGTAGTCGTTGGCCACCTTGGTCAGGCGGTACTTGTTGCTGAAGGCCGCGATGTTGGGGGCGGCGATCAGCGCGACGATGCCCACGATCGCGATCACGACCACCAGCTCGATCAGGGTCACGCCGGAATCGCTGCGAACGGTGTCCACGACATCCTCCTGACGGGTAACATCCATCCCTTAGGGTATCCAGCGCGCGCGTGACCAGCAACAAATAGACGTACTCGCGCGTGTTGGTAGAGGATCTTTACACGTGCGCGCACGACTTCCAGCCCGCCTCGCGGGCCCGCTGATCCCGGCCCTGCTCGCAGTGATCTTGCTGGCCGAGGCGGGGTGCGCCCATCGACAGCCGCAGCCGATCCCCACCACGCCTCAGGTGAGGCGCGTCAAGGTGGAGGTGACCGGCGAGCAACAGCTCAAGCCGACCAAGCGCGTGGCCGACGCCCTGGGCACCCGCCCCACGCCGTGGTGGGCCGTGGCCATGGGCGTGGGCATGCGCCGCTACTGGATCGCCCTGGACCGCAACCTGACCCTGGAGGACCAGGATCGCATCGAGCGCTACTACGAGGACCACGGCTTCTTCGACGCCCGGTGCACCGGCATGTACATCAAGTACAAGGGCCGCCAGGTGGGGGAGTCCAGGCGGTGGGCCGTGGTGACGTTCACCGCCGAGGAGGGGCCGCGGTCGCTGGTGCGCAACGCCGACCTGGTCGGGGTGGACCGCCTCGATCCCATGGTGCTGGCTCACCTGTCGCGCCGGCTGCGCCTCGTCGAGGGCCGGCCGTTCACCCTGCCGGAGCACGAGGCGGACCGGGCGGCCCTGCAGTTCCTGCTCAACAACGTCGGCTTCGCATACGCGTCGGTGAGCCGCCGCGCGGACGCCTACCCCGAAGAGCAGACGGTGGACCTGCAGTACGACGTCCAGTCGGGAATCCGCTGCCATTTCGGCGAGGTGACCCTGGAGGGGCTGGACAAGGTGCCGCGCCGCCGCGTGGAGCGGGAGGTCCGCATCGAGCCCGGCGACCTGTACTCCCTGGGCAAGCTGCAGAAGCTGCAGAGCGACCTGTTCGGCATGGGCGTGTTCTCCATGGTCACCGTCGCCCCGGATCTGTCGGATCCCACGTCGAACGTCGTGCCGATCAACGTCGCCATCCGGGAGTCCAAGCCCATGTCCATCAAGCTCGGCGTGGGCGTGGGCATGGAGCGCGGCCGCGACGACGCCCACGTGAGCCTGGGCATCTCCCACCGCAACCTCTTCCAGCGCCTGCTCCAGCTGCACAGCGACACCCGCCTGGGCTGGGCCGTGGTCCCCGATCTGCTCACCCACGAGACCCACGGTCCCATCGTCGAGCAGGAGCTGTACCTCGTCGAGCCGCTGCCCATCCGCGCGCTGACCCTGTGGCAGCGCGGCGGGTTCGAGCTGAACGTGGAGTCCGGCTACAAGTTCATCTCCCCCAGCGCCTCGGTGGGGCTGGACGTGCGCCTGCACCGGACCCTGTCGGTGGGGTTGTCGTACAACTACGAGTTCTTCTGGCTGTACTGGCAGGATCCCGACCTCTTCGCCCTCGCCGACGCCGACGAGATCCCGGAGATCGACACGGACGGCAAGTACAACCTGTCGTACCTCGAGCAGAGCCTCACCTGGGACGCCCGCGACGACCCCGTCAACACCAACCGCGGCGTGTTCGCGCGCTTCTCCGTGGCCGAGGCGGGCGGCTTCCTCAGCGGCGGCTTCGACTACGTCAAGCTGTCGTGGGAGGCCCGCACCTACATCGATCCGGTGCCCAAGAAGCTGGTGCTGGCGCTGCACCTGCAGGCCGGCTGGATCCTGCCGTGGGGGGACACGGAGTCGGCGCCCCTGAGTCAGAAGTTCAAGATCGGCGGCTCCGGCACGGTGCGCGGGTGGGGCCGCGACATGCTCGGCCCGCGCATCTACCCCGAGACCGACGACGACGGCCTCGGCTGTGACGGCAACGAGAGCGGCGACTGCGACCCCATCCCCATCGGCGGCCACCTCGCGCTGTTCGGCGGCCCCGAGGTGCGCGCCTACCTGGCCCCCATCGGCAAGATGCGGCTGGGCTTCGCGGTGTTCCTCGACGCCGGCCGCGTGTGGGAGAACGAGGGGTTCTTCTCGATGTCGGACCTCATGTTCAGCACGGGCCTGGGCCCCCGGCTGCGCACCGCCTTCGGCTCGTTCCGCCTCGACGTGGCGTTCCGGCTGAACAAGGACGACGACTTCGAGGACGACCCGACGGTCCTGCTCCACTTCGGCTTCAGCGAGGCGTTCTGACCATGGCCCGCGCCCCCAAGCGCAAGGACCGCCGCAAGGGCCGGCTTTGCCGGTGGCTGCTGCGCCTGCTGATCCTGGCCGGCCTGGCCGGGGGCGTGGTCACCGCCGCGGCGCTGGCGGGGGTGCTCTGGCTCAACAGCGAGGCCGGGCTGGGCACGGTGGCGGGACAGGGGCTGAAGGCGGCCAACGACTACCTGCTGGGCGAGCTGGAGGTGGGCCGCGCCGAGGGGCACCTGCTGTCGGCGTTCACACTGCGCAACATCACGTTGAAGGACCCCGACGGCGCGCAGATGGTGGCCGCGGACTCGCTGGTGGTGGAGTGGAGCCCCGGCGCGCTGCTGGGCAAGGACGTCGTGGTGGATCGCGTCGCCATCCACGGCCTGCGCGGCGATCTGGCCGGCGGCCCCGACGGGCTCAACATCCTGTCCATCCTCCCCCCCTCGGAGGACAAGGAGGAGAAGTCCGGGGGCATGCCCGTGGACATCCTCCTGCGCCGCATCGAGGTGGACGGGGACGTGGTCTTCGACCCGGGCAGCGGCGCCCAGCCCTACGACGTGCGCGATCTGGAGCTGGTGGGCACCCTCGACATGAGCGGCGGCCGCCAGGCCGTCGCGCTGGACAAGCTCGTCGGCCGCGCCGTCCACCCGGCGGTGGGCCCCTTCGCCGTGGACGGGGACGTGGTGCTGGACGACGGCGCCATCCCCGAGCTCGCCGTGCAAGCCCAGGCCCTGGGCGCGACCCTGTCCGCCGCGGGCGCGGTCGGCCCCACCTCTGCACCCGACCTCGACCTCACCGTGGCCCTGGCCGGGCTGGACCTCGAGGCGCTGCAGCCCCTGGCGGAGCTCCCCCTCACCGGCGCGGTCGCCGCGGATCTGCGCGCCCAGGGCCCCCTGGCCGCCCTGACACTGCAGGGGCAGATCCACCTGCCGCAGGGGGACCTCGCCCTCGATCTGAACGGGGACCTCGAGGCTCGACCCCTGGCCTACGCCGGCTCCCTGACCCTCGACGAGGTGGACCCGTCCTCCTTCCTCACCGCCGGCCCGGGTGTCCCGGGCGGCCCCGACCGCGGCGTGCCGGGGCGGATCACGGGGAAGCTGGAGGTGGATGGGCGCGGAACGAGCGTCGATGACCTGGGCGCCCGGATCCACGCCTCGTTCGAGGCCACCGAGGTGCTGGGCTATCGCGCGGACAGCCTCACCGTGGACGCGACGGTGGAGCCTCCCCTGGTCGTGGCCCTGCACGGCCTGGAGCTGGCCAGCCCCCTGGGCGCGGCCGACCTGCACGGCTGGGCCCGCGTCCAGGAGGGGCGCTTCGGGGTCGCCGGCAATGTCTCCGGTGTCAGCCTGGCCCGGGTGGGGGCCCTCACCGGCGTTCCCGAGCTGGGGGGCGCGGCCGCGGTGGATCTGGACGCCTCGGGCGGCTGGGGTGGCGCGTCCGGGTTCTGGATCGAAAGCGATGGATTCCTCGTCGCCTCGGCGGTGCGGGCGCCGGCCACGTCGGTCGAGGGCGTGCGGGTCAAGTTCGACGCCGGCTACGGCGGCTCCGGCCCCAGCGGTCGGGTCGCAGGGGAGCTCGCCGGGGTGGTCGCCGGCGGTGTCCCCCTGGAGCGAGCCGTGGTGGACGTGCAGCTGGGCTCCACCTCCGTGGCCGGCTCGTTGAACCTGCGGTTCCAGGAGCGGGTGCTCACCGATCTCGACGCGGCATTCGACTGGGGCGGCGCGTACCCCACCGTCCACCTGACCCGCCTCGAGGCCACCACCTTCGACTCCACCTGGACCCTCGCCGGTCCCTGCACCGTCGGATTGCTCCCCGACGCGGCGGTGCGCGTGGACGGGCTCGAGCTCGACGGCCCGGACGGACGGGTCACGGCCGACGGCCTCGTTGCGCCGCGCGGGACCTCCTCGTTCACGGCCGCTGGCGAGCGGCTGCAGCTGGCCGCCCTGACCCCGCTGATCGGGGGGACCCACCTGGCCGGCGTCGTGGACCTGGACTTCAGCCTGGACGGCCCGGCGCGCCAGCCCAGCACCAACCTGCAGGTGCGCGGCGACGGCGTGGCGGTCAACGAGTTCGGGCCGTTCGCGCTGCAGCTGGGCGTGGTGGCCATGAGCGGGATGACCACCGTGGTGGTCCACGCCGGGGGCCAGGACATCGAGCCGCTGCAGCTGCAGGGGCTGGTGCCGTTCACCGTGGCGCTGCAAGGGGCGGGGTGGGACCCGGACGGCATCATCCAGCTGTTCGTCGAGGTGCCGCTGCAGCACACCTCCAACCTCGACCGGGTCATCCCCCAGGTGCGCTCCCTGCCGCGATCCCAGTTCGGCGTGACCCTGACCGTGGCGGGGCAGGGGAGGAACCCCGAGATCCGCGGCCAGGTGCGGTTGCGGGACGTGCGGGCCGCCAACCTGCCCACCATCACCGCGGACGTCAACGCGTCGCTGGTGGACGGCGAGTTCAGCGTGGGTGCGCAGGTGCAGGACGTGCGCGACGAGCTGCTCACCGCCCAGCTCGACGGCGCGTTCGATCTACAGCGCGTGCTCGCCGAGAAGCTCGAAGGGCAGGCCGTGGACCGCACGAGGCCCTACCTCAGCTCCGTGGCCGCGGACGTGGACCTGGTGGGCGTGCCCGTGGAGACCCTGCGCCTGTACACCGACGCCCTCGACGCGCTGCACGGCAAGCTCAAGGGGCGTGTGACGGTGGCGGGCTCGGCGCGCAACCCGCGGGTCGAGGCCGACCTGTCGCTGCGGGGCGGCCGGGTCGGGACGGAGGCGCTGCAGCGGCTCACCCTCGAGGCCCTGGTGGAGGACAGCACGCTGCTGGCCACCCTGGTGATGAAGGGCCGCGAGGGCGGACAGCTCAGCGCGCGCGTGGGCTCCCCCATCGACCTCTCCTTTGCGCGCCCGCGCACCCTGGATGAGCGCTTCGGGCAGCCCGGCCTCGACGGCGAGATCCACGGCGACGGCCTCTCGATGGGGCTGGCGACCGGGTTCCTCGAGGGAGCCTACGATCCGACGGGCAGCCTCGGCGTCAGCGGCAAGGTCCGCGGTTCGCTGCTCGAACCCAACCCGGACATCCGCCTCTCCCTGACCGACGGCGGCGTGTGCATGTCCACCCTGGAGGTGTGCTTCGAGCAGGCCCAGCTGCAGGCCGAGGCCACGCGCGACGTGGTGGTCCTGGAGCAGCTCACGGTGCGCAGCCGCCCGGCGCGGGAGCAGCCCTCGCGGCGCAAGAAGGACGACGACGCGGACGACGAGCTCTCGGACGGGTGGCTGGAGGCCAGCGGCTCGTTCCAGCTCGGCGCCCTGAAGGAGACCAGCCTGGACGTGCGCTCCAAGGACTTCTGGCTGTCGTCCACCCGCCAGGTGAAGCTGCGCATCGACTCCGGGCTGCTCGTGCGCGGCGTCTACCCCGACCTGCGCGTGCGCGGCGGGATCACCGCCAACATGCTCAAGCTCGAGCTCGGCGACGAGCTGCGGCACAAGGCCTGGCCCATGGAGCGCGACCCGGACCTGTACGTCCACCGCGGCGCCGGCGTGGCGGGCAAGCAGCACGGCCCGGTCCAGCGCGAGCGCACCCTGCTGGACACCCTCGACCTCGACGTGCGCCTGGTGCTGGAGCGCAACTGCTGGCTGTACATGGACGTCAGCGCCGTCGAGGGGGTGTCCGCGCTGGGCAGCATCCGCCCCGACCTGCAGCTCGAGGGGGACGTGGGCATCACCCTGGCCGGGGGCGTGATGAGCACCCGCGGCGAGGTCAGCACGATCCGCGGCAACCTCACCGTGATGGGCCGGCAGTTCAAGGTGGACCACGGGGGCGTGACCTTCACCGGCGCCACGCCCCCCGATCCCCAGATCGACGTGACCGCCACCTACCGCAGCCGCCACGGCGACATCGCCGTGCACGTGGAGGGGCGCGCGTCCGCGCCAAGGCTGGAGTTCACCTCGGAGGACCTGCCCGACGAGGCCGACATCCTGTCGGTGCTGCTCTTCGGCGCCCCGGCCGACCAGATCCGGCCCGGCGCCGGGGCCGAGGGCGGCGACGAGATGGCCTTCATCACGAACATGCTCGCCTCCAAGGCCAACCAGGCCCTGAGCAAGGTCATGGGCAAGGGCGCGGTGGACATGATCAACCTCGAGACCAGCCCGGCCGGCCCCGGTAGCTTCGGCATCGAGGTGGGGAAGTCGCTGACGGATCGGGTGTTCCTGATCACGCGATACCGCAGCGGCGTGGACGAGGACGAGAACAAGTTCGAGGGCCAGCTCGAGATCGCGGTCTCCCGCAAGCTGTATATCGAGCTACGCTACGGTGACGCCGGCAACGGCGGTATCGAGGTGTTCTTCAAGTGGAGGCGATGAGCGCGACGCCGTGGAACCGATGAAGCGAACACGACCGGGAGGGCTGTCCCTGCGCGCCAAGGTGGTGGGCAGCTACCTGGGCGTGTTGCTGATCTTCGGCACCGTGCTGGGGTTCGCGCTGTTGCAGATGGCCGAGACCCGCGCCAACCTCTCGTCCGTGGCCAGCGGGTACATGGGCATGGCGCGCGACGCCGATCGGCTGGCGTCATTCCCCCTGGGCTACGCCCTGGCCCGGCAGCGGGTGGACTGGGACCGCTACCAGCCCAACCTCGACCTGCTGTACCTCGACCAGATGGACCGCCACCTGCAGACGGCCATCGCCGGGGCCGAGGAGCTACAGTCGCGGCTGGAGAGCCCCGTGGAGATCGCGGCGCTGCGCGAGACCCGCGCCCAGCTCGAGCTGGTGGGGCACCTGCTGATGAACTACCGCCAGTCCCACGAGCGCCTGCAGGGCTGCCTGGCCCGCGGTGAGGCGGGGTGCACGACCCTGGTGCTGGAGGACCTGCGCGCCCTGCGCCAGCAGATCTCCGAGGAGGCGCAGATCCTCGGCACCAAGATCGAGATCCGCATCCAGAACGCCCTGGAGACCGCCGGCGCCAGTCAGATGCAGGCCAGCCAGCGCCTGATGTGGCTGAGCTCCTCGGCCATCGTGCTCGCCGGGCTGATGCTGCTGCTGGTCCACCTGGCGCTGCGCCCCATCGACCGGCTCATCCGCGGCGCCCGCCGCATCGGTGAGGGCCAGTACGAGCCGGTGGAGGTGGAGACCCACGACGAGATCGGCAAGCTGGCCGAGGCGTTCAACAGCATGGCCGACAGCCTGGCCCAACGTGAACGGCGGATCCTGCAGATGGAGCAGCTGGCCACGGTGGGACGCATGGCCGCCCAGGTGGCCCACGAGGTGCGCAACCCCCTCAACGCGCTGGGCCTCAACGCCGAGATGCTCGGCGACGAGCTGGACCAGCTGCCCGAGCCGGCGCGCGCCGAGGCGCGCGAGCTGCTGGGACAGCTGCAGGGCGAGATCGACCGTCTGGCCGAAGTCACCGAGACCTACCTGTCCCTGGCGCGGCTGCCCCGCCCCGAGCTGAGCCCGGTCGATCTGGGGGAGCTGGTGCGGCGGGTCCTGGCCTTCGTGGGCGACGAGCTCGCCGGGGCGGGCGTGGAGGTGACGGTGGAGGTGGTCGCCGACCTGCCGGCGGTACCCCTGGACGAGCGCCAGGTGCGTCAGGCGCTGCTCAACCTGGTGCGCAACGCCGCGGAGGCCCAGCCTGGCGGCGGGACCCTGGCGGTGCAGGTGGGCGGCGGTGACGGGAGCGCGGTGATGGTGGTGGAGGACGGCGGCCCGGGCGTGGATCCGGACGTGGCCCCGGCCCTGTTCGATCCCTTCGTCTCCACCAAGGACCGCGGCACCGGGCTCGGGCTGGCCATCACGCGGCAGATCGTCGAGGGCCATGGCGGTACCATCGAATACCGCCGGGCGTCCGGCGGAGGGGCGGCGTTCGTGGTGAAGCTGCCCCTGGCAGAGAGGGAGACATGAGCCACACCATCCTGGTGGTCGACGACGACCGGTCCAATCGGCAGACCCTGCAGCGCATCCTGACCAAGGCGGGGTACGAGGTGGAGGACGCCGCCAGCGGCAAGGAGGCCCTGGAGCGGCTGCGCGCCCGGTCCACCTCGCTGCTCCTCACCGACCTGAAGATGCCCGGCATGGACGGCGTGGAGCTGCTGCGCGCCAGCCGCATGGTCTCCCCGGACACCGAGGTGGTGCTGATGACCGCCTACGGCACCGTGGAGACGGCCGTGGAGTCCATGAAGGAGGGGGCCTACGACTTCCTGACCAAGCCGCTGAAGCGCCACGAGATCCTCAAGGCGGTGCGCAAGGCGCTGGAGAAGCGATCCCTGGTGGCGGAGAACCGCGCCCTGCGCGCGCGGCTCGAGGCCGCGGACACCGCCGGCCCCCTCGGCCGCATCATCGGCCACTCGACGGCCCTGCGTGGCGTCCTGGACGTGGTGCAACAGGTGGCGCCCACCAACGCCACGGTGATGATCACCGGCGAGAGCGGCACAGGCAAGGAGCTCGTGGCGCGGGCCATCCACGACCTCAGCCCGCGCGCCTCGCAGCCCCTGGTGAGCCTGGCCTGCGCCGCGCTGCCCGAGACGCTGCTGGAGTCCGAGCTGTTCGGCCACGAGGCGGGGTCGTTCACCGGCGCCGCGGGCCAGCGCAAGGGGCGCTTCGAGA
>CAZLEO010000259.1:0-2825 GCA_964558555.1 uncultured Rickettsiales bacterium | reverse complement strand
GGGGGGGGGGCGGCGGGGGGGGGGGGCCCTGCGGTGGGGGGGCGCCCCCCCCCCCCACGACGGCACCCTGTTCCTCGACGAGGTGAGCGAGACCCCGCCGGCCACCCAGGTCAAGCTGTTGCGCGTGCTGCAGGAAGGGGAGTTCGAGCGTGTCGGCGGCAACCGAACGCTCTCGGTGGACGTGCGCATCGTCGCGGCCACCAACCGCGACATCACCTCGATGGTGGCGGCCAAGGAGTTCCGCGAGGACCTGTACTACCGCCTCAACGTGATCCACCTGGAGCTGCCCCCCCTGCGGCAGCGCGCCGGCGACGTCCCGCTGCTGGTGGATCACTTCGTACGGCTGTATGCCGAACGCCACAGCAAGCCGGTCACCTCGGTGGCCCCCCAGGCCATGGATCTGCTCGACGGCTACGACTGGCCCGGCAACGTCCGTGAGCTGCAGAACACCGTGGAGCGGGCCGTGGTGCTCAGCGCCAGCGACCGCCTCGACGTGGACGCCTTGCCCGCCACCTTGCGCGACAGCGAGGGCCGCTCGGAACAGCTGAGCTTCCCGGTGGGGACCCCGCTGCGCGAGGTGGAGCGGCGCATGATCCAGGAGACGCTGCGCCTCACCGACGGCGACAAGAAGCTCGCGGCCAATCTGCTGGGGATCCACAGCAGGACCATCTACAGGCGCATGGAAGAGCAGCGCGCCGCCCGCAATCAGGAGAGCGGGGACGACGAGCCTTGACCATCTTCGTGGCCCTGGGAAGCAACCTCGGCGATCGCCGGGCCCTGCTGAGCCGCGCCGTGGAGAAGATCCGGGCGCGGTCCGTGGCGGTGGTGGCGCGCTCGGCCGTCTACCGCTCGACCCCGGTGGGCCTGGACACGCCCCACGAGTTCCTCAACGCCGCTGTTCAGCTGTCGACCGCGCTCGAGCCGCGCGCCTTGCTGGAGCTGCTGCTGGACGTCGAGGCGCGACTGGGGCGCCGCCGGGGGGCCGACCCGGGGGACCGGACGTGCGACCTGGACCTGTTGCTGTACGCCGACCGCCGTGTCGACGAGCCGGACCTGCAGCTGCCCCACCCCCGCATGACGTCCCGTCGCTTCGTGTTGCTGCCCCTGCTGGACCTCGCCCCCGACCTGCGCGATCCGATCTCGGGCCGAGCCTATTCCCGGCTCGCGGCGGACCTCCGCGGTGACGCGAGCCAGATCTGCGAACGGGCGTACGAACCGGATCAGTGGTGACGCGCGCGGGGCAGAATTCGGGAAAACACCTTCGGTGCCATCGAGTCCAGGCCCATCCGGGGCTGTATGGGCAAGTCGACGGACCCTGAAAGGGGAAGCACGCCACGGCGCCACGATGCCACGGTCGCAACGTAAGGCAAAGGTCAATGGGCGGGCTGGGTTGCGTCCGGGCCGTCCAGCGAATGCGGTCGTTCCCTTCCCTCCCTGAGATCACAATCCGCTGCAAGCCGAAATTCAACCCCGCCCAACCTCTCTCCTGTCCGGCGTGGCGTCGTGGCGTCGTGGCGTCGTGGCGTGATTCTCCCAGCTCGAGCGTCCACACCTGCCTTGGCTCCTCGAACGCCAGCCCGCTGCGCAGCCGAACGATATCGCGGCCAGCGTTCTCCCGCTGCCGAGGAGCGGCGACCTGTCCTAGATGTGCGGGAGTCAGGAAGGTTCGACTTTCCCCGCTAGAACAACTCCTCGAGCGCGACCAGGCTGCCCGCCATGAGGATCATGAAGGTCAGGCCGGCGAAGGCCAGGGTGCTCAATCCCCACAGGCGGGTGATCTCGCGGCGCGCGAACGCGAAGCCGGCGCCCACGAACGTGCCCAGGTGGGCCAGGGACAGCACCGCGGCGCCCAGCAGGAAGACCACTGCGCCGAGCTCGTCGTCCACCTCCTCGACCAGCATCACCGAGGCCAGCACCAGCAGGGGCAGGCCGATCAGGGACAGCAAGGCGCCCGCGCCACCGGAGATGGGTCCGGTCCAGCCGGGGATGTCCACTCCCGGGGCGCCGCCGAAGACGGGCGGCGGCGCGACGGCCGGGGCGGCCAGGGCCACCTCGGCGGGCGCTGCGGCCGCAGGGGCCTGGAACATCGACGGGACGGCCGCCGGCGGTGCCATGGCGGGCTGCGGTCCCATCACCAGCGCCACCAGGCCCTTGGCCGGCGGCGGGATCAGCAGGTCGTCCTCCACCCCGAGTGAAACCAGCCGCAACCGGCCGTCCTCGTCCGGCGGCCCCAGGCCGGGCGTACCCCGCTGGATGCCGATGCCGTTGCGGTCCCCCTCCACCGCCTCGACGGCGACGTCCAGGGCGTCGGCGACCTTCTCGTCGTCCTCGCAGCCGAGCAGGGCCTCCCCCGCCTCGCCGCAGGCGCCGTCCTCGGGCAGGAACAGCAGCATGCGGCGCGTCAACACGAGGATGCCGGGCTTGCGCAGGATCCCCTTGCGCACGCCGGGGACCAGCAGGACCTGCCCGGCCAGCAGCCGGGCTTCGTAGGTGTCTTCGCTCATGGTCGGGCATCTTATCCCGTCGTGGCGCGCGCCGGGGCCGTTTCCGCCCGACCCGGGTGACGTACAACAGTGTTATCCTGGCCCGCAGCACTGGAGAACCGATCGTGATCAAGACCCTGCCCCTGCTCGCCCTGTTCGCCCTGATCCTGGGCCCCGGTTGCGGGCCCGACTGCCCCGAAGGGCAGGAGCCGACCAAGTCCGGCGAGTGCATCCCGCTGGGCGACGACGACACCATCCCCGGTGACGACGACGACGCCACCGCGGACGACGACGACACCACGCCGGCCGACGACGACGACACCACGCCGGCCGACGACGACG
>CAZLEO010000258.1:0-13470 GCA_964558555.1 uncultured Rickettsiales bacterium | reverse complement strand
CACCTGGTCGCCCAGGGCGGCGATCAGCGGGCCCTCGGCGAGGCTGATCTCGAGCCGCAGCATGGCCTGCGGATCGGCCTCCACGGTCCAGTCGGCCCACTCGTTGGGCCCGGTGAAGAGGTACGCCCGGCCGAATCCCTCGACGTTGGGCACCTCGCCCCAGCGGTAGCCGGGGGCGCCGATCCACACGTCGGAGACGCCGTCGTCGTTCAGATCGCCGTACGCCACGGACTCGCCGAACCGCTCGTCGGGCAGGCCACTGGCCAGGGCGGCGGGCACGGCGGTGCGGTCGATCCGGTAGTAGCTCTCTTCGAGGAACAGCGTGGCGTCCTGGATCCAGATCACCATGCCCGAGTGCTGGTACTCCTCGCCCGGGGCGAAGGCGTGTTCAGGGGCGCCGATGAGGATCTCGGAGCCCAGGCCGTCGCCGTCGTGGTCGAGGTCGGTACCGCACGCGAGGCTCGCGCCCAGCCGGTCGCCGCGGACGGTGCCGCGCAGGTCCACCGAGACGTCCTCGAGCTCGATGCCCACCAGCAGCTGGACGGCGATCAGGGTTGTGATGGCCGGGGTCACCATTGCACCGAGCACCCTCCCTGGATGTCGAACGTGGGCCCCCCCACGTACCCGCCGCCCGCGGCGACGCCGCAGCCGAAAACCTTGGAGGTCAGCGGCCGGATATCGATGCCTCCCTGGATCTCACCTCCGAAGGACCACTGGGCCGAGCCGTGCGGGCCCAGCCAGTGGCTCACGCCGGCGAAGTCCACGTAGGGCCGGAACGTGCCGTAGTCGGGGGAGATACGCAGGTGGGCGCGAACCGGCACGATGATGACCGTGGCGTCGAATCGCGGCGAGTGGAAGCTGGCGATCCCGGCGGTCCAGCCCACGCTGAGGTTGGGCAGCGCGTGGATGAAGATGGAGCCCTCGAGCTTGCCGTACCAGTACGTCTGCCCGGATCGACGGTAGGCCAGCACGCCGCCGTTGACGCCGAACCGGCCGCGCCAGGGCAGGGCGGCCAGCCGCTCGGCCAGTACCCGCGGCTGCTGGATGGACGGCGCGTAGGGATCGATGCGCAGCACGCGCTGGCGCGACGCGGCCTGCAGGTCGGCCGAGGGGCCGGTACCGGGCACGACCACGAGCCAGCCGCTGGTGTAGCCCTGCTCCAGCATCCAGCTGGAGATGGCGGCCAGGGCGGGGCGCGCGGGGCCGCCGTACTCGGCCGTGTCCCCCGACTCCAGGGCGTCCAGGCCGGCGAAGAAGGCGCGGCGCTCCACCAGCACGACTTCGCCGGTGAGGTTCAGCGTGCACTGCCAGGGGTCGCCGCTGGACGGGAACACCTGCAGCAGGTGCTCGCCGGCCCGCGTGTCCACCTGGGCCCAGCCGTCCACGAGGTCCAGGGGCTGGCCGTCGAGGGCGGCGGTCGCCGCGGAGTCGGCCCACGCGACCATCAGCGAGGCCTGCGGGCGGCTGAGCACCGCGCGCATGCCCTGGACATGGAGCTCCTGGGGCTTGGGGCCGAACTCGCCGCCCCAGCTGTAGGCCTCGTCCACGACCACGGCCCGCTCGAAGGCGACGCGGGCCTGCTCCTCGTCGCCCACGAACCAGCTCGCCACCCCCTCCAGCAGGTGCAGCCGGTGCAGGCGCGACGCCTCCACCGGATCGGCGAGGCAGGGCAGGCGCTGGCGCAGGGCGCGCAGGTCTTCCACCGCCACCTGGTACTCGGCGAACGCCATGTGCTCGTCCGCCTCGGTCAGCGAGCGCTCGAACTCGTCGGCGCCCAGCGGTTCATCTGCGCAGGTGGCGACCGCGTCGATGCCGAACAGGCCCACGCTGTCCGTCCCCAGCAGGTCGGCCAGCCCGTGGATCACGTCGATGTTCGAGGCCTCCATGCCCAGGTGGGCCAGGGCCTCCCGGACCAGGCGGTCGCTGCGCGGGCTCGCTCCCGTGTGCGGCGAGAGGGCGACGACGCGGATGTTGTCGGAGGTGGCGGCGGGGGCGGGGAACGCGAGGAACAGTGAGAGGATGCTGAAGAGGATCAGCGATGGCGCGCGTGCCAGGAACCGCCTCGGTACTCGAAGCGCCACCTCAGCTGCTCCCCGTCTTGTGCGGCCTCGATCTCGAAGGATCCCTCCGGGGTCGTCCCGTCGGCCGGGACCACCCGGACCCGGTGGACACCCAGGTCCACCTGGAGATCTTGCAACAATCCTTCGGTCGCGCGCAGCTGTTCGTCTACGTAAATCTCACCCCAGGGATCGGTGGTGATGTACAGGCTGGCCGCCCCCACTGCAACCTCGTTTGGATCGGGCGTGGGATCCTCGGGTGGAGTCGGGTCCTCCAGCGGATCGACCGCGGCGTGCGTGATCGGCTCCACGTCGGTCGGGGTGGTCGGTTCCACCACGTCGGCCTCGGTGACGGCCTCGGTGGCGGGCTCGGTGACGGGCTCGGTGACGGGCTCCGTCACGGGTTCCACACCCCCTGCGGCGGCGTTCGCGCCCTCCATGTCCACGTCCGCGCCGCACGGCGGCCACAGGGTGATCAGGCCGACGGCCGCCACGGCAGCGGCCAGCAGCAGCGGCAGCCGTGTGCCGCGCGGCAGCTGCATCAGGCGGGTCTTCTCGGTGATCGTGGTGAACGGCGTCGACGGCCTCGGCGGGCTCAGGGACGTGGTGGTGTACCCCTCCGTCGAGTCCGAGTCGGGGCGGCCCGAACCGGGGCCACCGGACGGGTGATCCGCCACCGTGACGGCCCGGATCTCCTGGCTCGACAGGGTGGTCACCAGCGCGTCCATGGGCTCCTCGCGGGCGCCCACCTCCATGAGCCAGGCCTCGATGACGCCGCGGCCGCGGAAGCACGGCAGGGCGCGCAGCGTGTCCCCCATGGCCTGCGCGTCGGGGTAACGGTCGGCCGGTTCGCGGGCCAGGCTGCCCCGGAGCACGTCCACCGCCTCGGCGAGCCGGCTGCCCAGCAGCGCGTAGTCCTCCTCGAGCACGCCGGCCTTGCGCCGCTCGAGGAACCGCGAGAGCCCCGTGTCCTCGAACAGGCGCCGCCCGGCGAACAGCTCGAACAGCACCACGCCCAGCGAGAACAGGTCCGAGTGGGGGCCGATGTTCTCGCCCTCGAGTTGCTCGGGGGCCATGTACGCCAGCGTGCCCTTGCCGGTCCCGGGCAGGGTCTGGTGCAGGTTGGTGGTGGCGCGTGCCACCCCGAAGTCGGTGATCTTCACCTGGCCGCGCGACGTCAGCATGATGTTCGCCGGCTTGATGTCCCGGTGCACGATGTGCATGGGCTCGCCGTCGTAGGTGCGCGCGGAGTGGGCGTAGGCCAGTGCGTCGCAGACCTGCACGCCGATGGCCGCCGCGGCGTCCGGGGGGATGTCGAGACCCTGCTCGTGGGCCCGCTGCAGGGCGCGCGCGAGGGTCACGCCCTTGATGTACTCCATGACCAGGTAGTGTGACGGGCCGTCCCGCTCGAAGGCGTAGACGTGGACGATGTTGGGGTGGTTGAGCTGGGCGACCAGGCGGGCCTCGTCCGCGAAGGTCTGGATGTGCGAATCCTCGCGGCACAGGTCGGGGTGCATGCGCTTGATGGCGACGCGCTTCTCGAACCCCTCCTCACCCACGGATCGGGCCAGGAAGACCTCGGCCATACCGCCCGAACCCAGGCGGCCGAGGACCTCGTAGCTGCCGATGGTCTGGGTCACGACCTCGCCCGGCTCTCCGTTGCGGGTGCCCCACTCACCCTGGGATGTGTCGGGCAGTGTACCCCTCCGGGCCTGGCCGGGCCAGCGGCCACAACTCTGTTGTGGGCCCGCGGGGCCGTGTGGCACGCTATGAATCCTGCGACGACGACCAGAGGGGACGTGACGATGCGCACCTTGTTGACCGTACTCGTGGCGAGCGCCGTGCTCGCGACCTCCGCCGCGACCTGGGCCGCCACCGGCGGCCCGGACGGGTTCGGGTACACCTGGGCGGACTCGGACGAGCCCGGCGTGACCTATGCCTACGAGGCCATCTACGGCAACTACGCGTCCCTGTCGGACGAGGACTTCGTCGAGATCCCGCTGGGTTTCGACTTCCCGTTCTACGGCGGTGTCTTCGACACCATCACCGTCACGTCCAACGGCGTGGCCCACTTCGACGGCGCCGACGTGGTGGGCTACAACAACGTGGACCTGCCCTTCGACACCTACCGCATGATGGCCATCTTCTGGGACGATCTGAACCCGGGCAACAGCGGCAGTATCTGGTGGGACACCCAGGGATCGAGCCCCAACAGCGTCTTCCTGGTGGAGTGGTTCAGCGTGCCGCATTTCTACTCCAGCGGCACCGGCACCTTCGAGATCAAGCTCTACGAGGCAGACGGCGCCGTCGAGTTCCACTACGAGGACACCAACTTCGGCAACGGCAGCTACAACCAGGGCGCCTCGGCCACCTGCGGCATCCAGGACGGCGCCATGGGCCACGCCCTGCAGCGGTCCCGCGACCAGTCGGTGCTGGGCAACAACTACGCCGTGCGCTTCGAGCCGGGGTCGTGTACCGACGACGACGGGGACGGGTACGAGTCCAGCGACTGCGGCGGCAACGACTGCGACGACGGCAACGCCCACGTGAACCCGGGCGCGGCCGAGGACTGTAACGGCATCGACGACAACTGCAACGGCAAGGTGGACGAGGGGTGCGGCGACGACGACGACGACACCTCGGGGCCTGGCGACGACGACGACACCTCGGGGCCTGGCGACGACGATGACA
This sequence comes from uncultured Rickettsiales bacterium, assembly GCA_964558555.1. GTDB lineage: Bacteria > Myxococcota_A > UBA796 > UBA9615 > CAYRNR01 > CAYRNR01. Next base: position 8,722 of record CAZLEO010000258.1, on the reverse strand, counting down.
CCTCTGGGTCTGGCGACGACGACGACACCGGCGGCGGTCCCTGGGACGACGATGACGACGACGACACCTCCCCGGGGAACCAGGGGCCCGGCCCCGGCGGCCCGGACACCACCATGAACAGCAACCCCACCTTCGGCATCCAGTGTGCCTGCCGCACTGCGCCGCAGGATTCGCTGCCAGGCGTGGCGCTGGTCTGGTTGCTGGGCATGGCCGCGGCGTGCCGGTTCGCCCGGAGTCGCCCATGAGGCGCCGCGGCTGGCTCGCAGGGCTCCTCGCGACCCTGGCATTCGGCCTGGCCGGTTGCCCCCAGACCCCGGCCGGCGGCCCCACCGAGGCCTTCGTCAGCCTCGACGCCCAGCCGGCGGCCTCGGTGACCCTCGACGGCGAGCTGGTGGGCAACACGCCGCTGCGCAAGTACGCGGTGACGCCCGGCTCCCACACGGTGGTGCTCGAGTGCATCTCCTGCAGGGAACCCCAGAGCCGCTCCCTGGCGTTCGCGGTGGAGGCGCGCGAGATCTACACCCACGACTGCACCCGCTTCGATGCGGGGGAGCCCGTGGACGCCGTCGATGCCGGTGACAGCGCCTTCATCACCGTCAACACCAAGCCCTGGTCCACCGTGTACCTGGACGGGGTGAAGATCGGCAACACGCCCAAGCGCGACTATCCCGTGGAGCCGGGCCAGCACGAGGTCACCTTCAAGTGCGGCCCGTGCGTCGAGCCCCAGGAGGAGACCCACACGTTGACGGTGGAGGCGGGTGACACGTGGACGCACCTGCTGGTCCAGTTCGACTCCGGGGACGAGGAGTCCACCCCCGAGGGATCGTCCCTGTTGACCGTCAACTCCGAGCCCTGGGGCACCGTGCACCTGGACGGCGAACTGATGGGCAAGACGCCGCTGCTGGACGTGGAGATCCCGTCGGGGGAGCACCACCTGCGCACCTTCTGCGGACCCTGCGAGGACGAGCAGGACAAGTCGGTGATCTTCAACGTGGCGCCCGGCGCCTCCCACCGCGTGGACGTCACCTTCGACGAGTGAGAGGTGAGACCTCTGTCGATCCCCGCCAGCCCTCTCGTCCCGGCGGTCGAGGGCATCAGCACCATCGCCGACAACGTGCTGGTCCTCGTGGCCGACCTGCCCGGCCCCCTGGACGTGGATCTCCTGAGGCGGGCCGTCGCCGCGGTGGCCGAGGACCTCCCCGAGCTGGGATCGCGGCCGCGGCAGGGGTTCTGGCGTACACGCTGGGAACCCGACGAGGAGGTCTCCTGGACCATCACGGAGATCGAGGCGTCGGACGAGGCTGAGGCCGACGAGGTGGAGGCCGGGCTGTTTGCCGGACCCTTCGCCCTGGAGGGGCGGCTGCCGCTGGAGGCCCGCCTCGTGCACCTGCCCGACGGCGACCGCCTGATGCTGCGGGTGAACCACCTGCTCGCCGACGGCGGCGGCACCAAGGAGCTCGCCTACCGCATCGCCGCGGCGTGCCGCTCGCTGCGCAAGGACCCGAGCTGGCGTCCGACACCGATCCGCCGCACGCACGCCCTGTGGCGACTGCTGACCGCGTGGCGGCCCTGGCGGGTGCCGGCCTACACCCTGGGACTGCTCGACGATCTGTGGGCCCTGCGCCCCGGTCGGGGCATGACCGTGCCCATGGCGGTCGGCGACGTGGAGGCGACTCGGTGCGGTCGGCTCCACCTCGAGCACGGGCCCGTGGAGGCGCTGCGAGCCCGGTGGCGCGAGGAGGGGGCCACCGTCAACGACCTGCTCGTGACCGCGTTCGCGCGTGCCCTGGAGCGCACCTTCCCTGACGTACCTGCACCCGAGATCAACCTGGTGTGCACCGCAGATCTGCGGCAGCTGGTCGCGGCGACCGACCAGGTGGAGAACTTCAGCGCCATCCACACCCTGCGGATGGGGCGCCGGCCGCTGCCGCCGCCGCGGGAGCTGCTGCGCCACGCGATGGCGCTGACGCGTCGCTGGAAGCGGGGCTTGGTGGGGTACGGCTTCGCCCTGTTCGCCGTGCACCTGGCCACCGCGCTGCCCGGAGCGCTGCTGCGCAAGGCCATCGGCCATGGCGTGAGGCACGGACCGCCCCAGCGACTGGGCCCGGTGGTGTTCACCAACATGGGGAGGCTCGATCCGCAGCGGCTCGATTTCGGGGCCGGGCCCTGCAACCACGCCTACATCCTGCCCCCCATCGGCCACCCGCCGGTGCTCATCGCCGCGGCCACGGGTTGCCGAGGGGCGGTGGACGTGACCGTGGCCCACTGCGAGCCCGCCCTGACCGCGTCCCGGGTGGAGGCGTTCCTGGACGCCGTGCGGGACGAGCTCGACGCCCTGCTCGACTGATTGTGGCCAATCTCCAGCAGTTCCATTACCTTGCTCGGGGGGGAACAGGAGGGACCATGATCCTGCGTTCGATCGTGCTGGTCGCGGCGCTGACCGCGCCCCTGATCGCCGTCGCCACGGAGGTGCCCCCGGTCATCGACCAGGACACGACGTGGACGGCGGACGGGAGCCCGTACACGGTGGCGAACACCGCCTCGGTGGCCGAGGGCGTGACCCTGACCGTGGAGCCCGGCGTCACCGTGGAGCTGGCCGCCGAGGTGGATCTGTTCGTGTTCGGCGAGATCGTCGCGGCGGGGACCGCCGAGGAACCGGTCGTCTTCACGGGCAAGCCGGACGGTGAGGAGTCCGAGCGCTGGGGTTCGATGGTCTTCGAGGAGAGCTCGACCCCGGCGGTCTTCACCGCCGTGGACGAGTACCAGTCCGGCAGCCTGCTCGAGCACTGCGTGTTCGAGTACGCGACGCGGGCCGTGCGCATGGGCGGCGCCTCCCCCTACGTGAACCAGTGCGAGTTCCGCTACAATCTCGTCACCGACGGCACGGACTACACCGGCGGCGCGGCCATGGTCGTCCGCCAGGGCAGCGCGCCTCGCATCCGCGACTGCCACTTCCACGACAACGAGGCGGCCGATCCCTACTTCGGCGGCGCCCTGTACATCCACGACGCGGCGCCGGTCCTCCAGGACTGCGTGTTCGAGGCCAACGAGTCGGCGTATGGCGGGGCCATCTCCGCCGAGCTGATGTACTCGCCCATGGTGGGCAACCACTTCGAGGGCAACACCACGGCCTCGGAGGGGGGCGCCGTGAGCCTCGTGTCGTGCTCCCTGGGGTTCTACGGAAACCAGGTGCTGGGGAACACTTCCTGGTGGGCCGACGGGGGTGGCGTGCACGTGTGCGTGACCTGCAGCCCCCACTCCGCGCCGATGATGATGGACAACACGATCACCGACAACGTCGCGCTGTACCACGGCGGCGGCGGCGTGGGCGCGGCCTACCTGCGCGCCTTTGCGTACAACGCCGTGCACGACAACCTGCTGGTGGACGAACCGTGCGACTTCGCCTGGCACAACGCGCACGTCGAGGACCCCGACTGGGTGCGCAACCCGGACATCGCGAACAACTGGTGGGGGACCACGGATCTCGACGCCATCGAGGAGACCATCCACGACGGCGCCGACGATCCCGAGGTCGGGACCGTGACCTTCGAGCCAGTGCTCGACGCGCCGCCTGTGGGCGGCGAGACCCGCGTGGGCATCACCACGCGGCGCATCGCCTACGAAGTGGCGGGCGAGACCATGCCGACCTTCGTGACCCTGTACAACCCGGGGCCCGAGCGGGAGGTGGAGCTGTTGATCCTGCTGCAGATCGACGACCTGCCCCCTGTGGTCTACGGCGGCGACGTGGGCTTCGAGGGGGCCGAGGCCGGCGACGCCGGGACGCGGCTGACGCTGCCGGAGAACTCGGTGTTCTCGAACGAGCTGCTCGCGCCTCAGTACCAGGTGCCCGACGCCTTCGAGTACGGGACGTGGTACGCGGCCATCTTCGACGCCGCGACCCTCGAGCGCATCGGGGAGGTGTCCACCGCGCGCTTCGACTTCACCGAGAGGGGAGGTGAGTCATGAGGTGGTTGACCCTGATCGCGTTGATGATCTGCCTGAGCGGATGTGACGAGGAGCCCGCCGGCGAGGACTGCCTTGGCGACGTCGGCATCGCGCCCGCGTGTGGCGTGGCCGTGGACGGGGGCGCAGTGCTGCTGGGTGACACCCGCGCCGACGTGGAGGTGCTGCTGGGCCAGGCGCCTTCGGTGCTGGACCTGGGGGACCTGGGGGTTCGCTTCACTTACGTCGATCCACCCCTGAGCGGCGTCTACGGATCGGACGACACGGTGACCTCCATCGCGCTGGCCGCGGGCTTCGGCGGGACGACCGCCGGCGGGAACGGGCTGGAGTCGGCCGAGTCGGGCGTGAGCGGCGAGTTCGGTGAGCCCGACGCCGATCCCGTCCTGGGCCTCTGGTGGTACGCCGACCAGGGCATCGCCTGGCGGCTCGAGGAGGGGGGCGCGACCGGGATCGAGGTGTTCGAGGCCCGCTGACGTCGTCAGATGAGGGCGATGAAGAGCTCGCCGAGGACCGCCATCGTCCGCTGGGCGGCGAGCCTCCAGCCGGTGAGGGGTACGACGACCGGCTCGATCTCCCTGGACGACTCGACGAACGAGTCATTCACCAGCAGCACGTAGCAGTCCGGACAGGTCGTTCCAAAGCCGAAATGGGTGTCGCATCGGGGGCAGACGAGGGATTCGTGACGGTGGGTCATGGTTCCTTTCTTTCGTTGCCGCTCCATCGCCCTGCAGAACCCACCGGGTGTTCTCACGTTTCCCCCCAAGGGGTGAGGACGGGAGTCGAAAGGGAATCGAGCCTGCGATAGGGTCGGGTCATGCGAACTCCACGGATACCGCTGGTCCTGCTCGTGTTGCTCGTCGGCTGTCCGGGGGACGATCCCGGGGACGACGACGCGATCCCCGGCGACGACGACGACTTCGCGCCCATCGGGGCGCTGAACCTGATCCCGGCCCCGGTGTCCGTCAGCGGCGACGCGGGCTACCTGCACCTGGACGAGGGCTCCCGCATCATCGCTGGTGAGGGCCTCGCGTCCGAGGCGGAGCTGCTGGCCGAGGTGCTACGGCGGTCCACCGGGTACCTCTTCGAAGTGGCGGACGGCGCGCCGGCTGCGGGGGACATCGTCCTGCAGCTGGGGGGCGCCGGGCGATCGGACCTGGGAGACGAGGGCTACCGGATCGAGGTGGACGGCGAGCACGCGACCGTGAGCGCGACCACCGCGGCGGGGGTGTTCTACGGCTGCCAGACGCTGCGCCAGCTGCTGCCTCCGGACGTGGAGAGCCCCGAAGTGGTCGAGGGGGTGGACTGGGCCCTGCCCCGGGTCGTGGTGGAGGACTGGCCGCGGTTCGAGTGGCGCGGGATGATGCTCGACGTGGCGCGGCACTTCTTCACCGTCGACGAGGTCAAGGGGCTCATCGACACGGCCGCCCACTACAAGATGGACCGCTTCCACCTGCACCTGACCGACGACCAGGGGTGGCGGATCGAGATCCTGTCGTGGCCCGATCTGGCGCTGGTGGGCGGCTCGTTCGAGATCGGCGGCGGCGAGGGCGGGTACTACACCCAGGCGGAGTACGCCGACATCGTCGAGTACGCCGCGGCCCGCCATGTCACCGTGGTGCCCGAGATCGACATGCCCGGCCACTGCACCGCCGCGCTGGCGTCCTACGGGGAACTCAACGAGGACGGCGAGCCGCTGGACCCCATGTTGCACGGCGGCATCTCCGACGCCTCGTTGTGGCTGGAGGGGGACATCACCTACGTCTTCTTGGAGGACGTGCTGGGGGAGCTCGCCGCGCTGACCCCGGGGCCCTACATCCACATCGGCGGCGACGAGGCCCAGGGCACGGACGACGACGACTACGGCTGGTTCATATACGAGGTCCAGGAGATGCTCACCGGCCTGGACAAGACGATGATCGGCTGGGACGAGATCGCCACCGCCCCGCTGGCGACGCCCGTGCTGACCCAGTACTGGCACGACGAGGACAACGCGCTGGCCGCCGTGGCGCAGGGCTCCGGCATCATCGCCTCACCCGCCGAGCACGCCTACCTGGACATGATCTACGACAAGAACTCCCCGGTGGGCACGTTCTGGGCCGGCCCCACCGACGTCCAGGACGGTTACGAGTGGGACCCGGTGACCGGCGGGCTGGGCGAGTCCGACGTGGTCGGCCTCGAGGCGCCCCTGTGGACCGAGACCGTCGAGGTGATCGACGACGTGGAGTTCCTCGTGTTCCCGCGGCTGCCGGGGCACGCCGAGATCGGCTGGTCCCCGCTCGACGGGCGGTCCTGGGACGAGTACCGCGACCGCCTCGCCGCCCACGGCCCCCGCATGGACCACTGGGGCCTGGACTACTACGAGTCGCCGCTGGTGGACTGGTGATCCGGTTCGGTTTCGGGGACGGTGGAGCTGGCCCAGGTAGGGGCGGGTGAGGGGATAGTCAAATTGCCCGCACATCTCGGGTTGAACTTCCTCAAGACGGCAATCCAGGGGCAGATGTGCGCACATCTCGGCCTGAACTGCCCCCTAGCGGAAATTCAAGTGCAGATGGTCGCGCGAGCACCATGGCACCCTGCACTGGCGACGGGCGACAGGCGACCATCGCTTGTTCGAGGACTGGTGATCACCTAGCGGTACGCCAGGATCATCTGCGTCCGCGGCGCCACCTCGAACATCGGTTCCGGCCGCAGGCCCGCGTCTGTCAGCCACCCCGACACCTCCGCCGCCGTGTACGTGCGACCCCGCTGCGTACCCGTGAGCATGTTCACCGCGAACATCGCCCCCCACGTGGGCGCCGTGCGGGTCTCGTCCACCAGGTTCTCGACGATGGCCACGCACCCGCCGGGTCTGACGTGCGGCACCACCTTGCGCAGCAGTGCGGCGTTCTGATCCGGTCCTTCGGCGTGCAGAACCTGCGAGATCAGCATCACGTCCGCCTGCACCGGCAGGTCCAGCGCCTCCTCGCCGTAGAAGTCGCACACCCTCGCCCGAATCCGGTCCTCCAGCCCCTGTTCGGCGATGAACCCCCGAGCCACCTCCACCGTCATCGGCAGGTCCACCAGCAGGGCCTCCATTCCCCCGTGTCGCCGCACCACCTCGCACGCATAGTGGGCCGGCCCACCCCCCAGGTCCACGAACACCTCCGCCCCCTCCAGCGGAAGGCGATCCAGGATCGGTCCGAGCCGCTCCCGGCTCACCTCGGCCATGCCCAGGATGAAGTTCCGGTTGGCCTCAGGATCTGCTAGAGTTGCCTTGTCTTTTTCCTGTGTTTTCCTGCCTTTACGAACCACTTCTTCGAGTTTTCCCCAAGACCGATACATCTGGTTTCGGTGCCCCAGGATGAACGCCTGCGACTCCCCCGATCCCCGCACCAGGAACCGGCTGGCCCCCTCCGAATTCGAGTACTCGTTCCCTCGCTTCTCCAGGTACTCCTTGCACACCAGGGCGTCCGCCAGGATCTCGATCCCCCGCACGCTCACCCCGAGATCCTCGGCCAGCTCTTCCGAGCTCGCCGGACCCTCCTCGAGCCGGTCGAACACACCCAGCTCCACGCCCGCCAGCAGGATCTTGGCCTCCTGGAAGCCGTTGGAGGCACGGGTGATCTTGAGCTCGAAGTCGTGCATGGGTCGTTCCTCAGTCGAGGGGATCGCAGGCGGAGATGTCCAGTCCGGCGGCCTCGAGGTTGTGGGGAGCATAGGGGTCGGTGGCGACGATGGCCTCGAGGTCGGCGAGCGGGACGTCGGTGCCGAGCTCGGCGTTGATGGTCTCGATGATCTCGTTGGCCAGGACGGCGTAGCCGGTGTCGGAGAAGTGGAGGCCGTCGAGGCTGACGAGGCCGCCGAAGCGGCGGATGGTGACGGTCTGGTCGCCCACGACGATGCCGTCCTCGCGCAGGTCCTCGACGAGGCCGACGAGGTCGACGACGTGGACGTTGTCGTGCTGGGCGCAGACGTCGTCGAACACGGCGTTGAAGTCCTCGGCCATGGCGTCGATCTCGGCGAGGGCCTCGTTGACCTCTTCTTCGGTGGTCCAGCCCTGGGAGACGAGCCAGCGGCGGCGTTCGGCCGCGGCGGGGACGAGGGAGGGCTGGGGCACGTTGGTGAGGAAGACCTGGGCGCCGGTGGCGGCCATCTGGTCGACGGCCTCGGTGACCGAGGCGGTGAAGTCCTCCAGCGAGGTGACCTCGGAGGGGTCGATATCGTTGCCCTCGACGATGGCGGTGACGAGGTCGTTGCCGTACAGGTCGGCGCTGACGATGATCGTCGGCTCGAGGTCGGCGGTGAGCTCGAGGGGTGTGTGGGGGACGGGATCGTACAGGCCGCCGTAGGGATCGAAGACGATGTGGGCGAGGAACTGGCGGTAGAAGTCGTCGTCCGCCGGGCTGTCGACCACCTCGGCCACGCGCAGGCCGCCCACGGCGAGGTTGCGGACCTCTTGATCGGGGTCCACGCGGGCCCACTGGAAGCCGAACTCCCCGGTGTCGGGGTCCAGCATCTGGTTGAGGGCCTCGACCGCGGACCAGCCCAGGTAGGAGACCACCGACGGGGTCTCGCATTCGGGTACGGGGCCGACATCATCGACGCTCATGGCGGGGAAGAGATCGGGGATGAGCTGGGGCAGGGGCATCCACGCGCCCAGCTGCGACGACAGGCGGGCGCCCGGGCTGGCCAGGGTGCCGTGGTCCGAGGGCACGGCGGACTGGATGCCCTGGGTGAAGCTGGCGCCCACGGCGACCACCGATTCGAAGGCCGGATCCAG